>NZ_LN907827.1:629170-943755 GCF_001517405.1 Duffyella gerundensis | reverse complement strand
CGAATGTCGCTAAGCTACGCAACTCGCTGGCTTCCGGCGATATTGCTGCGGTACAACCCACTGAGTTGGCGAAAGCCACCAGTGCTGGCGGCTATAAAGTCCGTACGGGCGATACCCTTTCTGGTATAGCCAGTAAGCTGGGCGTGACGGTACAGGATCTCAAGCAGATGAACAGTCTGCGCGGAGCTGATATTCGTCCGGGCCAGACGTTGAACACCAGCGCGACAGACAGCGCTGAGTTAGCTGATAACGGCAACAGCATCACCTACAAGGTCCAGAAGGGTGATTCTCTTGCCAGTATTGCCCGCCGTCATAACGTCAATATCAAAGACGTGCTGCGGTGGAATGGCGTGGTTAACAATGCTAAAAACATTCAACCAGGCGATAAGCTAACGTTATTTGTAGACAACAATGCAACCCCAGATAGCTAAAACCGAAAGGCTGACTTAACGTCAGCCTTTTCTTTTTTCTTCATTTTCCCCTCCTGCCCTGCCACTGCCGTTTCATTTTTTGTAACAACGCCGTTACCAAAGATAGCGTGACACAGATCATTTATCATACGATTGATACTTGTATGGTAGAACATCTCTGCTCAGGATAAATAACACTGGCAGAGTCGCTTGATAACAATATAAGCCGATAGCGCCACAGGATGCGCCAAACAATCTGATAATAAGGTGCTTCACGTCATCGTACGACGTTTTCAAAGGCAGGGTCTTCTATGTCACATTTACAACAACCTCAAAAAACGCCAAAGCCCGTACGTGCCCGCATGATTCCTCGCGCCCATCCGATCTCCTGGTGGATGCTGGTAATCACAACGCTGGCCATTCTCATGAACTCGATTGACCGCATTATTCTTCCTACCCTGCTGCCGGCGATTATGCAGGATTTCAATCTCACTGAAATGCAGGCTGGCTGGATAAATTCTCTCAGCTTCTTCGGCACGCTTGCCGGTGCAGTGCTTTTTGGTTTCCTCTCCGACTATATCGGCACCGGTTACAGGCGTTGCTACAGCTGGTGCCTGGCGGTTCTCGTAGAGATTGTATCCGGCGTCGCGACGGCCTTCTGCAAGACGCTGATCGCCTTTCAGGCGCTGCGTGTGTTGATGGGAATGGGCACAGGTGGCTCTGAGCCGATTAATGTCGCGCTACTGGGCGAATGGTGGCAAAAAGAGAACCGGGGATTCGCAATTGGCGTTCACCATACCGGCTTTCCGCTTGGCCAGTTCGTGGGTCCACTGCTCATCGCTGCCATTCTTAGCTTTGGCAGCTGGCGCCAGGCTTTCCTGTTTATTCCACTTATTGGCCTGATTATTGTGGTTCTGCAATTAATTGTGGGCACCAAAAAGAACCATCAAAAGGTTTTCAGCTGGATAAATGAAAATAACCTGACGCGCCCGATTGCCGCTCAGCCAAAGAAGATGAGCATCGCGTCATCTTTTAGCTGCCTTAAAAACCGTAATTGCCTGTTAGCGATTGCGCTGGTTTTTGGCTTTACCTGGGCAGAAATGGGTATCGCTAATTTTCTGACCCTGCAACTGACTCGCGAAGTGCATTTAGATCTCTCTACCGCGGCGATCATTTCAGGTGCTTCCGGGCTGACAGGCTGGATAGGACAGATTATCTGGGGTGGCTTTTCTGATGTCAGGGGGCGTAAATCATCGCTCGGCATTATTATCGCAGGCTGGATAGTGGCCAGTGCTTTGTGCGCCTTTATCCATACGGCAATGCTGGGCTGGATCATTCTGATCTTTTGGGGGCTGTTCCGCAACTCGCCTTATCCGGTAGCCTATGCGCTATTGATCGATTCTGCGCCTCAGGCGGCTGCATCAAGTATGGGTTTAATGATTGGCCTTGCCGTTGGCATCGCAGGCATTCTGGTTGCGCCAGTTAGCGGATGGATAATTCACAGCTGGGGCTTTAACGTCCATTATGCGGTAATTGTCGGCGTACTGCTGCTCTCCTGCATCCCACTTTGCTTTATCAGAGAAACCGTTCACCTTAAAGAGGAGGTAAAATGAATCTGCCATTACTTCTGCGCAACAGTCAGATCGTTGAATTGAGCCATCTCTACGAAGAGAATATGCCGGTCTGGCCGTCACATCCAAAATTCATTCGTGCCACCGCTGAAAGCTATGCGGCGGGAGACGGCAACTACAACAACCAACTCCTTATGGGCGACCATTGTGGTACCCATGTTGATTCCCCTGCGCATTTTATTCCTGATGGTAAAACCATTGAGGAGATCGACGTGCGCCAGTTGCTGGGGCGCGGTATTTGCATTGATGTGTCTTCTACGCCAGCAGCAGCTGAATTTGGTATCAGTGAGATGCAGGCATGGGAGGAGAGCCATGGTGAAATTGCGGCAGGCGACATTGTGATTTTTCGCACCGGCTATCATAACAAATGGCGGCTCAGGCCTGACCATGCTCCGTTCCTTGCGGACTGGCCTGGCTTATCGGCAGCTGGCGCGCGCTGGCTGGGAGAGAAAAAGGTGAAAGTAGTAGGGACCGATGCGATGTCGATGGATGCATGGTCGAATCATCACTATCCGGTACATCAGGCCTTGCTGGGTTCGGATAGTCTGATTATAGAGAATCTTGCTAATCTTGATCGGTTACCGCCGATCTTTACCTTTATCGCCCTGCCCTTGAGGATCGCTGGCGGATCGGCATCCCCGGTCAGAGCGATCGCTTTAGTGGAATAGCGGCGGTTTACAAGATAGCAGTGCGGTTAGGATGGAACTCAACCAGCAAGGGATTGTGATCGGAAGCACGAGTGACCAGAACGGATGCTGCTTTCACCTCCATACCCCGATAAAAAATGAAATCCAGCGGCCTGCCAAACGCTTTACGGCGGTGATCGTCGGTGAACATGACTTCATCCAGCCCCATCTCCCGGGCAAACTGATACAACGCATTAATGCGCTGGCGGCTCCAGGCATTGAAATCGCCAGCCATAATCACCGGCCCTGTGTGATGGATTATCTGCTCGCCGATCGGTCCTAGCTGCTTACTGTAAACGTCGATGCCAAGACTAAAGTTGACCGCGTGGATATTGACCACCATTAACATTTGTTTGGTCGGCAACGGATACGCAGTAACCAGAGCTGATTTGGCCAGACGCAGCAGGGGCTCACGCTCACGTAAAGGGCAGCAGTAAACAGGATGCGCGGAAGCAAGGGTCATCACACCAGAGGGATGCTGCGGCAATACAAAAGCAGGCACCTGATCGGCGGCCAAATAGTTGGAAGTCGCAAAATCTATTAGTTCTGGCGTAGTTTGCGCCTCCTGAAGTAAAACCAGGTGAGCATCTTTGCCAAAATTTTGCAGAACCGACAGCCATTCAGCGCGTTGCTGCTTAAAAATATTCCAGACCAGCACTTTTAGCGTGTCTTCAGCAGGAAGAGGCTCACCTGGCGGCAGTGCTTGCCCGACGTGTAGCATCGCACCAGGAGGAAAAATTCTCTCGACTGGCTGTCCTGCTACATAGCGCATGGCATAGGTTTTCTTTCGCACGTGACCCACTGAACCTTAAATTAACTTACTGATGATCAGTTATAGGGGCTTTAATCTTTACTTTCAATCTATGAGGTTCAATTAGCAGAGCAATCGCGCAAGTAAATGTTTCTGCTCGCTGCTTTTATTGACGATTGCAGGATTTTATCGCTGAGAAACAGCTTAAATTGGCGGGTCAGCAGATTTTATAGTAAAACGCTGTTTGATGAGGCTGGTTAAAAATGAGGCGGACAGTGTGATCTATTCAAAAAAAATAAAAAAAGCCCTGACATCATTGTCAGGGCCTCTCTATTTAGTGGCGGAACGGACGGGGCTCGAACCCGCGACCCCCTGCGTGACAGGCAGGTATTCTAACCAACTGAACTACCGCTCCACCGATTCTGTACTGCGTCCGCACGTCCGTGCTGACTCAGGTATATCGCCCCGCCGCGTCACCGGTCAGGTCATGGCCATTACTGGCCTAATTTGATGCCTGGCAGTTCCCTACTCTCGCATGGGGAGACCCCACACTACCATCGGCGCTACGGCGTTTCACTTCTGAGTTCGGCATGGGGTCAGGTGGGACCACCGCGCTAGTGCCGCCAGGCAAATTCTGTTCCGGACCCCCCCAAAAAAGGCGGGCCCGATAATCCGGTACGTGCTGAAAATTGAAACCGCGTCACTGCAAAACGCCTGTGGCGTTGTAAGGTTAAGCCTCACGGGTCATTAGTACCGGTTAGCTCAACGCATCGCTGCGCTTACACACCCGGCCTATCAACGTCGTAGTCTTCAACGTCCCTTCAGGAGACTTATAGTCTCAGGGAGAACTCATCTCGGGGCAAGTTTCGCGCTTAGATGCTTTCAGCGCTTATCTTTTCCGCATTTAGCTACCGGGCAGTGCCATTGGCATGACAACCCGAACACCAGTGATGCGTCCACTCCGGTCCTCTCGTACTAGGAGCAGCCCCCCTCAGTTCTCCAGCGCCCACGGCAGATAGGGACCGAACTGTCTCACGACGTTCTAAACCCAGCTCGCGTACCACTTTAAACGGCGAACAGCCGTACCCTTGGGACCTACTTCAGCCCCAGGATGTGATGAGCCGACATCGAGGTGCCAAACACCGCCGTCGATATGAACTCTTGGGCGGTATCAGCCTGTTATCCCCGGAGTACCTTTTATCCGTTGAGCGATGGCCCTTCCATTCAGAACCACCGGATCACTATGACCTGCTTTCGCACCTGCTCGAGCCGTCACTCTCGCAGTCAAGCCAGCTTATGCCATTGCACTAACCTCACGATGTCCGACCGTGATTAGCTGACCTTCGTGCTCCTCCGTTACGCTTTGGGAGGAGACCGCCCCAGTCAAACTACCCACCAGACACTGTCCGCACCCCGGATCACGGGGCCACGTTAGAACATCAAACGTTAAAGGGTGGTATTTCAAGGTTGGCTCCACGCGGACTGGCGTCCGCGCTTCAAAGCCTCCCACCTATCCTACACATCAAGGCTCAATGTTCAGTGTCAAGCTGTAGTAAAGGTTCACGGGGTCTTTCCGTCTTGCCGCGGGTACACTGCATCTTCACAGCGAGTTCAATTTCACTGAGTCTCGGGTGGAGACAGCCTGGCCATCATTACGCCATTCGTGCAGGTCGGAACTTACCCGACAAGGAATTTCGCTACCTTAGGACCGTTATAGTTACGGCCGCCGTTTACCGGGGCTTCGATCAGGAGCTTCTCTTGCGATAACCCCATCAATTAACCTTCCGGCACCGGGCAGGCGTCACACCGTATACGTCCACTTTCGTGTTTGCACAGTGCTGTGTTTTTAATAAACAGTTGCAGCCAGCTGGTATCTTCGACTGGCTTCGGCTCGGGGAGCAAGTCCCTCCACCTACGCGCCAGCGTGCCTTCTCCCGAAGTTACGGCACCATTTTGCCTAGTTCCTTCACCCGAGTTCTCTCAAGCGCCTTGGTATTCTCTACCTGACCACCTGTGTCGGTTTGGGGTACGATTTGATGCTGCCTGATGCTTAGAGGCTTTTCCTGGAAGCAGGGTATCAGTTGCTTCAGCACCGTAGTGCCTCGTCGTCACGCCTCAGTGTTAAAGTGAACCGGATTTGCCTGGAACACACACCTACACGCTTAAACCGGGACAACCGTCGCCCGGCCAACCTAACCTTCTCCGTCCCCCCTTCGCAGCAACACCGAGTACAGGAATATTAACCTGTTTCCCATCGACTACGCCTTTCGGCCTCGCCTTAGGGGTCGACTCACCCTGCTCCGATTAACGTTGAACAGGAACCCTTGGTCTTCCGGCGAGCGGGCTTTTCACCCGCTTTATCGTTACTTATGTCAGCATTCGCACTTCTGATACCTCCAGCAGACCTCACAGTCCACCTTCGACGGCTTACAGAACGCTCCCCTACCCAACAACGCTTGCGCGCCGCTGCCGCAGCTTCGGTGCATGGTTTAGCCCCGTTACATCTTCCGCGCAGGCCGACTCGACCAGTGAGCTATTACGCTTTCTTTAAATGATGGCTGCTTCTAAGCCAACATCCTGGCTGTCTGGGCCTTCCCACATCGTTTCCCACTTAACCATGACTTTGGGACCTTAGCTGGCGGTCTGGGTTGTTTCCCTCTTCACGACGGACGTTAGCACCCGCCGTGTGTCTCCCGTGATAACATTCTTCGGTATTCGCAGTTTGCATCGGGTTGGTAAGCCGGGATGGCCCCCTAGCCGAAACAGTGCTCTACCCCCGAAGATGAGTTCACGAGGCGCTACCTAAATAGCTTTCGGGGAGAACCAGCTATCTCCCGGTTTGATTGGCCTTTCACCCCCAGCCACAGGTCATCCGCTAATTTTTCAACATTAGTCGGTTCGGTCCTCCAGTTAGTGTTACCCAACCTTCAACCTGCCCATGGCTAGATCACCGGGTTTCGGGTCTATACCCTGCAACTTAACGCCCAGTTAAGACTCGGTTTCCCTGCGGCTCCCCTATACGGTTAACCTTGCTACAGAATATAAGTCGCTGACCCATTATACAAAAGGTACGCAGTCACACCACGAAGGTGCTCCCACTGCTTGTACGTACACGGTTTCAGGTTCTGTTTCACTCCCCTCGCCGGGGTTCTTTTCGCCTTTCCCTCACGGTACTGGTTCACTATCGGTCAGTCAGGAGTATTTAGCCTTGGAGGATGGTCCCCCCATATTCAGACAGGATACCACGTGTCCCGCCCTACTCTTCGAACTCACAGCAGGTGCATTTTTGTGTACGGGACTGTCACCCTGTACCGTGCGACTTTCCAGACGCTTCCACTAATGCACAAGCTGATGATGGTTCCGGGCTCCTCCCCGTTCGCTCGCCGCTACTGGGGGAATCTCGGTTGATTTCTTTTCCTCGGGGTACTTAGATGTTTCAGTTCCCCCGGTTCGCCTTGCAGCACTATGTATTCATGCTGCAATGATGCACCTGGGTGCACCGGGTTTCCCCATTCGGGTATCGTCGGCTGTTGCGGTTCATATCACCTTACCGACGCTTATCGCAGATTAGCACGCCCTTCATCGCCTCTGACTGCCTGGGCATCCACCGTGTACGCTTCGTCACTTAACCTCACAACCCACAGGCGTCTCGTGAGACGCTGCGGTCATAAGCGTGACGCGAACACGCCGCKCTCTGCGCCCCTTATTACGGAGGGACGCGACGACGTGTCGTTTCAATTTTCAGCTTGTTCCGGATTGTTAAAGAGCAAATATCACAAAGGACACCCGCGGGCGCACTTCAGGCTATTTTTCAGCGACACCTTTCACCTGTCACCGAGCAGGTGGCGTCCCCTAGGGGATTCGAACCCCTGTTGCCGCCGTGAAAGGGCGGAGTCCTAACCGCTAGACGAAGGGGACACACAAGGTGTCTCGACTTCGCAGCCGTCCTGCTTCTTTACTTTCTATCAGACAATCTGTGTGGACACTGCGCGGGAAGGTATCTTCAGGTAAGGAGGTGATCCAACCGCAGGTTCCCCTACGGTTACCTTGTTACGACTTCACCCCAGTCATGAATCACAAAGTGGTAAGCGCCCTCCCGAAGGTTAAGCTACCTACTTCTTTTGCAACCCACTCCCATGGTGTGACGGGCGGTGTGTACAAGGCCCGGGAACGTATTCACCGTGGCATTCTGATCCACGATTACTAGCGATTCCGACTTCACGGAGTCGAGTTGCAGACTCCGATCCGGACTACGACGCACTTTGTGAGGTCCGCTTGCTCTCGCGAGGTCGCTTCTCTTTGTATGCGCCATTGTAGCACGTGTGTAGCCCTGCTCGTAAGGGCCATGATGACTTGACGTCATCCCCACCTTCCTCCGGTTTATCACCGGCAGTCTCCTTTGAGTTCCCGACCGAATCGCTGGCAACAAAGGATAAGGGTTGCGCTCGTTGCGGGACTTAACCCAACATTTCACAACACGAGCTGACGACAGCCATGCAGCACCTGTCTCACGGTTCCCGAAGGCACTAAGGCATCTCTGCCGAATTCCGTGGATGTCAAGAGCAGGTAAGGTTCTTCGCGTTGCATCGAATTAAACCACATGCTCCACCGCTTGTGCGGGCCCCCGTCAATTCATTTGAGTTTTAACCTTGCGGCCGTACTCCCCAGGCGGTCGACTTAACGCGTTAGCTCCGGAAGCCACGAGTCATGCTCACAGCCTCCAAGTCGACATCGTTTACGGCGTGGACTACCAGGGTATCTAATCCTGTTTGCTCCCCACGCTTTCGCACCTGAGCGTCAGTCTTTGTCCAGGGGGCCGCCTTCGCCACCGGTATTCCTCCAGATCTCTACGCATTTCACCGCTACACCTGGAATTCTACCCCCCTCTACAAGACTCAAGCCTGCCAGTTTCAAATGCAGTTCCCAGGTTAAGCCCGGGGATTTCACATCTGACTTAACAGACCGCCTGCGTGCGCTTTACGCCCAGTAATTCCGATTAACGCTTGCACCCTCCGTATTACCGCGGCTGCTGGCACGGAGTTAGCCGGTGCTTCTTCTGCGGGTAACGTCAATGAACGAGGTTATTAACCTCGTCCCCTTCCTCCCCGCTGAAAGTACTTTACAACCCGAAGGCCTTCTTCATACACGCGGCATGGCTGCATCAGGCTTGCGCCCATTGTGCAATATTCCCCACTGCTGCCTCCCGTAGGAGTCTGGACCGTGTCTCAGTTCCAGTGTGGCTGGTCATCCTCTCAGACCAGCTAGGGATCGTCGCCTAGGTGAGCCGTTACCCCACCTACTAGCTAATCCCATCTGGGTTCATCCGATGGTGTGAGGCCCGAAGGTCCCCCACTTTGGTCTTGCGACGTTATGCGGTATTAGCCACCGTTTCCAGTGGTTATCCCCCTCCATCGGGCAGATCCCCAGACATTACTCACCCGTCCGCCACTCGTCACCCAAGGAGCAAGCTCCTCTGTGCTACCGTTCGACTTGCATGTGTTAGGCCTGCCGCCAGCGTTCAATCTGAGCCATGATCAAACTCTTCAATTAAAAGTTCGATTTGCTTCAACTCGTGAAGCGATGCTCAAGGAAAACGTCGTAATGAATTTCAATACGTGTTCACTCTTAAGACTTGATATTTTTTTGCGTCCGGAGACGCGTGATATCAATCCTGCGAGTGCCCACACAGATTGTCTGATAAATTGTTAAAGAGCAGCGCAACCGGCGGGTTAACCGTCCGTTGCGAGGTGGCGTATATTACGCTTTCCTCCTTCGGAGTCAATCCCTTTTCTCAGGATTTTTTCCGGCGGTTCAGCTTCCCGAACCTCCTGACGCGCCGCTGTGTAAGCCGTTGTTCCGTGTCAGTGGAGGCGCAGTATAGGGATTTTCTGCGAGCTGACAAGTGCTTTTTTTAACTTTTATTTCGTTCGCTTAAAAGTTAGTCAAAGCAGCCTGTTTAACCCTGTTTTATACGCGCGGTAGCGATGCGAGACTCTCTATTACCCAATCTGCCGCCGCTTCGCCTTCAGGCGTTACGGGCTTACCCGTACGCACCAGTACTGTTTTACCCACGCCTGCCGCTTTACCGGCCATAACATCATCAATTTTATCGCCGACGATATAAGAAGCTGCCAGATCAATATCCAGCTCTTCTGCTGCTGATAAAATCATGCCGGGTTGCGGTTTACGGCAGTCGCACTGCTGACGATAGTTTTCAACCGATGCATCAGGCAGATGCGGGCAAAAATAAATGCCGTCCAGATCGATATCGCGATCGGCCAGCGACCAGTCCATCCATTCCGTTAACTGCATGAATTGCTCTTCACTATACATGCCGCGAGCGATACCAGACTGGTTGGTCACAATGACCAGCGCAAAACCCATTTCCTTGAGTTCACGCATAGCGTCGATCACGCCGTCGATAAACTGAAAATTGTCGATTTCATGAACATACCCATGATCGACATTAATGGTGCCATCACGATCGAGAAAAATTGCCGGGACTTTAGTGGTCACGTAGACGCTCCTGCTACAAAAGATGCTGCTGAGTATCGCATGATTGCAATAGAAGAGAGAATGGCGGATTGAATGACTTCGATTGATTTAGACGTCTGGATGCCTTAACATCCGTAGCTAATTCGACCGTTCTGCACAGCCAGGGCGGTACACCATGGGCAACTTGATTACGATAATAAAGATTAATGATAAAACTTAACAACATAACCAAAGTGTTCGAGCAAGGTACACGCACCATATCAGCGCTTAATGATGTCAGCCTGCATGTTCCGGCCGGACAGATTTATGGCGTGATTGGCGCATCCGGCGCCGGTAAAAGCACGCTCATTCGTTGCGTCAACCTACTGGAGCGCCCCACTTCCGGCACCGTATTGGTTGATGGCAAAGATCTTACCGCTCTTTCTGAAAAAGCACTGACGGAAGCGCGCCGTGAAATCGGCATGATCTTTCAACATTTTAACCTAATGAACTCACGCACGGTGTTCGGCAACGTTGCTCTGCCGCTTGAGCTGGGTAATGCCTCGCGTGAAGAGATTAAGACGCGGGTTAATGAACTACTTGAGCTGGTTGGCCTGGCCGATAAACAGGACGCCTGGCCAGCAAACCTGTCGGGCGGACAGAAACAGCGCGTCGCCATTGCTCGTGCCCTGGCCAGCAATCCAAAAGTCCTGTTGTGCGATGAGGCCACCAGCGCACTCGATCCCGCCACTACCCGTTCTATCCTGGCGCTATTGAAGGATATTAACCGTCGCCTTGGTTTAACCATCCTGTTAATCACGCATGAAATGGATGTGGTCAAGCGCATCTGTGATCAGGTAGCGGTGATCAGTCAGGGTCAGCTCATTGAAAAAGACACGGTTAGCGAAGTCTTCTCTCATCCAAAGACGCCGCTTGCTCAGCAGTTTATTCAGTCGACGCTGCATCTCGATATCCCGGAAGATTATGCCGATCGCCTGTCAGCCACAGTCGGACAGAACGGCATTCCTTTATTGCGTCTGGAATTCACCGGCAAATCTGTCGACGCGCCGCTGCTGTCAGAGACGGCTCGTCGCTTTAATGTGAACAACAACATTATCAGCGCCCAGATGGATTACGCCGGTGGCGTTAAATTTGGCATCATGCTGGCAGAGATGCACGGCAGCGAAACGGATACGCAGGCCGCCGTTGCCTATCTGCAGGAAAATCATGTGAAAGTTGAGGTGCTGGGTTATGTCTGAGGCAATGATGTGGTTACTCGCCCGCGGCGTATGGGAAACGCTGGTTATGACCTTCGTTTCGGGCTTTCTCGGCTTTGCGGTGGGGCTGCCTTTCGGCGTGCTGCTGTATATCACGCGTCCAGGGCAGATTATGCCGAGCGTGAAGCTGTACCGTTCGGTATCCGCGCTGGTCAATATCTTCCGCTCTATTCCGTTCATTATTCTGCTGGTATGGATGATTCCGTTTACCCGCGTGCTCGTTGGTACGTCGATCGGTCTGCAGGCGGCGATTGTGCCGCTTACCATTGGCGCCGCGCCCTTTATTGCGCGCATGGTGGAAAATACCCTGCTGGAGCTGCCTACCGGCTTAATTGAAGCATCACGCGCAATGGGTGCGACACCGATGCAGATTATCCGCAAGGTATTACTGCCTGAAGCGCTGCCGGGGCTGATCAACGCCGCTACAATTACGTTGATTACGCTGGTTGGTTATTCAGCCATGGGTGGCGCGGTAGGCGCTGGCGGTCTGGGACAGATCGGCATTCAGTACGGTTATGTCGGTTATAACGCTACTGTGATGAATACGGTATTAGTGTTGTTAGTGATTCTGGTGTATTTAATTCAGTTCTGTGGTGACCGCATCGTACGCGCAGTGACTCACAAATAAACAAGCAACATCAATTATTGCGACTATTAAGGATAGGATATGTCTTTTACATTCAAAAAAATTGCCGCTGTGGGTGCGCTGCTGGGTGCAATGGCGCTGGCTGGTTGTGGTCAGGAAGAGAAAGATCCGAATCACATCAAAGTGGGTGTGATTGTGGGTGCCGAGCAGCAGGTTGCTGAAGCGGCGCAGAAAGTGGCCAAAGAGAAATACGGTCTGGACGTTGAGCTGGTGACCTTTAACGATTACGTATTGCCTAACGAAGCGTTAAGCAAAGGCGACATTGACGCCAATGCCTTCCAGCACAAACCGTATCTGGATCAGCAGATCAAAGATCGCGGCTATAAGCTGGTGCCGGTCGGTAACACATTTGTCTTCCCTATCGCAGGCTACTCGAAAAAAATCAAATCCATTGATGAACTGCAGGAAGGCGCGCAAATTGCTATTCCTAACGATCCCACTAACCTTGGCCGCACCCTGCTGCTGCTGCAGAAAGTGGGCCTGATCAAGCTGAAGGATGATGTGGGCCTGCTGCCAACGTCGCTGGATATCGTTGAAAACCCGAAGAAGCTGAAGATTGTTGAGCTGGAAGCGCCACAGCTGCCACGTTCTCTGGACGATCAGCAGATTGCGCTGGCGGTTATCAATACTACCTATGCCAGCCAGATCGGCCTGACTCCAGCGAAAGATGGCATTTTCGTGGAAGACAAAGACTCTCCATACGTTAACCTGATCGTTTCACGCGAAGATAATAAAGACGCGGAAAACGTGAAGAAATTCGTTCAGGCTTACCACTCTGATGAAGTGGCCGCTGCCGCTGAAAAAATCTTTAACGGTGGTGCCGTGAAAGGCTGGTAAGGCCTCTTCACAGCAAAAAGGGCGGCGGCAACGTCGCCCTTTTTCTATGGTGCGATTTCAGCCCGCGACTTGTCATTTATCAGCGAGCTTGCTTCAATACCGCCACTTGTATACACATAAGGATGTTCCCATGCGCGCTTTACCGCTCTGTTTGTTAGCATTGATGCTGACAGGGTGTTCCCTTATTCATAAGCCGTATCAGCCGATCACCCCGCTGCCTGCTTCAAAAACAACACCCGCGCATAAAGTGACACCGCGCCCGGCGCCGGTAAAAATTTATACCGATACGACCGATCTGCTCAGCAAGCCCTTTCGTGATTTAGGCGAAGTCTCTGGCGAAGATTGCCAGATCTCAACGCAGGATTCCCCCGCCAACCTGAATACCGCGCGCAAACGCATGCAGATTAAAGCCTCATCAATGAAGGCTAACGCGGTGTTGCTGCACAAATGCGAAATCATCACCAGTGGCGCAGGCTGTCATCGTCAGGCCATCTGTCAGGGATCCGCTTTAAAAGTTAGCAGCCAATGAGTGCATTCTCTTTCGAGCAGATCGGCGTGATTCATTCGCCGTGGAAAGAGAAATTTGCCGTTCCGCGTCAGCCCGGTTTAGTCGCTGACGGCGGTGGAGAACTGCATCTGCAGGCGCCGTATAATCAACCTGAGGCGGTACGCGGCCTGGAAAGCTTCAGTCATTTATGGCTGCTGTTTGTATTTCATCAAACGCAATCAGCGGGATGGCGGCCGACGGTGCGGCCGCCTCGCCTCGGCGGTAATGCGCGTATGGGTGTTTTTGCCACGCGTTCGACCTTTCGCCCTAACCCTGTAGGCATGTCGCTGGTTGAGCTAAAAGCGGTGCGCTGCGAGGGCAATCAGGTGATTTTGCAGTTGGGTAGTCTCGATTTGGTTGATGGCACGCCGGTGATTGACATCAAACCCTATCTGCCCTTTGCCGAAGCATTACCGGATGCACGCGCCGGATTTGCTCAGCTGCCGCCGGCTGCCGCCATGCCGGTAGCGTTCAGCGAACATGCGCTGAAGCAGATTGCCGATGAGCAGGCGCATTTTCCGCATCTGCAGCGCTTCATTCATGACGTGCTGGCACAGGATCCGCGGCCCGCCTATCGCAAGGGTGATGAACCCGATCGTGAGTATGCTGCCTGGCTGCTTGATTTCAACGTGCGCTGGCGCATTGATGCCGGCGCCACGCTGGTTGTTGCAGTGGATCGACGTTAAAACACGCTTTTTAGGATTCCATGACGCTGGTACACTAGCGGCCAGCAATTTTTGGCCCGTTAACTGGCTTTCCGTCCACATGGAATCGTAATCAATGCGCACTACTCAATATTTGCTTGCCACTCAAAAAGAGACGCCTTCTGACGCCGAAGTCATCAGCCACCAGCTTATGCTGCGTGCTGGCATGATCCGTAAACTCGCTTCGGGTTTATACACCTGGTTACCGACCGGCCTGCGCGTATTGAAAAAAGTCGAAAATATCGTGCGTGAAGAGATGAACAACGCGGGCGCGATTGAGATTTCAATGCCGGTGGTGCAGCCCGCCGATCTGTGGCAGGAGAGTGGACGTTGGGAACAATATGGCCCGGAGCTGCTGCGTATCAGCGATCGCAGCGATCGCCCTTTTGTACTGGGTCCAACCCACGAAGAAGTGATTACCGATCTGATTCGTAACGAGTTGAGCTCTTACAAACAGCTGCCGCTAAATCTGTTCCAGATTCAGACCAAATTCCGTGATGAAGTGCGCCCGCGTTTTGGCGTCATGCGTTCGCGTGAGTTCATCATGAAAGATGCCTACTCCTTTCATACCTCACAGGCATCGCTTCAGGAAACCTATGAGGCGATGTACCGCGCCTACAGCCAGATTTTCAGCCGTATGGGGCTGGATTTCCGCGCAGTGCAGGCGGATACCGGTTCGATCGGTGGCAGCGCATCACACGAATTTCAGGTGCTGGCCAACAGCGGCGAAGATGATGTGATTTTCTCAACCGATTCTGACTATGCCGCCAATATTGAGCTGGCCGAAGCGGTTGCTCCAGCCGGTGAGCGTGCGCAGCCCGCGCAGGATATGACAGAGATCGACACGCCTGACGCTAAAACCATTGCCGCGCTGGTTGAGCAGTTTGCTCTGCCCATTACCCAAACGGTAAAAACGCTGCTGGTCAAAGCTGCAGAAGAGAGCGGCCATACGCTGGTCGCGCTGCTGGTCCGTGGCGATCACGAGTTGAACGAAGTCAAAGCGGAAAAACTCGATCTGGTCGCAGCACCGCTGACTTTTGCCACCGAGGAAGAGATTCGCGCCGCTGTCGGTGCCGGTCCGGGCTCGCTGGGTCCGGTTGGCCTGGAGCTGCCGATTGTGATCGATCGCAGTGTTGAGAAGATGAGTGATTTTGCTGCCGGTGCCAACCGCGACGGTAAACATCTTATCGGTGTTAACTGGGAGCGCGATCTGCCGCTGCCGCAGGTTGCTGATATTCGCAACGTGGTGGAAGGCGACGCCAGCCCGGACGGTAAAGGCACGCTGCAGATTAAACGCGGTATCGAAGTGGGCCACATTTTCCAGCTCGGCACCAAATATTCTGACGCGATGAAAGCGTCTGTTCAGGGCGAGGAAGGCCGTAACCAGACGCTGACGATGGGCTGTTACGGTATCGGAGTCACGCGTGTGGTCGCGGCGGCGATTGAGCAGAACCATGACGAGCGCGGCATCATATGGCCAGCCGCTCTGGCACCCTTCCAGGTTGCTATTCTGCCAATGAATATGCACAAATCTTTCCGCGTGAAAGAGGTTGCAGAGACGCTGTATGACACGCTGCGCAGCCACGGCATTGACGTCATTCTGGACGATCGTAAAGAGCGCCCAGGCGTGATGTTTGCTGATATGGAACTGATCGGCGTGCCGCATACCATTGTGATCGGCGATCGTAATCTGGACAGCGAAGAAGTGGAATACAAAGCGCGCCGCGAAGGTGAAAAGCAGATGATCAAGAAAGATGCCATCGTCGACTTCCTGATTAGCGCCATTAAAGGCTAACGCCCTGCCCTGACTCTCTCAGCCACCCTCTGCGGTGGCTTTTTTATGTCTGTGTTGATCAGCAGCGTGTATATCCTGCCAACGCGCTGCTGTTACAACACCTTACCGCGTAGTGCTTTGGTCGTGCTTTTGCGCGTTTTGCCTTCCAGCCGGCGTTTTTTGGAAGCCAGCGTTGGCCGCGTAGGACGGCGGGCTTTTTCCACCACGGTGAGTTCATTGATCAGGTTTTTCAGGCGCTGCAGTGCCGCTTCGCGGTTCATCTCCTGGCTGCGATACTCCTGCGCCTTGATGATTACAATACCTTCTGGAGTAATCAGATGATGCGTCGCTTCCAGCAGCCGCGTCTTGTAAAACTCCGGTAGCGAAGAGGCGCGGATATCGAAACGCAAATGGATGGCGGTGGAAGATTTATTCACGTTCTGACCGCCCGCGCCCTGCGCCCGGATAGCCGTCAGTTCAATTTCGTTATCGGCGAGGGTGACCTGTCGAGAGAGCGTAATCATGCTGGCTGATTCACCTGTTGCCATTCGGTAAAGTGCAGCTCAACATGCTGATCTTCAGCGGAGAGCCACAGCACGCCATCCTGCACCGTTGCCTGCAGATTCATGTTACGCGCCGCCAACGCGGTTAACTTTTCGAGCTGCTCATCATCCAAATAGCGCACCGTTAAGTTACTCAGCTGAGCCAGCTTATCGCGATGTTGCTGCCACCATACCGTCGCTGCGCGAGCACTATAGGCATACAACCAGACCGCCGCCGAACGATGGCTCGCTTTCTTCAGGCGCTTTTCATCCGGCAGGCCGAGTTCAATCCAGCACTCAATGCCCTGATGATCGTTGAGCCGCCAGATTTCAGGCTCATCGTCCGCGCACAAACCGCGGGTAAACTGCAGGCGTTCATCGGCGTGGCAGAGCCAGGCGGCCAGGCGTAGCATCAGCCGCGTTTCCGTTTCCGAAGGATGGCGCGCCAGCGTCAGGCTGGTATCGAAATAGACCTGACGATCCAAATCGGCAATGCTCAGGTTAGCTTTATAGATGGTGGCTTTCAGTGCCATGATTTTCCTCTCTGGTTTTACGCACTATTGTACCCCAGACACACAGCATTCCGCTTCACGGCGGCTGATTTCACGCAATTTCCTATGATATAGTGGAAAACAGCCAGCTAAAAAGGCTCTGAGGGGAGGTATAAGTGCATAAATATTGTGAACTGGTTCGCCAACGTTATGCCGAAATTGGAAGCGGTGACCTGGGATATATCCCGGATGCTATCGGATGTGCATTGAAAGCGCTCGATGAGATAGCCGCCAATTCTGCGCTAAACTCTTCTGTCAGGGAACAGGCAGCCTATGCTGCCGCCAACTTATTGGTGAGCGATTATGTTAACGAATGAAGCCTATACACCGATCAACTGCGACGACTATGACAACCTGGAACTCGCCTGCCAGAAAAAATGGATGTTATCGCTGGCGTTGAAAGATGGCGAAAAGCTAAAGGCCGAAGCGGTAGACATGGTATCGCGCAAAAACGTTGAGTATCTGGAAATCAATCTCTCCGGCGAAGCACGACAGTTACGTCTCGATCATATTGCCAGTTTTGAACATCCAGAAATTGGCACCGTGGTGATGAGCGACGCTGACTAAACGAGTGCGGGCGGGTCTTTTCCCGCCCTCTCTCACGGCTGCAACGAGCTGTACCAGGCCGCCAAATCTGCTATATCGTCATCGCTTAATCCCGCCACAAACGCCTTCATCACCTCTGCCTGACCGCCATTACGCTCACCTTTCTTGTAAGCCTGCAATGCATGCGCCAGGTAGTCGGCGTGTTGTCCCGCAAGGTTTGGGTAAAGCGGCACCGCTGCTTTGCCTGCGGCGCCATGGCAGGCCATGCAGGCGGCTGCTTTTTGCTCACCGGCTTTACTGTCGCCAGCAGCGAAAGCGGGCGCGCTGGCCATAAGCAGCAGCGCAATTATCCCTTTATTCATGCTTATCTTACTCATGGTGTTGCCAGCAAATATGCCAGCCGGAATCGGTATCGTCGCGCCCCTGCACGGTAGTAAACAGGCCAGGCGCGGCGATCAGTTGTTCATTGTAATAAATCAGCGGCGTGCGCTCGCGCTGCCACGGCGGAATGCCCAGTTCCTGCCAGATTTTTTTCATACTGCGGCCACCGTTGCGGCCGAGAATATGAACATGCCCGCGCGCCTGAAACCGTATGCTGACCCTTTCATCTTCACGTGGCGCACGCACCTGCTGACCCACGTCGGCGCGATGCACAATGCCAAGGTTATCGGGCAGTTGCAATGCGGCCCAGGGCGCCTGCCAGGGCAGCACCTGCTGGCTGATATCTGCAAATGGCGGCAGCCAGTAAAGTGCATCACGATAACGGCGCAGCTGATGCAGGCCGAGTTGCAGGCAAGGCACAGCGTCGGGTCGGCTGAGAATCACTTCATGCCAGATGCGAGCCAGCGCGTCGCGCGATGGCATTTTTCCGCCCTGTTGCGCAATCCAGCGGCGCAGCAACGCATTGCGATGCGCCTCGCTCAGGTTCAGCAGCGGTGGAATCAGTAGCGATCCGTTGCCCTGTATCTGCTGGGACAGCGACGCGGCGAGCAATTCATCGAGCAGCTGTTCCTGTTCACCGCACAGTGCCGCACTGCGCGCCGCCGCCTGAGAAAAGTGTGGCCAGCGGGCGCTGAGTATTGGCAGCACCTGTTGACGCAGAAAGTTACGATCAAAGCGGGTATCGAGATTACTTTCATCCTCGATCCAACTGAGTTGATACGCCTGTGCCCACTCGACAAGCTGCGCACGAGACTGCGTTAGCAGCGGCCGCACCAGCTGATGTTCACCCAGCGAGAGCGTGGCAGGCATTGCCGCCAGGCCTGCCGGTCCGCTGCCGCGTTTCAACGCCAACAGCAGGGTTTCCGCCTGATCGTCAAGATGCTGCGCGGTAACCAGCACTTCATCCATCAGCAGCGCCTGGCGAAATGCCGTATAGCGCGCCGCACGGGCCGCGGCCTCAATGCCCGCCTCGCGACCGTTAACAACAACTCGCTCAACGATCAACGGTATTTGCCATTGCCCACACAGCTGCTGACAATGCATAACCCATTCATCGGCATGGGGACTGAGGCCATGATGTATATGGATCGCGCGCAGTTCGACATCGTGCTGTTGCCGCCAGCCTGCCAGCTGATGCAACAGCACGGTAGAATCCAGCCCGCCACTAAATGCCACCAGCAGACGCCGGCAGGATTGCAGGATATTCAGATGGGCTAAACGGGACATGGCACTCTCAAACAGAGCGGGCCGCGCAGTGCGGCCCGACAGCTGGTTATTTTACGCCTGATAAAGTTCTAACGGCAATCCATCGGGATCGGCAAAGAAGGTGAACCGCTTGCCGGTCAGCGGATCGATACGCACCGGCTCACACTGTACGCCCTGCTGTTGCAGCAGTTGCCATGCCGCATCAATATCATCAACGCTAAAGGCGAGATGGCGCAGGCCGCAGGCTTCAGGATGACTGACGCGCGCCGGCGGTTCAGGAAAGCTGAACAGCTCAATGGTGTAATGACCGTTTAACGCCAGATCGCCTTTCCACGAGTTGCGTTCTTCACGAAAAAACTCGCCCATCAGCGTGAAGCCAAGAATGTCGCAATAGAATGCTTTGCTGCGCGCATAGTCGGTGGCAATGATGGCGATGTGATGAACCTGCTTCAGTCCTAACATGAAAACTCCTGAAAATTTTTTGTGACGCGTACCTTATGCCGCTCACCGCATCGCCGCAAGCACGACTTTTCTGGATTATATCGACGGCTGCTCTTTTAGCACGCGTACCAGATAGCGCCCTTCTTCCGTTAACGTAGCACCATGAATATCGGTCTCAAAGCCAGGATAATGCTCGCCTATTGTGCAGAGCATCAGCAGAAAATCGAGTACCGCCCGACTTGCCTCGGTGATCATCTCGCCCGGCATGACCAGCGGCACGCCCGGCGGATACGGCAGGATCATATTGGCTGAAACGCGGCCGATTAATTGATCGATCGACACTGTTTCTACATTGCCGGTGACCTGTTGCTGAAATGCCTGATGCGGCGTCATTTTCATCTCCGGCAGCGTATCGAATGCCTGCAACATCAAACGCGGCAGATCGTGTTGGCGGATCATGTTATGAATGCCCGCAGCCAGCGTCTGAATACGCATGTTGCGGTAAAAGTCGGGATCTTCTGCGTAGAGATCGGGCAGCATATTTTTGACGCGCAGATTCAGATCGAAGGCGCGTTTAAATTCGGTCAGGCCGCGCAGCAGGCTCATTGCTTTGGTCTTATCGATACCAATGCTGAACAGAAAAAGCAGGTTATAAGGCCCGGTTTTTTCCACCACTACGCCGCGTTGATCGAGGAATTTCGCTACCAGCGCCGCCGGGATCCCTTCAGCCGCCATGTCGCCAAGCTCACTCATGCCGGGGGTTAAAATAGTCACCTTGATCGGATCGAGGTACATATGATCGCGATCGGCATGCGTAAAACCGTGCCACGCTTCGTCACCCGGCTGAATCGGCCAGCATTCCGCCTCATCGATGCCGTCGGGCTGCCAGATATCAAAAAACCATCCTTCTGACTCTTCCCGCAGACGCTGCACCTCACGCCGGAAATGCAGCGCGCGTTCCACCGAGCGATTTATCAGGCGGCGGCCCGGATTACCGCGCAGCATCGCCGCAGCCGTTTCAATTGAGGCGACAATCGGATAGTTCGGCGACGTCGTGGTGTGCATCATGTAGGCTTCATTAAAGGTCTGCTCATCGTAATCGCCTTTAATATGAATCATCGACGCCTGAGAAAATGCCGCGAGCAGCTTGTGCGTTGACTGCGTTTCATAAAACACTTTGCCCGGCATACGATCGCCGCTCATGCCGCTTTTGCCCTGATAAATAGGATGAAAATTGGTGTAAGGAACCCAGGCGGAATCAAAGTGGATCGATGGCACATCCAGCGTCTCTTTGATGTACTGCGTGTTGTAGAGCAGACCATCGTAGGTCGAATTGGTGATTACCGCATGCACCGGCCAGCTGGCGTTTTCGGTTTGTGCCACCTTCAGAGCGATACTCTCGCGGGTGAATTCGCGCTTCGGAATGCCACCGAGGATGCCAAGTGCATTGCGCGTCGGCTTGAGCCAGATGGGCACAATGTTGCTCATCATCAGCAGATGAGTCAGCGACTTATGGCAGTTGCGATCGATCAGCACCGTGCTGCCGGCAGGCGCAGCATACATACCGACAATTTTATTCGATGTCGACGTGCCATTGGTCACCATATAACTCTGCTCGGCACCAAACGTGCGGGCGATATATTCTTCAGCTTCCAGATGCGGCCCGGTGTGATCCAGTAACGATCCGAGCTCGGTTACCGAGATCGATACATCCGCCTTCAGCGCATTGCCACCGAAAAAATCGTAAAACAAGCTGCCGACCGGACTTTTTTGAAAGGCGGTGCCCGCCATATGACCTGGCGTACAAAAGGTATACTTGCCCTCTTTCACATAGGTGAACAGTGCTTTGGTCAGCGGCGGCGTAATGGTATCAATATATTCATCGGTATACTGACGGATGCGCTGCGCGATTTCTTCAGCAGCATCCAGCGCATATTCAAAGAACCATAGCGCCATGCGCATTTCATTGAGGCTGACATCAAAAGAAGAGTGCGTGTTGATAAAGGCGTAGAGCGGCAGGTATTCGTTGAGCAGATGAATTTCGCTGCATAACTCGAGGCTGTATTCGTCCCAGTCGAAAATAATGCCGCAGATGCGCGGATTGTGTTCAATCAGCTTTAACAGGTCGTTGGCATCCTGCGGGTAGATTAGCTTAAAGCCCTGACGAGTGAGCGCCAGATCGAGTTCTCTGATGGGTTCATCTTTATAAAAAGCGTTGTGCGGCCCCATTATCGCAATAATATTCAAGGCTCTTCTCCTGAAGGTGATAGCAAGGGATAAGCATAGCGAAACCCGCGCGGCAGTCGGTAAAAGCACATAAAAAAGGGCAGAATATCGCTATTCTGCCCTGCGCTTTCTTTGTTGGGGTGATGATCAGGCGTAACCGTAGCTCATCAGGCGCTGATAGCGACGATTAAGCAGCTCTTCGGTGTTCAACACGTCGAGATCGGCCAGATCGGCCAGCAGCTGCGATTTTAATGATGCCGCAATTTCCAGTGGATGACGATGCGCGCCACCCAACGGCTCAGGAATCACCGAGTCGATCAGCTTCAGCTCTTTCAGGCGAGGAGCAATAATGCCCATCGCTTCCGCAGCCAGCGGCGCTTTGTCTGCGCTTTTCCACAGAATCGACGCGCAGCCTTCCGGTGAAATCACCGAATAGGTGCTGTATTGCAGCATGTTCACTTTGTCGCCTACGCCAATGGCCAGCGCACCGCCAGAACCGCCCTCACCGATGACCGTGCAAATAACCGGCACTTTCAGACCGGACATCTCGCGCAGATTGCGTGCGATAGCTTCGGACTGTCCGCGCTCTTCTGCACCCACGCCCGGGTAAGCACCCGGCGTATCGATAAAAGTAATGATCGGCATTTTAAAGCGCTCGGCCATTTCCATCAGGCGCAGCGCTTTGCGATAGCCTTCCGGAGCGGGCATACCAAAGTTACGGCGAATCTTCTCTTTGGTTTCACGTCCTTTCTGATGACCAATGATCATCACAGGCCGGCCATCAATACGCGCGGTACCGCCAACAATGGCTTTGTCGTCTGCATAGGCGCGATCGCCCGCCAGCTCGTCAAAGTCAGTAAAGATGTTACGCACATAATCAAAGGTATAAGGGCGCAACGGATGACGCGCCAACTGGGCAATTTGCCAGGCACCCAAATCTGAGAATATTTTCCGTGTCAGCTCAACGCTTTTTTCGCGCAGGCGCTGCACTTCTTCATCCAGATTAATATCGTGTTTCTCATCCTGACGGCCAACCGACTTAAGCGAATCAATCTTCGCTTCCAGTTCCGCGATTGGCTGTTCAAAATCCAGGTAATTAAGACTCATAATGTTCCTGTTTTAGTCAAACTCCAGTTCCACCTGCTCCGAACCGATCAACGATCGCAGATCGTTGAGCAAACGATCGCTGGGCGAAATACGCCACGCTGCACCAAAGCGCAGCTTCGCCCGCGCGTCCTCTCTCTGATAGTAGAGATGCACCGGAATGGTTCCCGAACGATGGGGCTCCAGGGACTGACGGAGACGGTTTAAAAGCTGGTCATCAATTTGCCTGTCCGTCAGCGAGATAGCAAGCCCGCGAGCATACTTTTCGCGTGCTTCGTCAATGTCCATCACTTCGCGTGCGGTCATTTTAAGCCCGCCGCTGAAATCATCGAAGCTGACCTGTCCGCTGACGAGCAGGATACGGTCTTTTTCCAGCAAATGCTGATACTTATCGAGGGCATCGGTAAATAACATGACCTCAAGACGACCGGATCGATCGTCAAGCGTACAGATGCCGATACGGTTACCGCGTTTGGTTACCATCACACGCGCCGACACCACTAATCCGGCTGCGGTAATGATCTTACCACGTTCCGTTGGGTGCATCTCTTTCAGGCGCACGCCGCCAACATAACGCTCGATCTCTTTAAGGTACTGATTAATCGGATGCCCGGTTAGATACAATCCTAACGTTTCGCGTTCACCATCCAGCTGAACCTGCTCTGGCCAACGGGTCACGCTGGCATAGGATTTCTCCACCTGCTCCGGCTCTTCCGCCAGCACGCCGAACATGTCTGACTGGCCGATGGCTTCCGCTTTGGCATGCTGATCCGCGGCTTTCAGCGCATCGGGCAGCGCACTCATCAACGCCGCCCGGTGTGGGCCAAGGCGATCAAAAGCGCCGGACATGATCAGTTTTTCCATCACCCGCCGATTGATCTTTTTGGTATCGGTGCGCGCGCAGAGATCAAACAGCTCTTTAAAATAGCCATCCTGGTTACGTGCTTCAAGGATCGCCTCGATCGGGCCTTCACCCACGCCTTTGATTGCGCCGATGCCGTAAACGATCTCGCCTTCATCATTAACGTGAAATTGATACAGACCGGAGTTGATATCCGGCGGCAGCACCTTGAGGCCCATACGCCAGCACTCATCCACCAGGCCAACCACCTTCTCGGTATTGTCCATATCCGCGGTCATCACCGCCGCCATGAATTCCGCCGGATAGTGCGCTTTCAGCCACAACGTTTGATAGGAGACCAGCGCGTAGGCAGCCGAGTGCGATTTGTTAAAGCCGTAACCGGCAAATTTCTCTACCAGATCGAAGATTTTCATCGACAGTTCGCCGTCGATGCCCATGCTTTCGGCGCCATCCTGAAACACCGAGCGCTGCTTGGCCATCTCTTCCGGCTTCTTTTTACCCATTGCGCGACGCAGCATATCCGCACCGCCCAGTGTGTAGCCTGAAAGCACCTGCGCAATCTGCATCACCTGTTCCTGATA
The DNA here is from genome assembly GCF_001517405.1 of Duffyella gerundensis. Taxonomy (NCBI): domain Bacteria; kingdom Pseudomonadati; phylum Pseudomonadota; class Gammaproteobacteria; order Enterobacterales; family Erwiniaceae; genus Duffyella; species Duffyella gerundensis. Next base: position 919,518 of record NZ_LN907827.1, on the reverse strand, counting down.
CAGAATAATGCCGTAGGTCGGTTCCAGCACCGGTTTCAGTGACTCGTGCTGCCACTGAATGTCAGGATAGGAGATCGCTTCACGGCCGTGTTTACGGTCAATAAAGTTATCCACCATGCCGGATTGCAGCGGCCCCGGACGGAACAGCGCCACCAGCGCGATCATATCTTCAAAGCAGTCCGGCTTCAGGCGCTTGATCAGATCTTTCATACCGCGTGATTCGAGCTGGAATACCGCCGTGGTTTCCGCGCGCTGCAGCATGTCGAAGCTTTTTTTATCCTCAAGCGGGATCGCAGTAATATCAATCGGCTCAAGGCCCTGCTTCGCCCGGCGCGGATTGATCATCTTCAGCGCCCAGTCGATGATGGTTAAGGTGCGCAGGCCTAAAAAGTCGAATTTCACCAGCCCGGCATATTCGACGTCGTTCTTATCAAACTGCGTTACCGGGAACTGGCCATTTTCATCGCAATAGAGCGGGGAAAAATCGGTGATTTTGGTTGGGGCAATGACCACGCCACCAGCATGTTTACCGGCATTACGCGTAACGCCTTCCAGCTTACGCGCCATATCAATCAGCGCTTTAACCTCTTCATCCGCCTCGTAAATCTCCGGCAACTGCGGCTCAGCGACAAAGGCTTTTTCCAGCGTCATGCCGGGATCGGGCGGAATCAGTTTGGAGATGCGATCAACAAAGCCATAGGGATGGCCCAGCACGCGGCCCACGTCACGAATAACCGCCTTCGCCGCCATGGTACCAAAGGTGATAATTTGCGATACCGCCTCGCGGCCATACATTTCGGCCACGTGATCAATCACCTGATCGCGTTTTTCCATACAGAAATCGACGTCAAAGTCAGGCATGGAAACACGTTCCGGATTCAGGAAGCGTTCAAACAGCAGATCAAAGGCCAGTGGATCGATATCGGTGATTTTCAGCGCATAGGCGACCAGGGAGCCAGCACCAGAGCCACGGCCGGGACCGACCGGAATACCGTTGTCTTTTGACCACTGGATAAACTCCATCACGATCAAAAAGTAGCCCGGGAATCCCATCTGGTTGATCACCGTCAGTTCAATCTCCAGACGTTCATCGTAAGCCGGGCGTTTTTCCAGACGCACCGCCTCATCCGGAAACAGGAATTCCAGACGCTCTTCCAGCCCTTCACGGGATTTTTTTACCAGAAAATCTTCGGTGGTCATCTCGCCGGTAGGAAACTGCGGCAGGAAGTATTCGCCAAGGCGCACGGTGACGTTGCAGCGACGCGCAATTTCTACGCTGTTCTCCAGCGCTTCCGGGATGTCAGCAAACAGGGCGCACATCTCTTCTTCGCTGCGCATATATTGCTGCGGACTGTAGTTACGTGGGCGCTTAGGATCGTCGAGGGTAAAACCATCATGAATCGCCACGCGGATTTCGTGCGCGTCAAACTCATCTTCGGTCAGGAAGCAGACTTCATTGGTGGCTACTACCGGCACCGATTCGGCAATGGCCAGTTCAACGGCGGCATGCAGATAGCTCTCTTCATCCTGACGCCCGGTGCGCACCAGTTCGAGGTAATAACGATCGGGAAAATGTGTCTGATAAAAGGCCAGGCATTGTGACACCAGCGCCTGATTACCACGTAATAAACTGCGGCCGACATCGCCGCGTCGGCCACCGGAAAGCAGTATCAATCCTTCACCCAGCTCAATCAGCCAGTCACGATCGATGATCGGACCGGCGATGCCGTAGCCACGCAAATAGGCGCGCGAAATGAGTTGGGTCAGGTTTTGATAGCCGTCGTTATTGGAGGCCAGCACGGTGAGATAGGTGAGCTCGTCGCCCATCAGCTCGCTGGCGACCTGGAAATCGGCGCCGATAATCGGCTTGATGCCAGCACCGTGTGCCGTACCGTAGAACTTCACCAGACCACAGAGGTTGGTGTAATCGGTAATGGCAATGGCAGGCATGCCAAGTGCTGCCGCTTTTTTTACCAGCGGCCCGGTTTTGGCCAGTCCATCGACCATCGAATAATCACTGTGTACGTGCAGGTGAATAAAACGTGGTTCGGCCATAGTATTTTCCGCTTAAAACAGGTTGAAGCCATTACAGCGTGCGGGACGAGGCCAGCACTTCTGCATCCAGCAGGGCATTACGCACCGGGGCAAAACTGCGTCGGTGATGCGGCGTTGCGCCATGTTTCGCCAGCTTTTCCAGATGGAAAGCGGTGGGATAACCTTTATGCTGGGCAAAGCCGTAATCAGGAAACTGCAAATCCAGTTCGGCCATTTCACGATCGCGTGTGACCTTGGCGAGTATCGACGCGGCACTGATTTCAGCCACCAGACTATCGCCTTTTATCACCGCCTGCGACAGCATCGGCAATGCTGGACAGCGGTTGCCATCGATCAATACATAATCTGGCGTCAGCGATAATCCAGCCACGGCACGCTGCATCGCTAACATAGTCGCATGCAGAATATTCAGCCGATCAATCTCTTCCGGCTCAGCGCGACCGAGACTCCAGGCAAGCGATCGCTCAATAATCAGATCATAGAGCGCATTGCGTCGCTTCTCAGATAATTTTTTTGAATCGGCAAGGCCAGGGATCGGGTTTGCCGGATCGAGGATCACCGCAGCGGTGACCACCGCGCCGACCAGCGGTCCTCGCCCGACTTCATCAACGCCTGCTATCGTAGTGGCCAGCGGATAGATAAAATTAGTCAAACGCCAACTCCAGTACGGCCTGCGCCGCTTGCTCATCTGCGTTCCAGCGAATTTGCTGGTGCAGTTCAGTAAATGTGTCCAGCAACGCTTTACGCGTTTCGCCTGGCATCAACAGTGGTTTTAATGCCGCGGCTAATTTTTCCGGCTGACATTCATCCTGCAGCAACTCTTTGACCAGTTCACGGCCAGCGAGCAAGTTTGGCAGGGAAACGTAGTCAGTTTTAACCAGCCGCTCAGCCAGCCAGAAGGTCACCGGCTTCATGCGGTATCCCACAACCATGGGACATTTCGCCAGCATACATTCCAGCGCGGCGGTGCCGGAAGCAAGCAGAGCCGCATCGCTGGCCACCATCGCTTCACGCCCATGGCCGTCCAGCAAATGCATGGTTAACTCTGGCGCAACCTGCGCTTTGATCTGCTCAAACTGTTCACGCCGTTTGGCGTTTACCAGCGGCACGACAATTTCCAGGTCGGGCCAGGTTTGCCGCAGTATCTGCGCCGTGCGTAAGAAATCGGCGCTCAACATTTCCACTTCAGCACCGCGACTGCCTGGCAGCAGCGCCAGGCAATGCGCATCCTCAGCAATGCCTAACGTGCGGCGAGCGGCCAGCTTGTCCGGTTGCAGCGGCATCGCATCGGCCATAGTGTGGCCGATAAAGCGGCAAGGCACGTTAAAGCGATCGTAGAACGCTTTTTCAAACGGCAAAAATGCCAACACCATATTGGTGTTGCGGCCAATTTTGAACACACGCTTCTGTCGCCATGCCCATACTGACGGGCTGACATAGTGGATGGTGCGAATACCCTGCCGTTTCAGGCGGCCTTCCAGCGTGATATTAAAATCAGGCGCGTCGATGCCAACAAAAACATCAGGTTTTAATGCGGTAAAGCGACGCGTTAAATCGCCGCCTATTTTGATCAGACGCGGCAGGCGACCAAGCACTTCAACAATGCCCATCACCGCCAGCTCTTCCATTTCATACCAGGCTTCGCAGCCTTCAGCCTGCATACGCGGGCCGGCAACGCCAACAAAGCGGGTATCAGGATGCTTAGCTTTCAGCGCGCGGATAAGGCCGGCGCCAAGAATATCGCCGGAGGTTTCTCCGGCGACAAGGGCAATAACGAGTGGACGCTCAGACATGAGTTAGCGAATTAAGCCTCGGGTCGATCGGGCAAAGAAATCGTAGAACGGCTGCACTTCAGGATGCTGCTGCGCAATCGCTTCGATTTCCGGTTTCACTTCATCCAGCGTTCTGCCACTGCGATAAAGCAGCTTATAGGCATTGCGAATTGCGTGAAGAGACTCTTTGCTGAAGCCACGACGTTTCAGGCCTTCAATGTTGATACCAAACGGCGTAGCGTGATTCCCTTGAGCAATCACGTAAGGCGGCACATCCTGGGCAACGCCAGAACAGCCGCCAACCATCACGTGTGCGCCAATGGTGCACCACTGATGAACCGCCGTCATGCCGCCGATGATAGCAAAATCATCAACGGTGACATGGCCACCCAGGGTCGCGTTATTCGCAAAGATGCAACGATTGCCAATGGTACAGTCATGCGCAATGTGCGTATTGACCATCAGCAGATTATCGTTGCCAATAACGGTGACTTCGGTGCCCTGCACGGTGCCACGGTGAATCGTTACGCTTTCACGAATGCGGTTACGATCGCCAATTTCAACGCGCGTGGGTTCTCCGGCATATTTCAGATCCTGGTTTACCTCACCGATGGAGACAAACTGGTAAATCTGATTTTCTTTGCCGATACGTGTGTGGCCATTGACCACGACATGAGAATTGAGCACGGTTCCTTCACCGATTTCGACATGCGCCCCGATATAGCAGAAAGGACCAATGCGAACGCGAGGGCCAATAACAGCGCCCTCTTCGATGACAGAACTTGGGTGGATTACGGCGGTTTGATCAATCACTGATTAAGACTCCCGGCTGCGGGCGCACATCATGGTAGCTTCACAGACAATTTTGCCATCAACGGTTGCCACGCCTTTAAAGCGCGTCAGCCCACGACGGGTTTTTTCGAAAGTGACTTCCATGATCATCTGGTCGCCAGGCACAACCGGACGTTTAAAGCGTGCTTCATCGATACCGGCGAAATAGTAAAGTTCGCCTGGTTCCAGTTTGCCCACGCTTTTAAACGCCAGAATGCCGGTGGCCTGTGCCATTGCTTCCAGAATCAGGACGCCCGGAAAAATCGGTTTACCAGGGAAGTGCCCCTGGAAAAACGGTTCATTTACAGATACGTTTTTTACAGCGCGTAAAAATTTATGCTCTTCAAACTCAAGAACGCGGTCGACCAGCAGAAACGGGTAACGGTGCGGCAGCAGTTCTAAAATCTCTTCAATTTTCAGAGTATGAGTTTCAGTAGTCAAAATACTCTTCCTGTCCTAAAAATTCTGATGGCATTAATAACACGGCCTGCACAGACCAAATGATCCTTAGCAGGCCGCAAATCAGTGTGTCTGGCTTCCCTGCTTAGCATGTTTTAATTATGAAAGCCGGGCAGTTGATGATGATTGTCGTATCCGGTGCAATCTGAACGATGCAAAAAGCACGGTGTTGCCTGTAAGCGTTCACCGCCTCAAGGCATTCCGTGCATCTGTGCGCCTGTTCCGGAGCGTACCGGTTAGTCTTTGTTGACCTTACGTTCGATGGTTTTCAGGCGTTTGCTTATTTCATCGATGTTCATCACCAGCGCTGCAGTTTTACGCCAGGTTTTATTCGGTTGTAGCGGAATGCCCGAAGAGTATACCCCAGGTTCCGTGATTGGTCTCATCACCATTCCCATACCGGTAACGGTGACCTTGTCGCAAATTTCCATGTGACCGTTGATCACACTTGCGCCACCAATCATACAATAACGGCCAATCTTCAGACTACCGGCCATGATCACACCACCTGCAACTGCCGTATTGTCGCCAATCATGACGTTATGTGCAATCTGACACTGATTATCAATAATCACACCGTTGCCAATGCGGGTGTCATCCAGCGCGCCACGGTCAATTGTGGTACAGGCGCCAATTTCAACACGATCACCGATGATCACCGCGCCAAGCTGAGGAATCTTCACCCAGTTGCCACGATCGTTGGCATAACCGAAGCCATCAGCACCGATCACCGTGCCGGACTGAATCAAGCAGCGCTCACCGATTTCAATCTCATGGTATACCGTCACGTTGGCCCACAGGCGGGAATGCGCGCCAATGCGGGTTTTCTTACCCACAAAGCAGCCAGCACCAATGACTACGTTATCACCGAGTACAACATCAGATTCGATAACCGCGTTGGCACCAATCGCTACATTTTCACCCAGGGTTGCAGTGGGATCGATAACAGCACTTGGGGCAATATTGCTGGCGGGTTGCGGCGTAGTATCCAGCAGTTGCGCCATACGCGCATAGGTCAGATAGGGATCTTTGACGATCAGAGCGGCACTCTTGCACCATTCCAGATCCGCTTCCGTCAGCACCACAGCGGAGGCCTGACAGCTGGCGAGCTGCTCACGGTAGCGGCTGTTAGCGAGGAAAGTAATGTGGTCAGTTTTTGCGGATTGCATAGAAGCAATGCCGGAGATGACGATATCGCCATCTCCATGCAATTCTGCATCCAACTGCTGGGCTAAATCAGCCAGTCGAATTGAAGGCATCTGTTATTTAACCTGCTTCAGAACATCAGCGGTAATATCTTTTGAGCTGCTTGCGTAAGCAACAGCGTTGGCATCGACGACAACGTCATAGCCTTCATCGCTGGCAACTTTCTTCACAGCATCCTGAATACGGCTCAGGATTTTATTACGCTCTTCCATCTGACGACGGCGATTGTCCTGCTCAAAAGCCTGTGCTTTTGAAGAGAATGCTTCACGCTGAGTCATGATGTCCTTTTCCATGCGGCTACGTTCGCTGGCCTTCATGGTTGAACCGTCGCGCTGCAGACGCTGCATTTTGGTTTGCAGATCGCGCTCCTGGGTCTGCAGCTCAGTTGCACGACCTTTGAATTCATTCTCCAGCTGCTTGGCAACAGTGGCACGTTGCGGTAACTGTTGGAAAATGCTGGACACGTTTACCACTGCAATTTTATCAGCAGCCTGAGCACCGGCGGAAACCGCTAATGCAACACTCAGACCTGCGGCACACAACAACTTTTTCACTATAAACTCCTTACCATCAACGTTTGTGTCTTTGACACAGATTTGCCTGAAGCCGGCGAGTTGCCGGACATCAGTGCAGTACTCGTTATCAGCGCATCCGTGCGCAGCGCATTACCAAGTTTTACCAATGTTAAATTGGAACTGCTCTGCTTTGTCTCCATCATACTTTTTCAGCGGCTGGGCATACGAGAACACCAGCGGACCAAGCGGCGACATCCACTGCAGTGCGATACCGCTGGAAACACGGATATTGGCGGGATCGCTGTAGTCAGGAATCCCGGCTGTACGTGTATCCGTGGTGTTTTCCCAGTTGGTATCCCACACGGTGCCGCTGTCGATAAACACCGACGTGCGCACTGAGTTAGCGTATTTCTCACTCAGGAAAGGTGTCGGTGTGATCAGCTCAAGGCTGGCAACTGCCATGGCGTTACCGCCCACCGCATCATTCGAGTCACACAGTCGGTTACTGCCTGAACAGGTTGATGAACCATCGTTGAAATAAGCCGCTTTCGGACCGATGTTGTTGGACCGGAAGCCACGCACGGTGCTTGAGCCACCAGCATAGAAGTTCTCATAGAACGGCATCTCTTTGCCGCTCAGTCCATCGCCGTAACCCACACGTCCGCGTCCCAGCATTACCCAGGTTTTATCCTGATTAAGCGGTACGTACTGTTGCGTATCCAGCGTCACTTTATAGAAGCTGTTATCCGAGCCCGGAATGGTGACTTTACCGTTCAGGTTGGTACGGTTGCCCTGCGTTGGGAAGAATCCGCGGTCCAGGTTGTTGTACGTCCAACCGTAGTTGAAGGTGAAATCATCAGCCGCATAATCGCCATCTTTGGTTTCTGCCTGATGTTCACCCACTGAGTCCAGATAACGCCACATCGCAACCTGCGGTTGCATGTTGGAAAGGTCGTTATGCACATAGCCAAGGCCGACGCGCAGGGTATTATTTTCGTTAACCGGGAAGCCTAACGTGCCGTCCACACCGTAACTTTTGTTGGTGTAGTCAGAAAGATCTGCATCGTCTGCTTTAAAGTCGTTATAGAACACACGACCGCCGAGGCTAACGCCATCAACCGTAAAGTAAGGATCGGTCAATGAGAATTCAGCGTAGGTTTGGTAGTCGTTTTTGGTACCGCTGATACCCACCGTGTTACCGGTGCCCAGCCAGTTATCCTGGGTTACGCCAACCTGGAAGCTGACGCCGCTTTCGGTGCCGTAGCCTACGCCAAAGTTAAAGGTGCCGGTGTTACGCTCCTTAACTTTGTAGACCACATCAACCTGATCTGGCGAACCCGGTACGCGCTGCGTATCGGTATCTACCGTTTCAAAATAGCCGGTACGGTTCAGACGCTCTTTGCCCTGCTCAACCAGGTCGCTGCCTAACCAGGCACCTTCCATCTGACGCATTTCGCGGCGCAGCACGGAATCTTTCGAGGTGTCATTGCCCTCAAAACGCACCTTGCGCACGTAATAACGGTTACCCGCATCTACGCTGATACGCAATTTAACCGTTTTGCCCGCGTCATCAATATCAGACTGGGTAACCACACGCGGATAGGCGTAACCGTAACGACCCAACAGTTTCTTGATGTCGTCTTCCATGCGGGTAACTTTCGCACCGTTATAGAGTTCACCTGGCTCGACCTTGGTCAACTGCTCGATCTCAGCTGAGTGACCGGCCATGCTACCGTTAACCACTACACCAGAAAGCTTGTACTGATCGCCTTCGTGAATATTGATGGTGACATAGATGCCTTTTTTATCCGGCGTCAGGCTGACCTGAGTCGAATCGATGTTAAAGCGGGCGTAACCGCGATCAAGATAGAAACTGCGCAGGGTTTCAAGGTCGCCCGCCAGCTTTTGCTTCTGATATTTGCGATCGCCGACCAGGTTCCACCACGGCACTTCATCACGCAGCTGGAAACGGGAGATCAGCTCATCAGAGCTAAAAGCTTTATTACCGACCACGTTAATCTGCTGAATCTTAGCTGAGACACCTTCGGTGAAGACCAGCTTGAGATCCACGCGGTTACGCGGCAGTGGTGTTACCACGGCTTTCACGCTGGCGGTGTATTTACCTACGCTGTAGTAGAAGTCTTCGAGCCCTTTTTCAATTGAGGAGATCGTGGTGCGATCCAGCGCTTCGCCTACGCGCACGCCTGAGGCTTCAAGGTTCTGCTTCAGCTGATCGTCTTTAACCGCTTTGTTACCGGAAAAAGTGATGCTGGCAATGTTTGGACGTTCCTTAACCTGCACGATAAGCGTATTGCCATCGCGCAAAGCCTGAACGTTTTCGAAGTTTCCAGTGGCAAACAGAGAACGGATGGTATTACTGATATCCTCATCGGATACTGTATCTCCAACACGAACCGGCATGCTCAGCAGAGCCGCCCCGACGGCGACCCGCTGCAGCCCTTCGAAATGAATGTCCTTCACTACGAACCCGTCTGCACCGTATACGGTGGCGCTGCTAAACAGCAGCGACGCTATGAGCAACTTTTTCATCGCCATCGTTGTTATGCGTTCTTCCTAACCTATCTCAAGCCTGATTGCATTCCGGCATCACAGACGAGAGAAATCATTGAAAAGTGCAAGCCCCATTAACATCACCAGCAAAACTGAGCCAATGCGATAACTGAAGTCCTGAACTCGCTCAGACACCGGTCCACCTTTGATCTTTTCGATCGCCAGGAAAAGCAGATGCCCACCATCTAATACCGGTAACGGGAAAAGGTTGATAATGCCAAGGTTGACGCTAATCAACGCGAGGAACATCAGATAATAAATAATCCCGTATTCTGCTGACATTCCTGCACCCTGAGCAATGGAAATCGGCCCACTCAGGTTGTTCAGCTTAACCTCACCGGTTATCAGTTTGCCCAGCATGCCCACGGTTAACTTCATCAACTGCCAGGTTTTTACTCCAGCCTCGCCGATAGCGGTTAACGGACCATACTGGCGTACCGTTTTGTATTCGTCTGCCAGCGGCTGAACCTGTGGGATAACCCCAACGTAGCCTTCCGCCTGATTACCTTTTTTTGGCTGTGGAGTCAGCGAAACGGTTTTGATTGCGCCCTGACGCTCAACTTCCACTACCACCGTTTTACCGGGATTATCGCGTACGGTTGCGGCAAAATTCTGCCAACGCTCGATTTGCCGACCATCGACTTTAACGATCCTGTCGCCTGCTTGCAAACCGGCATCGCTGGCGGGTGAACCCGCCTGCACTTCCGCTAATACCGTCTTTATTTCCGGCCCGTGCGGGTAAATGCCCAACGACACCACGGGATCTTGCTTGTCCGGCTCAAACTGCCAGTGGCTTAAATCAAGACGTTTCTCAACCACTCGATCGGAACCAAACGGCGCAAGGCCAAAGGTGGTTTCACTGTCGCCAATTTTACCGACCAGCGCCATGCGCACTGCATCCCAATCAGGCGTTTCGATACCGTCTACCGTCTTAAGTTCCATTCCTGGCGAAATTTGCGCTACTGCAGCGACGGAGTCCGGCACAATTTCACCGGTGACCGGCTTAACGCCCGGCACGCCGTGCATGAAAACCAGCCAGTAAGCAAAGACGGCAAAAATAAAGTTAGCGATGGGACCGGCGGCAATAATGGCTGCACGTTGAGCAACCGTTTTATTGTTGAAGGCCTGATGACGCAGCTCGGGTGGCACGCTCTCAACGCGTTCATCGAGCATTTTGACGTAGCCGCCGAGTGGAATGAGTGCGACAACGTATTCTGTGCCCTGCTTGTCGCGGCGTCGCCATAACGCTTTACCGAAACCAACGGAAAAGCGTTCAACCTTGACGCCACAACGCCTGGCCACCCAAAAGTGGCCAAACTCGTGCACAGTAATCAATATTCCCAGCGCGATGATAAATGCGGCCAGGCTCCAGAGAATGCTTAACATAGTTCAGACATCCTCACAGCGTGCCAAACACCAACAGCAGCAGGCAGGCAAACACCGGCACGGCAGCAGTCAGGCTGTCAATTCGATCCAAAATTCCACCGTGTCCCGGAATCCAGTGACCGCTATCCTTGATGCCTGCTTCACGCTTGAACATACTTTCGGTCAGATCGCCCAGCACCGAGGCCAGCGCGGCAACAATTGAGCACGCCAACAGTGCGCTGACGGTAATGTTCAACGGTGCCAGCAGGCCAAACAGGCCAGCGATGATAGCCGATGTCAGCAGGCCGCCAAAAAAGCCTTCCCAGGTTTTGCCCGGTGAAACTTTAGGTGCCAGTTTGTGCTTGCCGAACAGGCGCCCAAACATGTAAGCCCCCGAATCAGCGCCCCACACCAGCAACAGCACGTAGAGCAGCCACCATGCGCCAGCAAAGCTATCGGTTTCGTAATGATATTGCCGTAACGCCACCATACCCCAGAAAAAAGGTACGATGGTGAGTACGCCAAAAATCACGCGCGCAGGCCGGGAATCGCGCCAGAATTTTGCAGAAACAGGATAGGAGAGGACCAACAGAAGTGCGCCACACCACCAGGCGAGCGCAGCCCACAGAGAACCGGCAATTTGTGGCAGATGAACGGAATGTTGGTAGGCTGGCAGGCTGAACATCATCAGCACCAGCAGCAAACCGCAAAGCAACGCCATCCAGATGCGCTGCGAGGCAGAAGCGAAACCTGCAAACTGACCCCATTCCCAGGCGGCCAACATACAAATTGCCAACGTCGTCATCGCAAAGCCAACCGGTGGCAGCCAAAACAGCGCGGCGATCACCAGTGGAATCAGGATAAATGCAGTGAGAAGACGAGACTTCAGCAAAAGTTACCCCCAGGGCGCTCAGGCGCCGCCAGGTGCTGCGCCGCCAAAACGGCGCTCCCGGAGAGAGAAAGCATTCATTGCACCTTCAAAAACTTGTTCATCAAAATCAGGCCAAAGAACATCAGTAAAATAGAATTCTGCGTAGGCAATCTGCCATAGCAGGAAGTTACTGATTCGATGTTCTCCCCCGGTCCTTATTACCAAATCCACGGGTGTCAAATCGTGAAGCGCCAGGCGGCTACTGAGACTTTCCTCAGTGATCTGATCAGGACGAAGTAGTCCTTCCTGAACCTGCGCTGCCAGTTGTTGCACTCCATGGATGATATCCCAACGTCCGCCATAATTCGCGGCAATGTTGAGCGTGAGTCCATTATTTTGTTGAGTAAGTTCCTCAGAGCGACGGATACGCTCCTGAATACGCGCATTAAAACGGCTGGTGTCGCCAATCACGCGCAGACGAACATTGTGCTTGTGCAGGCTTTTCACTTCACTATCCAGTGCCCAGACAAACAGTTCCATTAGCGCAGTGACTTCCGCCGTTGGGCGGTTCCAGTTTTCACTACTGAAGGCATAAAGCGTGAGCGCTTCCAGCTTGTTACTGACCGCGAAGCTTACGGCACGACGCACCGATTTCACTCCCGCTTTATGACCAGAAATGCGTAACTTGCCCTGATTTTTAGCCCAACGACCGTTGCCATCCATGATTATGGCCACATGACGTGGGCCAGACTCGTGCAGGTCATCAGTTATTATTTGATTTTCGGACGACATAACGCGTAGTAATTCCTTTGTTCAGAAAGAGTGCCGTTTCTGAATACATTGTACGAGCGGCTTCAGCGTTGCATTTGTGCAACCGTTCTGACGCCCAAAGCCGTCAAACGCAAGCTGGCGACTATACCATTTTCGCTACAGGCGAACAAATGGCGCCAGCGCAAATCTCGCGTTGTGACTAACGGGCGAAACGGGGCAGTAACTCGCGCGCGGTCAGGCGAGCCTGATGATCGATAGCGACCACAGCCTCGATGCTGTCTGGCTCACTTAACGCCAGCGAAGCAAGCACTGACTGGTTTAGCGCAGCAATATCGACAAAGCGAATCTGCTGCTCCAGGAAGGCCGCGACGGCCACTTCGTTCGCTGCGTTCAGCGTCGTGGTGGCCGCCTGCCCTTGCTTACACGCATCGATTGCCAGTTTCAGGCAGGGATAACGTGCAAAATCGGGCTCAGCAAAGCTCAGGTCGCGCATGCGGGTAAAATCCAGCGGCGTCACGCCCGAAGCGATACGCTGCGGCCAGGCCATCACATGCGCAATCGGCGTGCGCATGTCAGGCGAACCCAGCTGCGCCAGCACGCTGCCATCACAGTAGCGCACCATGGAGTGAATCACTGATTGCGGGTGCAAAATCACTTCCATCTGCGCGTCAGTGGCGTTGAACAGCCATCGCGCTTCAATGTATTCCAAACCTTTATTCATCATGGTGGCCGAATCAACGGAGATTTTTCGCCCCATTGACCAGTTCGGATGAGCACAAGCCTGATCGGGCGTAACGTCGCGCAGATCGTTCAGCGGTGTGTTTCTGAATGGGCCACCAGATCCAGTCAGAATAATAGAATCAATGCCATTATTCTCCAGGTCAGCGTAACCTAACTGGTGCTGGATGGTAGCGGGCAAACTCTGAAAAATGGCGTTATGCTCGCTATCGACCGGCAATAACTGCGCGCCATGCTGCTTCACAGACTCCATAAATAAACGGCCGCAGGTCACCAGCGACTCTTTATTTGCCAGCAACACCGTTTTACCGGCGCGAATAGCAGCCAGCGTCGGCATTAGACCTGATGCGCCGACGATAGCGGCCATCACCTGATCGACCTCATCCAGCGCCGCCAGTTCGCAGGCAGCCTGAACGCCGGAGAGCACTTCGACCTGCAAGTTTAATGCTCTCAGTCGTTCACGCAACGCAGTGGCCGCGCTTTCGTCAGCCATCGCGACGTAACGGGGGCGAAACTGCTGACATTGTTCCGTCATAACAGCGACGTTTTTACCCGCAACTAAAGCGGTCACTTGATAAAGTTCAGGATTAGCGGCGACTACCGCCAGCGTGCTGGTGCCAATTGAGCCAGTGGAGCCAAGGATGGTTAAATGCTTCATAGAGTGCCCGGTGTGCGTCGTTAAGTCAGGCGCGGCGCTGAGAAAGGCCGCGCAAAATAGGCAGAATGCAAAACGCCGCCAGATAACGCATTCCCGAAGGAAACCTCTCTGTACGGCGTTTTAATCGCGAAATGATGGAATCAGAACTCCATCAGCTCCGTTTCTTTATCAGCCAGAGCCGCGTCGACTTTTTTAATGCTGGCGTCGGTCATTTTCTGAACCTCTTCCTGCGCGCGGCGCTCTTCGTCTTCGCTGACTTCTTTATCTTTCAGCAGAGCTTTGAGTTTTTCATTGGCATCACGACGAACGTTGCGCACGGATACACGACCCTGCTCAGCTTCGCCACGAACAATTTTGATCAGATCTTTACGGCGCTCTTCCGTCAGCGCAGGCAGCGGCACACGAATATCGGTACCGGCTGAGCTTGGATTCAGGCCAAGATCGGAGGTCATGATCGCCTTCTCAACCGCCTGGCTGAGTGAACGATCGAATACGTTGATTTTCAGCGTGCGGGAGTCTTCTACGGTGACGTTAGCCAGCTGACGCAGCGGGGTTGGCGTACCATAGTATTCCACCACAATGCCATCAAGAATGGCAGGTGAAGCGCGGCCAGTGCGCACTTTGCTGATATTGTTTTTGAACGCATCAACGCATTTTTCCATGCGTGTTTCAGCGTCTTTTTTGATGTCATTAATCACGATAAAACCTTTGGATTCTGTTTGACCAGCCAATCCTGCCTGACGCAAGATTGGGTCGAAAATCGGTGCTGCATCCTGAATATTGCGCGCACTGTTTTGCGGCGCGCTGACAGAATATACTCTATTTTATGCGCTGACGCGTATTAATGCGTAATCAGCGTGCCCTCTTTTTCGCCCATGACCACTCGACGCAGCGCGCCAGGTTTGTTCATGTTGAAGACGCGAATCGGCAGAGAATGGTCGCGCGCCAGGGTAAAGGCGGCCAAATCCATCACTTTTAATTCACGTTCCAGCACATCCTGGTAGCTCAACTGATCATGCAGCGTCGCGGTCGGATCGCTAACCGGATCGGCAGAATAAACGCCATCAACCTTGGTCGCTTTCAGCACCACGTCGGCTTCAATTTCGATACCGCGCAGGCAGGCAGCAGAATCGGTGGTAAAGAATGGGTTACCGGTACCGGCGGAGAAAATCACCACACGGTCATTACGCAGCAGGCTAATCGCCTCTGCCCAGCTGTAGTTGTCGCATACGCCATTCAGTGGAATTGCTGACATCAGACGCGCATTCACATAGGCACGATGCAACGCATCACGCATAGCCAGGCCGTTCATAACCGTTGCCAGCATGCCCATATGGTCGCCAACTACACGGTTCATGCCCGCTTTTGCCAGCCCGGCGCCGCGGAACAGGTTTCCGCCACCAATGACTACACCCACCTGAATGCCCAGCTCGACCAGCTCTTTAATTTCCTGGGCCATACGGTCCAGTACGCTGGCATCGATACCGAAGCCTTCGGCACCTTGCAGAGCTTCGCCGCTCAATTTTAGCAGGATGCGTTGATAAACAGGTTTTGCATTGGTCGCCATGATCATTTTCCTGGAAGATAACGTGAGATTGGAAGAGTTAAATCTGATCTATCATCCGCTTAGTGGGCGTGGATTACTATTGGGATGAAACTGAAAAAGGTCTGCCTGACGCAGATAAAAAAGAACCGCCAGGAGGCGGTTCTTGTCGTGCAATTACTGCTTGGACATCGCCGCAACTTCTGCTGCGAAGTCGGTTTCGACTTTCTCGATGCCTTCGCCCACTTCAAAGCGGATGAAGTTGATGACGTCAGCGCCCTGCTCTTTCAGCGCCTGGCCAACGGTTTTGCTCGGATCGATCACGAATGCCTGACCGGTCAGAGAAACTTCGCCGGTGAATTTCTTCATGCGGCCTTCAACCATCTTCTCAGCGATCTCTTTTGGCTTGCCAGACTGCATCGCGATGTCCAGCTGAACCTGGTATTCTTTATCAACCACTTCAGCAGACACATCTTCAGGCTTAACAAACTCAGGCTTGCTGGCGGCAACGTGCATAGCTATCTGCTTGATCAGCTCTTCGTTAGCGCCTTTCGCCGACACCAGCACACCGATACGTGCGCCGTGCAGGTAGCTGCCCAGTTCCTGACCTTCCAGGATAGCCACGCGACGGATGTTGATGTTCTCACCGATTTTAGCAACCAGCGCCACGCGCTCTTCTTCGAATTGCGCTTTCAGCACTTCAACATCGCTCACGCGATCGGCCGCCGCAGCGTCCAGAACTTTGTCAGCAAACGCCTGGAAACCACCATCTTTTGCTACGAAGTCGGTCTGGCAGTTTACTTCCAGAATCACCGCGTAATCGCCAGCGATTTTGGTTTTGATCACGCCGTCAGCCGCAACGTTGCCAGCTTTTTTGGCCGCTTTGATTGCGCCAGACTTACGCATGTTTTCGATAGCCAGCTCAATGTCGCCGTTTGCTTCAGTCAGCGCTTTTTTGCAGTCCATCATGCCAGCGCCAGTACGCTCGCGCAGTTCTTTTACCAGAGCAGCAGTAATATCAGCCATTCTCTATTCCTCGGTTAGCTGTGGCGTGTTTAATCCGGCATAAGCCAGGGTAAACAGCATTCTTCGCAGGAGTTTTCTGCCCCGCCTGACGTGATGTCATGCGCAGCAGCCTTTAAAAATAAAGGGGCCAGCTTCGGCCCCTTACAGAAAAACATCTGATCTTTAAGGGCTCTTATTACAGAGCAAACCTTATTACGCGTTTTCTACAGGCGCGTCTTCAGCTTGTTCAGCCAGATCCTGTGAACGGCCTTCGCGAACGGTAGTCGCTACAGCAGTCAGGTACAGGCTTACAGCACGGATTGCATCGTCGTTACCAGGGATAACGTAATCAACACCGTCTGGATCAGAGTTGGTATCAACGATAGCGAATACCGGGATACCCAGGTTGTTAGCTTCTTTGATAGCAATGTGTTCATGATCGGCATCGATCACAAACAGCGCATCTGGCAGGCCGCCCATGTCTTTGATACCGCCCAGGCTGTTTTCCAGCTTGGCCAGTTCACGGGTACGCATCAGTGCTTCTTTTTTGGTCAGCTTCTCGAAAGTGCCATCCTGAGATTGCCCTTCCAGATCTTTCAGACGCTTGATTGACTGGCGAACGGTTTTCCAGTTAGTCAGCATGCCACCTAACCAGCGGTGGTTTACGAAGAACTGGTCGCAGCTCAGTGCAGATTCTTTGATAGCTTCGCTTGCAGCGCGCTTGGTACCAACGAACAGAATCTTGCCTTTACGGGCAGAGATTTTGTGCAGTTCAGTCAACGCGTCGTTGAACATTGGTACAGTCTGCTCAAGGTTGATGATGTGAACTTTGTTACGCGCACCGAAGATGAATGGCTTCATTTTCGGGTTCCAGTAACGGGTCTGGTGACCAAAGTGAACACCGGCCTTAAGCATATCGCGCATGGAAACAGTTGCCATGATTACCTCTGAATGAATGTTTGGGGTTGAGCCTCCATGTATCCCATGCAACCGACCTCTTTCGAAGCACCCCGGCACATGTGTCGATACATGTGTGTTTTATTACACATAATGAGAGTTATGCGTTTCTCTGCAAGATGCACAAAGAATCGTCGGCGCGCTTTATACCATATTGCGCATCGCGGCGCCAATAAATGTTGCGCGGAGACGTCCGGTTTAATCTGCATTTGGCAGCATCCGGACGGGCTGCTAACATGACGCCACTGACCTTATTATCGCCGATTTTTTCGGCAGCAGCGGACAAAATGAATGGCAATTTCAATTAAGACCCCTGACGAAATCGAAAAAATGCGCGTTGCCGGTCGCCTGGCCGCCGAAGTGCTGGAAATGATTGAGCCCCACGTTAAGCCCGGCATCACCACCGCCGAACTGGATCGCATCTGTAACGACCACATTGTTAACGAACAGAAAGCCGTATCAGCCAGCCTCGGCTATCACGGTTTTCCTAAATCGGTGTGCATCTCCATTAATGAAGTCGTCTGCCACGGCATTCCCAGCGACGATCGCGTGTTGAAAGATGGCGACATCGTTAACATCGACGTCACTGTGATCAAAGATGAGTATCACGGCGATACCTCGAAGATGTTCATCGCAGGCAAGCCGACCATTCTGGGTGAACGCCTGTGTCGCATTACACAAGAGAGCCTTTATCTGGCGCTTCGCCAGGTTAAGCCAGGCGTGCGTCTGCGCACGCTGGGCCGTGAGATCCAGAAGTTCGTTGAAGCACAAAATTTTTCCGTGGTGCGTGAATATTGCGGGCACGGCATCGGCAAAGGGTTCCACGAAGAGCCGCAGGTCCTGCATTATGATGCCGATGACGGCGGCGTGGTGCTGCAGCCGGGCATGACCTTTACCGTTGAACCGATGGTCAACGCCGGTGATTATCGCATTCGCACCATGAAAGATGGTTGGACGGTAAAAACCAAAGATCGCAGCTTGTCGGCACAATATGAGCATACTATTGTGGTCACAGAAAACGGCTGTGAAATTTTAACGCTGCGTAAAGATGAGACTCTCCCTGCCGTTCTGGTTAACGAAGAGTAAAACGCATAGCAAGAAGACAAAGCCGGCGCATGCCGGCTTTTTTATGGCCGCTGAAAAGGGGGACGGATGAGTAACAGCGTAAATGAAAGCGTTCAGGCCGGGCTGAAACAGTCGCCCGGAGAATGGCCGGACGAGGCGTTAACGCGCGAGCAGATCAAGCAGCAGCTCGACATTTTCCAGCAGCATCTGGCCACCGCTTTCGATGGCGGTGTGCCTGTCTCTTCATTGATTGATGCGCGCACGCTCTACGTCGATCGGCTGCTGCGCCGCCTGTGGCGTTTCTATGGTTTTGAAGCGCTCAGCGACGTTGCGCTGGTGGCGGTAGGCGGTTACGGACGTGCTGAATTGCATCCGCTGTCCGATATCGACGTGCTGATTCTCAGCCGACAAACGCTGTCCGAAACAGCTGCGCAGCGCACCAGCGAGCTGCTCACCCTGCTGTGGGATCTTAAACTGGAAGTGGGCCACAGCGTACGTACGCTGGAAGAGTGCCTGCTCGAGGGTTTGTCTGATCTCACCGTCGCCACCAATCTGATCGAATCGCGCATGCTGGCCGGAGACGTCACGCTGTTTCTTGAGCTGCAGCGCAACGTTTTCAGCGATGGTTTCTGGCCATCAGCGCATTTTTTCGCCGCTAAAATCGATGAACAGGTCGAGCGCCATAAACGCTATCACGGTACCAGCTACAACCTTGAACCCGACATCAAAAGCAGCCCCGGCGGATTACGCGATATCCATACG
This sequence comes from Duffyella gerundensis, assembly GCF_001517405.1. NCBI lineage: Bacteria > Pseudomonadati > Pseudomonadota > Gammaproteobacteria > Enterobacterales > Erwiniaceae > Duffyella > Duffyella gerundensis. The sequence continues at coordinate 900,374 of NZ_LN907827.1, read as the reverse complement.
CTGCTTTGGGTGGCACGGCGGCATTTTGGCGCCACCTCACTCAGTGAGATGGTTGGCTTTGGTTTTCTCACCGAAGCCGAACGTAACGAGTTGAACGAGTGCCAGACGTTTTTATGGCGCATCCGCTTTGCGTTGCATTTAACGCTAACGCGTTATGACAATCGCCTGCTGTTTGATCGCCAGCTGAACGTTGCTCAGCGCCTGAATTATCAGGGCGAAGGCAACGAGCCGGTTGAACGGATGATGAAGGATTTTTACCGCGTTACGCGCAAAATCGGCGAACTAAATCAGATGCTGCTGCAGCTGTTTGATGAGGCGATTCTGGCTATCGATACCACTGAAAAGCCGCGCCATATCGACGACTATTTTCAGCTGCGCGGCAACCTCATCGATCTGCGCGACGCCACGCTGTTTGAACAGGAGCCCGCCGCGATCCTGCGCATGTTCTATGTCATGGTGCGCAATCCGCAAATAGAAGGTATTTACTCCACCACGCTGCGCCATCTGCGCTATGCCCGTCGCCATCTCAAGCAGCCGCTGTGTCATATTCCTCAGGCGCGCCAGTTGTTTATGTCTATCCTGCGCCATCCCGGCGCGGTAAGCCGCGCGCTGGTGCCAATGCATCGCCACAGTGTGTTATGGGCCTATATGCCGCAGTGGAGCAACATTGTTGGCCAGATGCAGTTTGACCTGTTTCACGCCTATACCGTTGATGAACACACCATTCGCGTGCTGCAAAAGCTGGAAAGCTTTGCTGATGAAAGCACGCGCTCGCGCCATCCGCTCTGCGTCGAGCTATGGCCGCGTCTGCCTCAGCTGGAACTGATGCTGATGGCGGCGCTGTTTCACGACATCGCCAAGGGGCGCGGCGGCGATCACTCGATTCTTGGCGCGCAGGATGCACTGGAGTTTGCCGAGCTGCACGGTCTTAACTCGCGAGAAACCCAGCTGGTTGCCTGGCTGGTACGCCATCACCTGTTGATGTCGGTCACCGCCCAGCGGCGTGATATCCAGGATCCCACCGTAATTCAGCAGTTTGCTGAAGTGATGCAGAACGAAAACCGACTGCGTTATCTGGTCTGTCTGACGGTGGCCGATATTTGCGCCACCAACGAAACGCTATGGAACAGCTGGAAGCAAAGCCTGTTGCGCGAACTGTTTTTTGCTACGGAAAAACAGCTGCGGCGCGGCATGGAAAACAGCCCCGATTTGCGGGAGCGCGTGCGCCATCACCGGCTGCAAGCGCTGGCGCTGTTGCGTATGGATAACATCGACGAGCAGCGGCTGCACCAGATCTGGAATCGCTGCCGGGCAGACTATTTCCTGCGGCATACGCCTAATCAGCTCGCCTGGCACGCGCGTCATTTGATGCCGCACGATCTCAGCAAGCCGCTGGTGCTGCTTAGCCCGCAGGCGACGCGCGGCGGCACAGAAATCTTTATCTGGAGCCCGGACCGTCCTTATCTCTTCGCCACGGTGGCAGGCGAGCTCGATCGCCGCAATCTCAGCGTCCATGACGCGCAGATTTTTACCAGCCGCGATGGCATGGCGATGGATACCTTTATCGTGCTTGAGCCAGACGGCAGTCCATTGGCATCCGACCGCCACGTCATGATCAGCCACGCGCTTGAGCAGGCGATCACGCAGACAGAGTGGGTGACGCCGCGCACCCGACGACCGTCGCCGCGGTTAAAGCACTTCAGCGTGGATACCGAAGTCAATTTTCTGCCGACGCACACCGATCGCCGCACTTACCTTGAACTGATCGCGCTCGATCAGCCCGGCCTGCTGGCACAGGTGGGAGAAGTGTTTGCCGATCTCAACGTCTCACTGCATGGCGCCCGCATCAGCACCATTGGTGAACGCGTTGAAGACCTGTTTATTCTGGCCAACAGCGAAAGGCGCGCCCTTGATGCTGAATTATGCGAACTGTTGCAACAACGGTTGACAGACGCCCTTAATCCAAACGATAAAGTGTGACCTTTATCGGTTTTTATTTTCATTCTCATCGCCCGGACGCGTTGTCCGGTTAACGCGGTGAACAGACAGAATCAGGAAAGGCATCATGGAACAGTTAAAAAGCGTTATTGAAGCGGCCTTTGAGCGCCGTGCCGACATCACCCCTGCTAACGCCGACGCCGCAACGCGCGACGCCGTCAGCCAGGTGATTGCCCTGCTCGACAGCGGCGCCCTGCGCGTAGCCGAAAAAATTGCGGGTGAGTGGGTCACTCATCAGTGGCTGAAAAAAGCGGTATTGCTCTCTTTCCGCATTAACGACAATCAGGTCATTGATGGCGCAGAAAGCCGTTATTTTGACAAAGTGCCGATGAAGTTTGCTGACTATGATGATGCGCGCTTCAAAAAAGAGGGTTTCCGCGTGGTGCCGCCGGCGGCAGTTCGCCAGGGCGCCTATATCGCGCGCAACACCGTGCTGATGCCCTCTTACGTCAACATCGGTGCCTACGTTGATGAAGGCTCTATGGTGGATACCTGGGCAACCGTGGGCTCCTGTGCACAGATCGGTAAGAACGTTCACCTTTCCGGCGGCGTAGGCATCGGCGGCGTACTGGAGCCGTTGCAGGCAAACCCGACCATTATCGAAGATAACTGCTTTATTGGCGCCCGCTCTGAGATTGTTGAAGGGGTGATCGTTGAAGAAGGTGCGGTGATTTCCATGGGCGTTTACATCGGCCAGAGCACCAAAATCTATGACCGCGAAACCGGTGAAGTGCATTACGGCCGTGTACCGGCGGGATCGGTGGTGGTATCGGGTAACTTGCCTTCTAAAGATGGCAGCTACAGCCTCTACTGTGCGGTCATCGTGAAGAAAGTTGACGCAAAAACCCGCGGCAAAGTGGGCATCAACGAATTATTACGTACCATTGATTGATCTTCTGCGGGCCACATCGCTGGCCCGTAAAATTTTCTTTACAGTTCCTGAATAAAAACCTGATTCTCCTCACGAATCAACAGGTGCGTTTACTTTTCAATCAGTTCATAATCCGCGCCAGATAACGCGCCAGATGCTCATCCGCCCTTTCCGACTGTTTTATTTATACTCCTGAGAGCGGGACGAGCATGCAGCATGGCAGCACTTCTGCCATTCCCGCAGCGTAGCCGAACCGACATTGATATGACATCCTCGAAGGAATTAACCACTATGTACGACAATTTGAAAGGTCTTGGCATTAGCAAACCTGATGATATTGACCGCTATAGCCTGCGTCAGGAAGCGAACAACGACATTCTGAAGATCTACTTCCGCAAAGATAAAGGCGAATTTTTTGCCAAGAGCGTGAAGTTTAAATATCCACGCCAGCGTAAAACCGTAGTTGCGGATAACATCGGCCAGGGCTACAAAGAAGTGCAGGAAATCAGCCCTAATCTTCGCTACGTGATTGATGAACTTGATCAAATCTGCCAGCGCGATCAGGTTGAAGTCGATCTGAAACGTAAAATCCTTGATGACCTGCATCATCTGGAAAGCGTTGTAGCGCATAAAATTGCGGAAATCGAATCGGATCTGGAGAAGTTAACGCGCAACGGCCGTTAATTTGCTTTATACCGTTTCACAGGGCCAGCGAATGCTGGCCTTTTCTTTTTTCAGGCGGTCTTACGCCTGCTCATCCAGCTGCAGCGCTACATACAGCAAAAGACGATCGTCAAAGCTGCTCAGATCGAGCCCGGTAAGTTCAGAAATACGGTTAAGCCGATATTCCAGCGTATTGCGATGAATAAACAGCGCCTTGGCGGTCAGCGACGGCTGCACATTGTGGCTAAACCAGGCCACCAGCGTGCGTCGCAATAAGCCATTGCTGTCCATGCTTTTGAGCCTGGCCAGCGGCCGTGAAAGCTCGTTGGCCTGCCAGCCGCCGCGCAGGCTGTCGAGCAACACTGGCAGCACCAGATCCTGATAAAAATAGCTGCGGCTGTCAGGCATACGCTGTTTACCCACCATTAGCGTGGTACGCGCGGTGCGATAAGAACGCGCAATGCTGCCCGGTCCGGTGAAATAGTTCCCCAGCGCAATACGCATGCGCAGATGCCCACTCTCCTTCATACGCAACAGCAGCTGATCCACCCGCCGACGATGCTCGTCCTGATCGTAACGGCCATGCGCATTCAACGCAGGCTTCAGCACCACCATTTCGGTCAGAGAAACGATGGCGATCAGGTTGTCGCGCTCCGGCGTGGTCAGCAGCGTTTGCAGCTGCTGCAATTCGGACATCGCGCTGTCAACGCCCAACTGGCCGCTGTCCACTTCCACCACCGCCACCACGCGCGGCTGGTTGAGATCGATACCCAGGCGCTGTGCCCATTCAATCAGCGCGGGCGACAGCGTATCGCTGCGGATTAGATTCAGCACCAGCTCTTCGCGCAGCCGACTGTCCTGCGCCAGCATATGCAGCAGCCGCGCCTGTTCCAGCATCATCTCGGCGGTCATGCAGACCAGTTCACCATAATGACGCAGCGTTGCCGGATCGCCAGTTAATCCAATCACGCCAACGATATCGCCATCAATGCGTAACGGCAGGTTGATGCCGGGCCGCACGCCGTGAAGGTGTTTAGCCACGGCATCATCGATATCCACGACCCGCGCCTGTGACAGCGCCAGCAGCGCACCTTCGTGCAATTCACCAATGCGCTCCCGATCGCCGCTGCCGATAATCCGGCCACGCGCGTCCATGACGTTGACATTGCTGTCAATAATCTTCATGGTGCGGGCGACAATTTCCTGGGCAAGCCGGGCATCGAGATGGTAAGTGGCCATCAATTACTCCTGTAGCGCATGGGGTTAGTTAGCATACGCGTGCCAGGTCCGGGCGACATTGTGCATTTGCACAGAGCCACAAGCGGGCTGAAAGATTTGCGGGGATTATCACATTCTGCAGAGCAAAAAAAACCGGAGCCTGCGCTCCGGTTGCGGGATGTAACGATTACTGCATCAGCAAATAGAGGCGGGTATCGCCGCGCTGAATGTTCAGCGCCAGCACCGACGGTTTGCCATCGAGGATTTTGCGCAGCTCGCCAAGATTGGTAACCGGCTGCTGATTAACGCCCAGAATGACGTCATCTTTTTTCAGGCCGATGCGCGCGGCCGCTGAGCCAGGTTTCACCGCATCGACACGCACGCCTTTCTGGCCGTTAGCCTCAATATTACTCAGGTCGGCGCCTTCGATGCCAGTGTAAATGGTGGCTGAGGCCACCTTGTCCTGCGTGCTTTGCTGCAACTCAATGTTAACCGTGACCGGTTTGCCATCGCGCAACAGGCCCAGCTCCATTTTGGTCCCTACCGGCAGTGAACCTACTTCGGCCCGCAGCGCTGCGAAGCTGGAGATCGGCTTCTTGTTCAGTGACACGATCACATCGCCCGCTTTTACGCCCGCCTTCGCCGCGGAGGATTGCGGCAGTACCTGACTGACAAAGGCGCCGCGCTGCGCATCCACTTTCATCGCTTTCGCCAGCTCAGAATTGAGCTCGGTGCCCAGAATGCCCAGTTCGCCACGCTTCACCTGACCAAATTCCACCATCTGCGCGGTGAGGTTTTTCACCATATTGGCCGGAATAGCAAAGCCGATACCGATATTGCCGCCGTCTGGCGCCAGAATCGCGGTATTAATGCCGATCAGCTCACCGTTGAGGTTGACCAGCGCGCCGCCCGAGTTGCCGCGGTTAATGGCAGCATCGGTCTGAATAAAGTTTTCATAGTTTTCAACGTTAAGGCCGCTGCGGCCCAACGCAGAGACGATGCCCGAGGTCACCGTTTCACCCAAGCCGTAAGGGTTACCAATCGCAACGGTGTAATCGCCTACGCGTAGCGCGTCAGAATCGGCCAGCTTGATCGCGGTGAGGTTTTTAGCATCCTTTAGCTGAATCAGGGCGATATCGGAGCGCGGATCTTTACCAATGACCTTGGCATCATATTTCCGGCCATCGCTGAGCTGAACTTTGATTGAGGTCGCGTTATCCACCACGTGATTGTTGGTTACCACATAGCCTTTTTCGGCGTTGATCACTACGCCCGAGCCCAGCGCACGGAATTTCTCCTGCTGCGCTTCACCACCGCCGCCCGGCGCGCCGTTACCCTGACAAACCGGCGACTGCTGGAAAGGTGAGCCATCCTGGCAGAAAGGGGAATTATCGCCAAAGAACTGCTGGAACTGCTGCGGCAAGCGCGGCGTTTTTACCGTGGTACTGCCTTCCACGTTGATGCTGACCACCGACGGCATCACTTTCTCCAGCATCGGTGCCAGGCTTGGCAGCTGCTGGCTGGAAGAGGATGCGGTTTCAGCCGCCATCACGCCGATCGGACTCAGTGCCAGCCCCATACTGAGGGCCAGCGCGCTTAATGTTAAGGTGCGTTTTTTCATTGGTTTTTTCTCGTATTTGAACTTAAGCCCAGACCATTGCTGTGGTCGTGAAATGAGATATATTTTTTACCGCGAAGTTCATGAGGAAGTGTTGGGTAAAGGTAAAAGTTTATGCGCCGTCTTTACAAATGACTGGATCGGCGCGCTTTACTCTACCGCCATTAAACGACGATATTCATCCCAGGCATAGAGATCGGTCATGCCGCTGATGTAATCCTGTAATAAACGCGAGCGATAATAGCGCTCCCACAATAACCGCTGGTATTTGTGCTCAATCTGCAAGCTGCGCATTTTATATTGATAAGCACGCCGCTGTTTGCCTGACAGTTTATGAAACAGCCGTGTTTCAATTGGATGCCTGGGCAGATAATCATCCTTCATTAGCGTGGTGAAATCTTCATAACTCAGCGCCATCAGCGGTTGATAGATATCCAGCAGGCCTTTGATCACCCGGTATCCCTGCAATTCCAGCTGTTCCACTTCAGAATGGTTAAATACGTGACGGCGGGCCACGGTTTTGAACATCGCCAGTAACCGGCCCTCTTCGCCTTCATCCTCCAGCAGCGCATGATTGAAATTACCGGCGTAAATCGCCTCGATATTTTCAATAAAGCGCTTCACCGCATAGGCCACCAGCACGTTCTGCACGTTAACGCGCAACGACATAAAGAACTGATCGCTTTTGCTGCGCATTTTTTTCGTTGCCGCGTCTTTCCATGCATAACCCACAGTGCGGCTGAAAGCATCGCCGGGTTTTACCGTGCCCCAGGTCTGTTCCAGATATTCATAGAGTCGATCGACATTGAATATCGCCTTTTCCACCGCATCATCAAGATCGGCTATACAGTATGAGATATCGTCTGCCGCTTCCATGATATAGGTCAGCGGATAGCGATGATGCTCCTCCAGCCCTGTCGCAGCACGCAAATCGGCAATGAATTCGCGTTCCGAAAGATAAAACCCCGGCTTCTTCATCAGCGTGGTAAAGGCCGCAGGCTTTTCGCCCTGCCACCAGGCGGGCGCCGTATATTTCAGGATGCAGGCGACCTGCGCATAGGTGAGATTAAGCTGCAGCAAGGTGTGCACGATACGAATGGCCTGCGCATTGCCCTCAAAATGGCAAAGATCCTGCCGAATCTCCGCATTGAGCTGGTTAAAATCAGCCTGTTGCGCGTCAGTTGACACGCCCGCCACCAGCGGATCCACCAGCTCCATCGGCAGATGCTCTTCAAACCAGTCGCCAATTGCGGCTTCGCCAAAATGCCCAAATGGCGGATTGCCCACGTCATGCAGCAGACACGCCATCTCAATCAGGCTTTCAAAGGCGCCGGAAAGTTCTTCCAATCCGTACCACGCCAGGCCGCGCTGATGGCGCAACGTTTGCAAAATCTCTTTGGCGATATAGCGCCCAGTTTGCTGGACTTCAAGCGAGTGGGTCAGTCGGGAACGGACGGCGGCATTGCGCTCCAGCGGAAAAACCTGGGTTTTTTGTTGCAGGCGTCGAATAGCAGCGGAATTGATGATGCGTCCGCGATCGCTTTCGAAATGACGGCTGATAGCATATTCGCCCTGCGGCTCTTCCCGCGTGTTGTAAGGCCGTTTAAGGCTAATTTTCGTCCTGAAATCAAGCTGCGCCATACCGTCCCCTTGCTGTTCCTGAAATAATCATCCATCGCCATGATAAACTATGCCCTGGTTTTAAGGGCTTACACCAGCTCGTAACGCGTGACTGGCGCAAAACCGTCGCGGTGGCAATCGCCCACTGCGGATGCGTACAATGACGCCACTGACTCTATAACATTAGCGGGTATCACTATGAAAGCAGGCATTATTGGGGCAATGGAGCAGGAAGTAACGCTGCTGCGCGATAAAATTGAAAATCGAGAAACGCTGTCGCTGGGCGGCTGTGAAATTTACACCGGCACGCTGAACGGCGTTGAAGTGGCGCTGCTGAAATCTGGCATTGGTAAAACCGCCGCGGCGCTAGGTACCACGTTGCTGCTGCAGCTCTGCAAGCCAGATGTGATCATCAACACCGGTTCTGCCGGCGGCCTGGCGCCAACGCTGGAAGTGGGCGATATCGTGGTCTCTGAAGAAGTGCGCTACCACGATGTTGATGTGACGGCATTCGGCTATCAGCCAGGCCAGATGGCCGGTTGCCCGGCCGCCTTTGTCGCCGATGCCGATCTGGTGACCGCCGCTGAAGCCTGTATTGGTCAGCTCAAGCTGAATGCGGTGCGCGGTTTAGTGGTCAGCGGCGATGCTTTTATCAACGGCGCTGAGCCGCTGGCACGCATTCGTACCACCTTCCCGCAGGCGATTGCCGTGGAGATGGAAGCCACCGCCATTGCTCACGTCTGTCATCAGTTTGGCGTGCCGTTCGTGGTGGTGCGTGCTATCTCTGACGTCGCGGATCGGGAATCACACCTCAGCTTTGATGAGTTTCTTGTGGTCGCGGCACAGCAATCATCGTTGATGGTGGAAACGCTGCTCGGCAACCTTGCCCATGGCTAAACGCCTGCGCTGGCTCTGGCTGGCGCTGCTACTGGCCAGCACGTCACTGCTGGCTGCTCCGCGCGTAATCACGCTTTCTCCCCATCTGACCGAACTCGCGTTCGCCGCTGGCATTACGCCGGTAGCGGTTAGCGCGTGGTCAGATTACCCGCCTGCCGCCCGCGACATTGAACAGGTCGCCAACTGGCAAGGCATTAACGTTGAGCGCATCCTGCTCATCAAGCCGGACGTGGTACTGGCGTGGCGCAATGGCAATCCGCGGCGCCAGGTTGATCAGCTGACGCGCTTTGGCATTAAGGTGCAATGGCTGGATACCGACTCGATCGAGGGCATTGTCTCGTCGCTGGACGCGTTACAGGCATGGAGCCCGCAGCCTGCGCTGGCGCAGCAACATGCGCGTGAACTGGCCGCGGGCTTTGCTGCGCTGCGACAACGTTACGCCACCCGCACGCCAAAACCGGTATTCCTGCAGTTTGGGCAGCAACCGCTGTTTACCGCCTCGGCGAATACGCTACAAAATGCCGTACTGCGATTGTGCGGCGGCAATAATATTTTCGCTGATAGCCCGGTCGCCTGGCCACAGGTCAGCCGTGAGCAGGTTTTACTGCGCCAGCCTGCGGCCATCGTCGTTGGCGGTGATAACGCCCGCGCTGCGACGGTTAAAGCATTCTGGTATCCGCAGTTAACCGTACCGGTTATCGCCATCAATGATGACTGGCTCAGCCGTCCGGGCCCACGTATTTTGTTGGCGGCGCAGCAGCTGTGTGCGGCGCTACAGCCGCAGCGTTAGGCCATTCGCATCGCGCGCTTAAAGATTGTGCAAATTATGTCGTTATAGATAGGGAGGCACGTTAAGCCTAAGCAGGCTTAGCGCTTCTCTTTTGCGCATTCTGCGCTTTGCACCGGGACGTAAAAATGAAAGCCATTCTACTGGCCACAGGCTTGTTGATGGCGGGACAACTCTATGCGGCCAGCACCACCGGCACCATTGGGGTAAAACTGACAATTGTTTCACAGTGTCAGATCGATGGCCGTAGCGGACAACGCACGCCGCAGATCGCATGTGGTATGCAACCTTCCGCTCAGCCACGCGTTACACAGAGCAGGTTGCCCGTCGACGCACAGCGAAAAACAGCAGGAAAACTCATTACAATTGAGTGGTAATAACAGGCCGCACAGGACGTGCGGCCTGACTTCAGTCAGATGCTGAAGGAAGAACCGCAACCGCAGGTGGTTTTGGCATTCGGGTTCGTCACGATAAAACGCGACCCTTCCAGGCCTTCGGTGTAATCCACCGAGCCGCCTACCAGATATTGCAGGCTCATCGGATCCACAACCAGCGACACGCCCGATTTTTCAATCATCATATCGCCATCGTTAACTTTATCATCGAAGGTAAAGCCATACTGGAATCCGCTACAGCCGCCGCCAGTAATATAAACCCGCAGTTTCAGATCCGGGTTCTCTTCGTCAGAGATCAGATTTTTTACCTTGCTGGCTGCCGCATCGGTAAACTGCAGGGGCAATGCTGCTACTTCGTCGCTCATTTTACACTCCGAAAACGTCTAGGTCAGAAAATGACCTCAATGTTTCTATTATCTTACAGGCCGATGTGGCAATCAAGGGGGGCGCTTGACACTCTGTGCCGCCTGCCCTGCCTCTGAAGTATAGCGTTTCCGCCTCAGGTAACCCGCATGATACGTCACTCTGCGCCAATCGCCTGGGGAAATATGTCACCATTAGTGCCAAATCCACGTCGCGCCTTTCATCCTCGCGCCCTGTTCCCTAGAATATGCGCATTAATCCCTGACTGGAGTCACGCCATGAGTAAGTCTGAAACCCTGTTCGCCGATGCACAGCGATTAATTCCGGGCGGTGTTAACTCGCCGGTGCGTGCGTTTACTGGCGTTGGCGGCGTGCCGCTGTTTATTGAACGCGCTAACGGCGCCTATTTGTATGATGCCGATGGCAAAGCCTACATCGATTATGTTGGCTCATGGGGACCGATGGTGCTGGGCCACAATCATCCCGCCATCCGTAACGCGGTGATCGATGCCGCCGAACGCGGCCTGAGCTTTGGCGCACCAACCGAGATGGAAGTGAAAATGGCGCAGCTAGTGTGCGAGCTGGTGCCGAGCATGGACATGGTGCGCATGGTTAACTCCGGCACCGAAGCGACCATGAGCGCGATTCGTCTGGCGCGCGGCTTCACCCATCGCGATAAAATCATCAAGTTTGAAGGCTGCTATCACGGTCATGCCGATCATCTGCTGGTGAAAGCCGGTTCCGGTGCGCTGACGCTGGGTCAGCCGAACTCGCCGGGCGTGCCGGCCGACTTCGCCAAACACACGCTGACCTGCAGCTATAACGATCTCGATTCCGTGCGCGCGGCTTTCGAGCAGTATCCACAGGAGATCGCGGCCATCATCGTAGAACCGGTGGCCGGTAACATGAACTGCATTCCTCCGCAGGACGATTTTCTGCCGGGCCTGCGCAGCCTGTGCGACGAGTTCGGTGCCTTGTTGATTATCGATGAAGTGATGACCGGTTTCCGCGTGGCGCTGGGCGGCGCGCAGGAATACTACGATGTGCAGCCCGACCTGACCTGCCTCGGCAAAATCATCGGCGGCGGTATGCCGGTGGGGGCTTTTGGCGGACGTCGTGACGTGATGATGGCGCTGGCGCCGACCGGTCCGGTTTATCAGGCAGGTACGCTATCCGGTAATCCGGTAGCGATGGCGGCCGGTTTTGCCTGTCTGACCGCGGTTTCACAGCCGGGCGTGCATCAGCGTCTGACCGAACAGACTGACAAGCTGGCAGCGGGCCTGCTGCGAGTGGCGCAGGAGGAGAACATTCCGCTGGTGGTTAATCACGTGGGCGGCATGTTCGGCCTGTTCTTCACCGATGCCGAAAGCGTCACCTGTTATGCCGACGTGACCCGTTGTGATGTTGAGCGCTTTAAGCGTTTCTTCCACCTCATGCTGCAAGAAGGGGTGTATCTCGCGCCTTCCGCCTATGAGGCGGGTTTCATGTCCGTGGCGCACAGCGATGAAGATATTCAGCGCACCATCGATGCAGCACGTCGCTGCTTTGCTCAGCTGTAAATAAATCGGGGCGGCGCCCTGCCGCCCCTGCTTATCTTGCCCGACGCATCAACCAGATAAAATAGGGCGCGCCAAAGAAGGTCGCCATTAGCCCTGCCGGAATCTGATTCGGAAACGCCAGCATTCGGCCACACCAGTCGGCAATAATCATCAGCGATCCGCCCAGTAACGCCGCCATAATCAGCTGCGGTAAGGCGCGACGGAATCCCAGCATGCGTGCGATATGCGGTGCCATCAGCCCGATAAAACTCAGCGGTCCAATGGTCAGGGTGGCGGTAGCGGTCAGCGCCGCAGCCAACAACAGCAAGGCAATGCGCGACAGCGACAACGACAAACCAGCGGAACGCGCGGTTGCCGTACCCAGTGGCAGCAGCGTCAGCCAGCGCGTGGCCAGCGGTGCGAGCACTATCAGCGCCACACCGACCAGCGCACCATTCAGCGCTTCACGTGCGGTAATGTTGTAGGTTGAACCCGAAATCCAGGTCAGCAGCTTCGCCATGCGCGGATCGCCGCTGGCCATCAGCAGCGTCAGAACGGTCATAAAGGCGCTGTTCAGCGCCATGCCCGCGAGCAGCATGCGCTGAGGCGAAAACTCACCGCGACTGGCAACCAAAAGAATAATCGCTAAGGTCACCGCCGCACCGATAATGCCAGCGGGCAGCAGCCAGCCAAAAGCGTTGCCGGGTACCAGAAACATCATGATCACCACGCCAAACGCAGAGCCTGAACTGATGCCTAACACTTCCGGGCTGGCCATGGCGTTGCCGGTCAGGCGCTGAATAATGCAGCCCGCCACCGCCAACATCATGCCCACCGACAGCGCCGCCAGCAGACGCGGCGCACGCCATTGCTGTAGCTGATCCCAGAGTTCGCCGCTGGCCCACATCCAGCCGTGTGCATCACGGCCCAGCGACAGCGCGGCCAGCGCCAACAGCGCCATGACGGCGAGCAGCCCCAGCGTCCAGTGCAGCACCGCATGGCGCTCACGCGGCACGTTGTCGCCCTGATGCATATCGGGTGCCTGCGAACCGCTGCGCAGATAAGGCAACAGCCAGAGCAGCAAAGGCGCGCCGATGATCGCCGTCACCGTGCCGGTTGAAACTTCACGCCAGTGGGACGCCAGCCACAGCACGCACTGATCGGCCAGCCAGAGCAGCAGCGCACCGATCAGCGGCGCCAGCAGCATGCGACTGAGCAGACGTCGGGCGCCCAGTAGCCTGGCAAGCAGCGGCGCAAACAGCCCGATAAAACCAATAATTCCCGCAGCATTGACCAACTGAGCACTGAGCAAAATAGCCAGTAACAGGCCACCAAAACGCGTCAGCGCCAGCGTCAGGCCCAGGTTTTTCGCCACGCCATCATCCAGCCCCATCAGCGTTAATGGGCGCAACAACGCCAGCGCCAGCAGGAAAGCGAGCAGCAGCCGCGGCCACAGAAATGCCACATTGCTCCAGTCCTGTTGATTCAACGATCCGGTGCTCCACAGAAACATGTTCTGGAGCTGATCGTGTTTAAAGATGGCGAGGATCTGATTGATAGCGCCGCAATAGAGGCTGAGCACCAGGCCTGCCAGAATCAGGGTGATCGGCGACAGCCGTTTACCCCAGGCCACGCCAAACACCAGCAGTCCGACCAGCAGCGCGCCGCCCATGGCCGCAAACTGCTGGGTCAACAATCCGCCGGGCAGGCTCCACAGCGTGGTCACCGTGACGCCGAGCTGCGCGCCGGTAGAGATGCCCAGCGTGGTCGGTTCCGCCAGCGGGTTGCGCAAAATCTGCTGAAACAGCAGGCCCGCCAGCCCGAGTCCGGCACCGATTAACAGCGCCAGCGCCAGCCGCGGCAGCAGGCTGTAATGAAATACCACCTGATGAATGCGATCGCTATCGGGTTGCCACAGCGCCTGGCCCCACTGCGCCATCGGCAGGCGCGCCTGCAGGTTAATCAGCGTCAGGGCCAGCGCCGCCAGGAAAAGTGCGCAAAGCAGAGCAAGTGCTAACGATTTTTTCATGCGGGCTCCAGCGCGCGATCTAACACATGGCAGAGCTGCATCGCCGACAGCGTGGCACCGTAATACCAGACCGGCGGCACGCGCTGAAAATGTCCCTGACGCACAAATGGCAGCGATCGCCAGAGTGCGCCCGAGGTGATCTGCTGCATCATCGGCTCATTGCCATGATCAAAACAGATCACTTCAGCGTCACCGATATCGGCCAGCCGCTCCAGGCCGATCACTGCACTGCCCCAGAAATTGGTTTCGCCCTGCCAGGCATTCTGCAAACCGAGCAGCTCCATGGTCTCCAGAAACAGGCTGTTTTTACCAAAAGCGATGGCGTGACGGCTGTCCAGCATCGACATCAGCAGCACCGGTCGCGGCTGTGGTCGCGCCGCAAATCGCTGACGCATCGAGGCGATAAACGAATCAAAGGCCTGCAAATGGTGCGTGGCGCGTTCCGGCATCGCCAGCCTGTCGGCCAGCTGCGTTAACGAATGGCGCGCATTGGTTAAGGGTTTTCCGCTGCCGTCGTTAAAGCTGAAGCCCATGCCCGGCGCAATGCGCGCCAGCCGTTCTGGTGAAGGACCATAGCCCTGAGAATAGAGAATCAGTGAGGGTTGTAGCTGGGTCAGCAGTTCCATATTGGGTTCGGTACGCAGCCCAACGTCAATAATATCCGCTGGCAACGCTGGCGTTTGTACCCACTGGCGATAGCTGGTGGTATCCGCAGCGGCCAGCGGCGTAATGCCCAGCGCCAGCAGTAATTCCACCGGCAGCCATTCCAGCGCAACGATACGCCCGGCAGAGGGCGCCTGCGCAAACAGCGCATTCGACGTCATTAACGGTGCGAGCACGGCGGCCTGCAGCAGCCGACGACGAAACAGATCGGGCATAAAGGCTCCTGCGCTCACCAGACAAAACTTACCGGCGCGCCGCCGTGCGGATGCGGCAGAATGCCCATGGGAATACCGTAGATTTTCGCCAGCACGTCGGCCTGCATAATGCTTTCCGGCTCGCCTTCGGCAATCATACTGCCGCCATGCAGCGCAACCATACGATCGCAGTAGCGCGCGGCCATATTGATGTCGTGCAGCACGGCAATTACCGTTAGTCCGCGTTGCTGGCTGAGACGCTGAATCAGCGCCAGCACTTCAACCTGATGCGCGATATCCAGCGCCGAGGTCGGTTCATCAAGCAGCAAACAACGGCTGTTTTGCGCCACCATCATCGCCAGCCAGGCGCGCTGACGTTCGCCGCCGGAGAGGCTGTCGACCAGGCGGCTGGCAAAGGGTTTCAGACCAACCAGCGCAATCGCCTCATCCACCCGCTGACGATCTTCCATTCCGTAACGGCCAAGCGCCCCGTGCCAGGGATAGCGACCAATCGCCACCAGCTCGCGCACCGTCATGCCTTCTGCCGCTGGCAGCTGCTGCGGCAGATAGGCAACCTGACGGGCAAAGGCTTTGCCTGACCACTGGCTGACCGGCTGCTCGTTGAGCATCACCTGCCCGGCAGACGGCGCATGATGGCGACCCAGCATCTTCAGCAGGGTCGATTTTCCTGAGCCGTTGTGCCCAATCAACGCGGTGACTTTGCCCGGCGAAAAGGCCATCGATAGCGGCTGTAAAAGCGTGCGGCCAGGCACCGTGAAGCTCACGTTGTCCAGCCGGAAGGTGGTTTCACTGGCGTACTGATGTGACATGGAATTCTTCAGGTTAGCGGGCGCGCCTGCAACGCGCCCGGTTGACGATCAAAAACGGAAGGTTGCCGTGCCGACGATCTGCCGCTCCGCGCCCCAGTAACAGGCGTATTCACGGTAGCAGCCAGCCACATAATCCCGATCCAACAGGTTATTCACGTTGATGCCTACCGAAGAACCCGGCAGACCAAAGCGCGCCAGATCGTATTTGATGGCGGCATCCACCGTGGTGTAATCCGCAACGTTGAAATTGCGGTTCGATTTTCCGTCGCGGGTGTTGTCTTCTGTTTCCGAATAGAGGCTTTTGCTGTTGCCAACATAGCGCACACCGGCCCCCAGTGTCAGTCCGCTCAATGCGGTTTCATTGAAGGTGTAATCAGCCCACAGCGATGCCATATGTTTTGGCACCTCTACCGGCGTGGTGCCTTTCAGCTTAGTATCATGCGTGAATTCGGCGTCGGTATAGGTATAGGCAGCGGTCAGGTTGATATTGGCATTAACCGCTGCTTTTGCTTCCAGCTCAACGCCACGTGACCGGATTTCACCGCTCTGCACGCTGAATAACGTGCTTGCAGGATCGGCAGTCAGGTTTTTGGTTTTGGTCAGCTGATAAACCGCTGCCGTCGCGCTGATTGGCCGATCTTTTGGCACGAACTTCACGCCCGCTTCGTACTGTTTGGCGCGTGAAGGATCGAATGGCTGCCCGCTTTTGGTGGTGCCGGAAGTTGGCAGGAAGGATTCGCTGTAGCTGAAGTAAGGCGCTACGCCGTTATCAAACACATAGTTGAGGCCGCCGCGCCAGGTGAAAGCCTGATCGTGCCCTTTCACTTCGCTATCGCCATTACGGTTCAGAGCAGAAGTCATGGCGTAATCATAACGGCCGCCCAATGTCAGCACCCAGCGATTCCATTCCATCTGATCCTGCGCATACAGGCCAGTTTGTTCCTGCTTGTTCAGATAGTCATACGGGAAAGAGATGGCATAGCTGTCATCGCCATACTGCGGATCAATGGCGTTAAGCGGGCTGGCGGAACCAAATCCTGCACGGATTTCGTTGCGCGTGCGCTGATAATCCACGCCCAACAGCAGCGTGTGATCCAGCTGACCCGTAGCAAATTTCGCCTCAGCCTGGTTATCCAGCGCAAACTGATTCAGCGTCTCTTCTGAGCGTGCCACGCTGCGATTGATCTCTTGGGTTGCGCTGTTAAAGCTGCTGCCATAAATGCTGCGATAGTCGGTACGCAGATCGGCATAGCGCAGATTCTGGCGGACGCTCCAGGTATCATTAAAGCGATGTTCGAAGCTGTAGCCGACCATTTTGGTGTTACGCGAAATCTTGTTGCTGTTCTCGCCTTCGTCAAAATCGGTTGCCAGCTTGTGCTGACGGCCACTGGCATCGGTGATCGGCACCACGGTGCCTTCACGCGGCAGCCAGCCGTAATAGCCGGTTTCCGGCTCGTTCTGGAAATAGGTCAGCAGCGTAAAGCGGGTGTTTTGATCGGGCTGCCAGGTGAACGATGGCGCAATGGTGTAGCGCTTCTCTTTGTTCATATCCTGCTGAGCATCCTGGCTGGTCGCCAGGCCGGTCAGACGGTAGCTGTAAACACCGGCATCATCCAGCGCACCGCCAAAATCGAAGCCGGTTGAAAACAGGTTGTCGTCGCCCATCTGGAACTGCACTTCGCGTAGCGTCTCAGTGGTGGGACGTTTGCTGACCAGCGACACCACGCCGCCAGGGTTGCTTTTGCCATACAGCACCGAGGCCGGGCCGCGCAGCAGTTCAGCGCGCTCAAGGAAGTAAGGATCGATGGCAAACTCAGAGTAGTTGTCACCCTGCAGTTTCAGCCCATCGAGATACTGATTGGTGTTGGTTTCGCTGAAGCCGCGGATCGACAGCGCATCAATGACGTTCGAACTGCCGCGATTGCCGGTCATCACGCCTGGCGTGTAGTTAAACGCGCCTTTGACGCTGGATACTCCATGCATCTCCATCTCTTCCTGCGTCACGACTGAGATCGACTGCGGCGTTTTTTCCAGCGGCGTGTCGGTTTTGGTGCCGGTCGCGCTGCGCTTCGCCGCGATAGTCGGTGCCGGGCCCCACGCGCTCTCTGCCGCTGCCGCGCTGCCGCCGTCGGCGGAAACCACCAGCGTATCAGCGTCAGCCGCCAGCGCCGAGGCGCTCAGGCTACCCAGAGAAAGCGCGATCAGCAGAGAAAGCGGCCTTTTGTAAGAAGGAAAGGATGCGTGCGGACTCATAGTTTTTCTCAGCAATAAGAAGGATGAAAGCGAAACGAAACGAGAATTATTATTATAACGGTCGGATAATATGCGAATTGGCGGAAAGTCTGCAACAAAATTCCCCGCCCGGCGCGGCCTGCGAGCAGAAAATAGCCGTCGACCGGGTAAAAAGCAGGCAAAAAAAATCCCGGCATGGTGGCCGGGATTTCAGGTTACTGCCGGAGATTATTTGCCAAACATATCTTTGATCCAGCCCGCGACGCCGTTGCTCTCATCCTGCGGCGCGTTTTGCTGCGGTTGTCCCGCTGGCTGCTGCTGTTGCTGCTGTTGAGCCTGCTGCTGCTGGAACAGCTGCTGTTGCTGCTGCATCTGCTGCATCTGCTGCTGACACAGCGCATTAGCATCGATAGTCCAGACCGGAATGGTGCGCCAGCTGCTGCTGCCGGTTCCACACACGAAGTTCCCCGCAGAATCGATGTTCATCTGCGCGATATCTTCCGGTGGTGTTAACACCAGCGGCATCGGCGCCTGATTATCGAGATAGCGACGATAGATCTGCATCGCGCCGCTGGCACCATAAAGTTTGGTGGTTTGATTGTTATCGCGGCCAATCCAGGTGATCGCCACCTCTTTACCATCCACACCGGCAAACCAGCTGTCGATCTGATCGTTGGTGGTACCCGTTTTGCCCGCCAGATGCGCGCCCGGATAGCGTGCGCCCAGCGCTCGGGCAGTGCCGCGTGCAGCAACATTCTGCATGGTGTACAGCGTCAGATAAGCGGCCTGTGCCGGTTCAACGCGTTCCGCCTGCGGGAAGCTCTGATAAAGCACCGTGCCATCTTCAGCAATCACCGAACGCAGTGCCGACAGTGGCGCACGGTTGCCGCCGCTGGCGATCGACTGAAACGCCTGCGCCACTTCAACCGGCGTCAGGTTCATGGCACCGAGCAGCATCGAAGGCACCGGATTCAGCTGATCTTTCGGCACGCCCAGTTTGGTCCAGGTATCTACCACGCTGGCCAGTCCCAGCGTCATGCCGAGATTTACCGTTGGTACGTTCATGGAGTTGGTCAGCGCATCCACCAGCATCACTTTACCGCTAAAGCGGCGATCGTCGTTCTGCGGTTTCCAGATCTGGCCGTTAGGCTGCTTCAGCGCGATTGGCTCATCGGCAATCCAGCTGTTGAGGCGATAGCTGTCTGGCTGGCTGAGCGCGGTCAGGTAAGTAGCTGGTTTTGCCAGCGAGCCGATGGAACGACGCGCCTGCAGCGCACGGTTATAACCGGCAAACTGCGGGTTCGCTCCGCCCACCATGGCACGTACCTCGCCGGTAAAGCGATCCACCACCACCATCGCGGTTTCCAGATCCTTCAATCCACGCTGTTTTTTCAGCGCTGGAATGCCCTCTTCCACCGCCTGTTCGGCGGCATCCTGGGAGACGGAATCAAGCGTGGTGAAGATTTTCACACCGGAGAGGTCTTTGACCTTATCGCCCATTTTCGCCTGCAGCTCGTTACGCACCATCTGCATAAACGCTGGCTGTGGCGTGATCACGCCGCCTTTCGGCTGCACGCCGAGCGGACGAGCGCTGAGCATGTCATACAGCTCCTGATCGATCACCTTCTGCTGTTGCAGCAAACGCAGCACGAGATTGCGGCGTTCCAGCGCCAGCTTCGGATTACGCCACGGATTGTAGAGCGATGCGCCTTTCACCATGCCCACCAACAGCGCCTGCTGATCGAGACTCAGCTCATCCACCGGACGACCAAAGTAGTAGAGGCTGGCCAGCGGGAAGCCGCGGATCTGATCGTTACCCGCCTGACCGAGATAAACCTCATTCAGGTAAAGCTCAAGGATGCGATCTTTGCTGTAGCGCGCATCCATGATCACCGCCATATAGGCTTCACGCGCTTTACGCCACAGCGAGCGCTCGCTGGTCAGGAACAGGTTCTTCGCCAGCTGCTGCGTTAAGGTACTGCCGCCCTGCACCGCACGACCGGCGGTAATGTTGGCAATAAAAGCACGGCCAATCGAGGATAAACTCACGCCATCATGCTGATAGAAGTGACGGTCTTCCGTTGCCACCAGCGTATCGACCAGTAGATCCGGGAACCCGGCGCGTGGCACGAACAGGCGCTGCTCGCCGTTGGGCGACTGCAACATCGTAATCAGCCGCGGATCGAGACGGAAGAAACCAAAGTCGCGGTTGCTGTCGAGGTTTTTAATCTCGCTGAGCTTGCCGTTACTGAAGCTCAGACGCGCACGAATCTGCCCTTCTTTGCTGTCGGGAAAATCAAACGGTCGACGGATCATTTCAATGCTGTTGGCCTGTACGGTGAATTCACCAGGCCGCGTCATCCGCGTAACTTCGCGATACTGCGTGCCTTCCAGCAGCGCAATCATCTCTTTTTTGTTGTAGGACATGCCCGGCTCAAGGCTAACCATACGGCCATAAACGGCGGCAGGCAGTTGCCACACCTTGCCATCAATACGGCTGCGGATCTCCGAGTCGAGATAAACCCCATAGGCAGCCATCGCCACCACAAATACCAGGAACAGCTTTATCAGCAGCCCTAACCAGCGCCGTTTTTTCACAGGCGGACGCCCTTTTCCCTTACGCGGCATCGGCGCAACCTCTTCTTCATCATTATCGAAATCATCCTGCACGTTCTCTTCTTCCCGTTCCCTGCGGCGACCTTTTACCGCCGGCTTGCGTGGCGGTGTGGAGGACTTTCCTTTGCGTCCTATCGGTTCGCGATCGTCTCCAGACATCAGTTTTGTTTCTCCAGAGTTAGCCGTCGGCAAGGCCGAGTACTCTATACGCTTTTCTTATTTTTCCCTGACAGAACCCTCTGAAATAGTGGCACTGATGCCGTTTATTTCTCAGGCGGGGAAAACTTCTTAGTACGCCGCGTGGGCAGCGCATTGGCCGGATCATCCGGCCAGAGATGTTTGGGGTAACGCCCTTTCATCTCTTTCTGTACCTGCTGCCAGGCGCCCTGCCAGAAGGCCGCCAGATCGCGGGTAATTTGCAACGGTCGCTGCGCCGGTGAGAGCAGTTCCAGTACCAGCGCTATCCGGCCTTCCGCCACGGCTGGATTCTGCGCCTCGCCGAACATCTCCTGCAGACGCACCGCCAGCGCAGGCGGTTTTTCTTCATCATAACGGATCGGCAGGCGGCTGCCGGTCGGCACAGTGTAGTGAGTTGGCAGCGCACTATCCAGCCGCTGCCGTTGCGACCATGTGAGTAAGTGTAAGAGCGCGTTGACGAGGTTGACCTGACGCAGACTTTTCAGGTCCCGCACCTCGCCCATCATCGGCAACAGCCAGCGATCCAGCGTCGCCAGCAGCGTGGCATCATCCACGGCGGGCCAGTTGCCTTCCGGCAACCAGGCAGCAGCGCAGTGCAGGCGTAAACGCAACTGCGTCGCCTCAGGCGTCCAGTTCAGCACCGTCAGACCTTTCTGTTCGATCCAGCGCAGCATGGCCGCCTGCATTTGCGCTTTTTCCGGCTTCGCCAGCGGCTGCGATTTTAGCACCAGCGCGCCGATTTGCTCGCGCTGCCACGCACGTAGCGTGCCTTTTTCTTCATCCCACTCTACTTCGGTGGTTTGCCGCACCAGTTGCGGCGCGGCGGCGAGCAGTTCGGTGATCTCAACCGGCATCGCCAGCAGCATACGTGCGTCCGGCTGCGCGCCGTTTTGCAGCAGCAGCGGGGCAAATAGCCATTCATAGCGCGTTAACGCATGGTCAGTTTCCAGCATGGCGCCAATACCGCTTGCCAGCTGATAGCGCCCCTGCTGTCCGCGGCGCTGAGCCAGACGATCGGGAAAGGCGCTGGCCATCAGCGCAGGCAGATGCGCAACGTCCGCGTGGCCCTCAGGCTGCTGTAACCGTTTTTGCAGCTGGCGCGCGCGGCGCTGCCAGTGCGGCGGCGTCTGAAAGAAGGCATCACGCAGATCCACGCTGCCCTGACGCGGCGGCTCTTCAAGAATCGCCACCAGCCGCGTGGCGCTGGCGACCTGATGACGATCGTTGCCGGCGGCGATCATCAGCGCGGCCAGCCGCGGATCGCTGCCCAGCTGCGCCATGCGCCGCCCTTTAGCGCTGAGCTGCGCCGACTGATCGGTGGCATCCAGCAGCTGCAACAGCCGCTGCGCTGCCTGCAGATGGCCTGCGGGCGGCATATCGAGCCAGCGCAACTGATTTACCTCGCGGCAGCCCCATTGCAGCAGCTCCAGCCACAGCGCGGCAAGATCGCTGTGCAGAATCTCCGCTTCACTTTGCGCGGGTGCCCGCTCCGCCTGCTCTTTCGCCAGCAGATGCAAACAGATGCCCGCTTCCAGGCGACCGGCGCGGCCTGCACGCTGAGTCATTGACGCCTGGCTGATACGTTGGGTAATCAGTCGGCTCAAGCCGCCGCGTGCATCAAAAAGGCTCACCCGCTCCTGCGCGCTGTCGACCACCAGCCGGATACCCTCAATGGTCAGGCTGGTTTCAGCGATGTTAGTCGCCAGCACCACTTTGCGCCGTCCGGCGGCCGCGGGCATGATGGCACGCTGCTGAGCCGCCAGCGGCAAAGCGCCGTAGAGCGGGCAGAGATCGACATCTGCCGCAACGCGTTCTGCCAGCTGATTTTTCACCCGCTCAATTTCGCCCACGCCGGGCAAAAACAGCAGCAGCGAGCCGCTTTCTTCGCGCAACAGCTGCGCCACTTCCCGCGCTACTGCTTCATCAAACCGTAGCTGAGTTGGCAACGAGAGATAGCGACGTTCGACCGGAAAGCTGCGTCCTTCAGAGACGATCAGCGGTGCCGCTGGCAGCAGCGTTTGCAGTGCGCTGTTATCCAGCGTGGCGGACATGATCAGCACTCTGAGATCGTCACGCAGACCAGATTGCACATCCAGCAGCAGCGCCAGCGCCAGGTCGGCCTGAATACTGCGTTCATGAAACTCATCCAGAATCACCAGCGCCACGCCATCAAGCATCGGATCCTGCTGCAGCATGCGGGTCAGAATTCCTTCGGTTACCACCTCCAGCCGCGTACCTGGCCCAACGCGCGTTTCCGCCCGCATGCGATAGCCTACGGTCTCGCCCGGCTGCTCGCCGAGCTGCTCCGCCAGCCGTTGCGCCACGTTGCGCGCCGCCAGTCGCCGTGGCTCCAGCAGCAAAATGCGACCAGTAAGCGTTGATTGCTGCAGAATCTGTAGGGGAAGCCAGGTTGATTTGCCCGCGCCGGTCGGCGCAACCAGTAAAACCTGAGGGTGCTGCTGAAGCGCATCAAGCACTTGCGGCAGGACGGCACTGACCGGTAAAACACTCAAACGAAAACTCCGCGATCGCGTGGTGATAAGCTGGCGAACATTGTAGCATTCCCGTCTTGTTTACCGGAGACCGCTATGCAGACACGACGTTTATTCTTTGGCCTCGCGCTGCCTGACGCTTTACAGCAACAGATCGTGAGCTGGCGCGCGCAGGCTTTTCCGGCTGACATCGGCTATCCGGTGGCGGCGGCAAACCTGCATCTGACGCTGGCGTTTCTGGGCGATGTTCACACTGAAAAAGCCACGGCGCTCAGTCAGCTTGCCGCGCGCATTCGTCAGCCCGGCTTTTCGCTGACCCTGAACGACGCCGGCCATTGGCCACGGCCAGGCGTAGTCTGGCTGGGTACGCGCCAGGCACCGCGCGGATTGTTGCAGCTGGCCGCCCTGCTTCGTTCACAGGCGGCGCGTAACGGTTGCCATCAAAGCCCGCAGCCGTTTCATCCCCATATCACGCTATTACGTGGGGTGACGCAGCCGCTTTCGCTGCCGCCCCGCGATTTTTCATTTAGCTGCGATATCACGCAATTTTCGTTGTTCCAGTCGATGCAGACACAGGGACGCACCCGCTATCATCTGCTCGACAGCTGGCCGTTGAGTGAATAAAGGAGCCACGTTGGAATTTTCACCGCCGTTACAATCTTCCCGGCTGATTGCGCGTTATAAACGCTTTCTGGCCGATGTGGTGACGCCCCAGGGCGACACGCTCACCCTACACTGCGCAAACACCGGCGCGATGACCGGCTGCGCCACCCCGGGCGACACCGTCTGGTATTCCACCTCCGCCAGCACCACGCGAAAGTACCCGCACAGCTGGGAAATAACTGAAACAAAACAGGGCCATTTTATTTGTGTAAACACCCTGCGCGCCAATCAGTTAGTACGCGAAGCCTTACTGGCGCAGTGTTTGCCGGAGCTGAGCGGCTACAGCGGGCTGCGATCGGAGGTGAAATACGGCGATGAGCGCAGCCGTATTGATTTCCTGTTACAGGCGGAAGCGAGACCTGAGTGCTATATTGAAGTCAAATCCGTAACGCTTTTACAAGAAGGTAGAGGCTGGTTTCCGGATGCGGTAACCGAGCGAGGCCAGAAGCATCTTCGTGAGTTAAGCAAGATTGCCGAGGGCGGCAACCGCGCGGTGTTATTGTTTGCAGTTTTGCATTCGGGGATTGAGGACGTTTCCCCCGCGCGCCACATTGACGCGCGCTACGCAGAGCTGCTGGTACAGGCGCAACAGAGCGGCGTTGAGCTGCTGGCTTATCAGGCGCAATTGTCGTCGACGGGCATGAGACTGAATAAATCTGTGCGGGTGGAATTGTCATAATTAGTGCGAAAAGACGTGTTAAAAACGCACCTTACGTGACGCTCATTACGTGGTTCCTCACAGGCTTGTCAAGTCATGTTCAGGATTAATTGCTAACCTTGACGGCTTCTGTTATTTATAGCGGCCTGTTTTTTCCCCGTTGGGGATCGATTGTGCGTGTTATCCAGGAGAAACAACATGCAAGAAGGGCAAAACCGTAAAACATCGTCCCTGAGTATCCTAGCCATTGCTGGGGTGGAGCCATACCAGGAGAAAGCGGGCGAAGAGTATATGAACGAAGCCCAGCTGACTCACTTCAGGAAGATTCTTGAAGCCTGGCGTAATCAACTGCGGGACGAAGTCGATCGCACAGTTTCACACATGCAGGACGAAGCCGCTAATTTTCCCGATCCGGTCGACCGTGCCGCTCAGGAAGAGGAGTTCAGTCTTGAACTGCGTAACCGCGATCGCGAGCGTAAGCTGATCAAGAAGATCGAGAAAACGCTGAAGAAAGTCGAAGATGATGATTTTGGCTACTGCGATTCCTGCGGTGTTGAAATCGGTATTCGCCGACTGGAAGCGCGTCCTACCGCCGATCTGTGCATTGACTGCAAAACGCTGGCTGAAATCCGCGAAAAACAGATGGCTGGCTAAGGCCGCTCGCGCGCAGTTGGAAACAGGAGTTTCCCGCTGCGCGTCATTATTATGACGTCATCAACCTGCACTGGCCGTTTTGCGCCCTCTCCTTCCGGTGAACTCCATTTTGGCTCTCTGATTGCTGCCTTAGGCAGTTACCTTGATGCGCGCGCGCAGCACGGGCGCTGGCTGGTGCGTATAGAAGATATCGATCCGCCACGTGAAGTACCGGGTGCAGCCAGTGCGATCCTGCAGCAGCTCGATCATTATGGGCTGCACTGGGATGGCGAGGTGCTGTGGCAATCGCAGCGGCATGAGGCATACCGTGAAGCGTTACGCTGGTTGCAGCAGCATCGGCAAAGTTATTTTTGTCGCTGCTCACGTAGCCGCATTCAGCAGACAGGGGGCTATTACGATGGCCACTGTCGCGATGCCGGTTACGGGCCGGAAAATGCCGCGCTGCGCTTACGTCAGCATCATCCGGTGTACCAGTTTCACGATCTGCTGCGTGGCGATGTTGTGGCGGATGCCGCGCTGGCGCAGGAAGATTTCATTATCCATCGCCGCGACGGGCTGTTTGCCTATAACCTGGCGGTAGTCGTGGATGACCATTTTCAGGGTGTCACCGAGGTGGTGCGCGGCGCCGATTTGATCGAGCCGACGGTGCGCCAGATTGCGCTGTATGAACAATTCAGCTGGCCTGCGCCGGCCTGGCTGCATCTGCCGTTAGCGTTAAACCCCGATGGCAACAAGCTCTCCAAGCAGAATCATGCGCCGCCGTTGCCCACGGGCGATCCGCGTCCCACGCTGGTGAATGCGCTGCGTTTTCTCGGTCAGACGGTCAGCACGGGCTGGCAGGATCTCTCATTATCGCAGTTGCTTGAGCAGGCAATTGCTGCCTGGGATCGCCGCAGCATACCGCGTCAGGATGGCGCGATAAGATAACGGCATTTTCAAATGTTTCGTAGCAGGCTATGATTAGCCGCTATTTTTATTTAGTCACTATCGAGGTGTCCCATTTTTTCCCGAGTTGCTAATTTTTGCCGGAAAGTCTTGAGCCGTGATGAAGAGGCGCCCGCAGAGGTTGAAGAAAAGCGTCTGATGACCGTCATCCCTCGTGAGAGCCACACTATTTCGCGTAAAGACATCAGTGAAAATGCCCTCAAGGTGCTTTATCGCCTGAACAAAGCGGGCTTTGAAGCCTATCTGGTCGGCGGTGGCGTCCGTGATTTGCTGCTGGGTCAAAAGCCGAAAGACTTCGATGTGACCACCAACGCCACGCCTGAAGAGATGCGCAAGCTGTTTCGCAACTGTCGGCTGGTTGGACGTCGTTTCCGTCTGGCGCACGTGATGTTCGGTCCGGAAGTGATCGAGGTTGCCACCTTCCGTGGTCATCATCAGGCAGAAGATGCCGTGGTGACCGAAGTGGAAGATCGTAACACGTCACAGCGTGCGCAAAGCGGCATGCTGCTGCGCGATAACATCTTCGGCAATATTGAAGATGACGCCCAGCGCCGCGATCTCACCATCAACAGCCTTTATTACAGCGTGGCGGATTTCACCGTGCGCGATTATGTGGGCGGCCTGAGCGATCTGCAGCAGGGTATCGTGCGCATGATTGGCGATCCGGAACTGCGCTACCGCGAAGATCCGGTGCGAATGCTGCGCGTGGTGCGTTTTGCGGCAAAGCTGAAAATGAGCATTGCGCCTGAAACCGCCGAGCCGATTCCTCGCCTGGCGTCGTTGCTGCGTGATATTCCTTCCGCGCGCCTGTTCGAAGAGTCGCTGAAGCTGTTGCAAGCTGGCTACGGCTACGACACTTACCTGCTGCTGCGTGAATATCAGCTGTTTCAGCCGCTGTTCCCTACCATCACGCGCAATTTCACCGAGCTGGAAGATAGCCCGATGGAACGCATGCTGCTGCAGGTGCTGAAAAATACCGATAACCGCATTCATAATCAGATGCGCGTCAATCCGGCCTTTTTGTTCGCGGCGATGTTCTGGTATCCGCAGCTGGAAACAGCACAGCGCATAGCGCAGGAAAGCGGACTGACCTATTACGACGCGTTTGCGCTGGCGATGAACGATACGCTTGATGAAGCGTGCCGTGCACTGGCGATCCCTAAACGCATCACGACCCTGATTCGCGATATCTGGCAGCTTCAGCTGCGCATCTCACGTCGTCAGGGCAAGCGTGCATGGAAGCTGATGGAGCATCCGAAATTCCGTGCCGCTTACGATCTGCTGGCCTTGCGCGCCGAAGTGGAAAACAGCCCGGAACTGCTGCGTCTGACGCACTGGTGGGGTGAATTCCAGGCCGCGGCGCCGCCACAGCAGAAAAACATGATGAATACGCTGGATGATGAGCCGACTGCACGTCGTCGCACCCGCCGTCCGCGCAAACGTCCTGCCGGTCCGCGCCGCGATAACAACAGCACCAACGCATGAAACCGGTCTGGCTCGCCTTAGGGAGCAATCTCGCCGACCCGCTGCAACAGGTGCAAAACGCCCTGGATGCGCTGGCGGCGATACCGCAAACCCGCGTGGTGGCCGTTTCCTCTTTTTATCGCACGCCGCCGTATGGCCCGCAGGATCAGCCCGACTATCTGAACGCAGTAGTGGAACTGGCCACCGCGCTGCAGCCCGACGCGCTGCTGGATCATACCCAGCGCGTTGAGCAGGAGCAGGGGCGCGTGCGCAAGGATCATCGCTGGGGACCGCGCACGCTGGATCTCGATATTCTGCTATTTGATCGGCAGACTCTCGCCAGCGATCGGCTGACGGTGCCGCATTACGATATGCACAATCGTGCCTTTATGCTGGTGCCGTTGCTGGAAATTGCGCCCGCGATTACGCTGCCGAATGGCACGCCGGTTGCCAGCCTGCTGGCACCGCTCGATCGCACGCAAATCCGCCCCTGGTAAGCGTTGCCAATTCTCTTTTCCTCCCATTCCGCTTATTGCAGCAATCCATTACACTTCGGCCATCGCCACATTGTTCTGGATCGTTATGAAAACAACCACCCTTTCCCATCTGCGCCAGTGGAAACAGGCCGGACGCAAGTTCGCTTCTATCACCGCCTATGATTTCAGCTTCGCTAAGCTTTTCGCCGACGAAGGGCTGAACGTGCTGCTGGTAGGCGATTCACTTGGTATGACCGTGCAGGGCCACGAATCGACGTTGCCGGTCACGGTGGCAGATATCGCCTATCACACCGCAGCGGTTCGCCGTGGCGCACCGGCTGCCCTGGTGCTCGCCGATCTGCCCTTTATGAGTTACGCCACGCCGGCACAGACCTTCGACAGCGCCGCCGTTCTTATGCGTGCGGGCGCCAATCTGGTCAAGCTGGAAGGCGGCGCCTGGCTGGCCGAAACCGTGCAGCAATTGACCGAGCGCGCCGTGCCGGTCTGCGGGCACCTCGGGCTGACGCCGCAGTCGGTGAACGTGTTTGGTGGTTATAAAGTTCAGGGTCGCGATGAGGAGGCGGCCGAGCGTCTGCTGGCGGATGCGCTGGCGCTGGAAGCGGCGGGCGCGCAGCTGATGGTGCTGGAGTGCGTGCCGGTCAGCCTGGCGAAACGCGTGACCGAGGCGCTGCACATTCCGGTGATCGGTATTGGTGCCGGGAACGTCACCGATGGGCAGATTCTGGTGATGCATGACGCGTTCGGCATCACCGGCGGCCACATCCCCAAATTTGCCAAAAACTTTCTGGCCACCACCGGCGATATCCGCGCCGCCGTGCGTCAGTACATCGCAGAAGTGGAAGATGGCAGTTACCCTGCCGCTGAACAGAGTTTCCAGTAAAGGAGCAAGAGCGTGCTGATTATTGAGACCGTGCCAATGCTGCGCCGCGAGATCCGTCGCTGGCGTCAGGAAGGGAAACGTATCGCCTTTGTGCCCACCATGGGTAATTTGCATGACGGGCACATGACGCTGGTCGACGAAGCGCGTGCGCGCGCCGATATCGTCATCGCCAGCATTTTTGTCAATCCGATGCAGTTCGACCGCGCCGATGATTTAGCGCGCTATCCGCGCACGCTGCAGGAAGATTGTGAAAAGCTCAATCGGCGTGGCGTGGATCTGGTGTTCTCCCCTTCGCCGGCAGATATCTATCCGCACGGCGTGGCAACGCACACCTTTGTCGACGTGCCGGTGCTGTCTGAGCTGCTGGAGGGCGCCAGCCGCCCCGGCCATTTTCGCGGCATGGCGACGGTGGTCAGCAAGCTGTTTAATCTGGTGCAACCCGATCTTGCCTGCTTCGGCGAAAAAGATTTTCAGCAGCTGGCGATCGTACGCAAGATGGTGGCGGATATGGGTTACGACATCGATATCGTTGGCGTGCCGACGGTGCGGGCAAAAGATGGCCTGGCACTGAGTTCACGCAACGGCTATCTGACTGCCGAAGAACGAAAAATCGCGCCCGCGCTGCATCAGGTGATGCAAAGCCTTGCCGAACAGCTCGCTAACGGCGAGCGCCATATTGATGAGATGATCGCGGCGGCAGAAGAGACATTGCAGCAGCGCGGCTTGCGCGCCGATGGCCTGGCAATCTGCGACGCCGAGACGCTACAGCCGCTGACGGTTGACAGCAAACGTGCGGTAATTTTAATGGCGGCATGGCTGGGCAGCGCGCGCCTGATCGATAATCAGCAGGTTGATTTAACCCAGTAGACAACCCGCGCCGCAGGGTGAATACTGTGCGGCGTTCACGGCTAACAAGGTTACTCAGATATGGTACGTAGTATGTTGCAAGGCAAGCTGCACCGGGTAAAAGTCACTCAGGCAGATTTGCATTATGAAGGCTCCTGCGCCATCGACCAGGATTTCCTTGATGCCTCCGGCATCCTGCAGTACGAAGCGATCGACATTTATAACGTGACCAACGGCCAGCGTTTTTCTACCTACGCTATCGCCGCCGAACGTGGCTCGAAAATCATCTCGGTAAACGGTGCCGCTGCGCGCTGCGCCTGCGCTGGCGATATTTTGATTATCTGTTCTTATGTGCAGATGAGCGACGCCGAAGCGCGCGAATGGCAGCCGAAGGTGGCTTATTTTGAAGGTGATAACGAGATGAAGCGGCTGGCAAAAGCGGTGCCGGTTCAGGTTGCCTGAGTGACAGGGGCGGTGATCTCTCACCGCCCTTCTCTTTAGCTGGTCGCAAGCGAGCGCTTAGCGGGCTTTTTGAGCGTAAACAGAAAGTTCAGCCAGCCATGATTACGCAGCTGGCAAATACCCCAGGGTAACAATAACGCACAGGCAAACGAGAACAGATATTTCCCGTCATCAATCCATAACGATGATGATGGCTCCTGGAAATAGCGCGCGCACAGTTTGATGACCATGAAATGGGACAGATAAAACACGATAGAATGTGTGCCGATATAGCCAATAACGCGTGAATGCGTGCGCATTGCAAGGAAGGCAAATAGCGGGACAGAAGCCAGAGCCAGTGGAGCCAGCGGCGTCATCCGAGTCCATGAAAAATGCTCTTCTGCATGTTGACCCAACGCCGGAACAAACAGCATCAAGCTTGCCAGCAGAATAAACGCAGCGGCTGAACCGTATAATACCCACGTTTTTTTCACCAATAGTGGCATATCCAGCTTATGACGCACCACGGCATCACCCAACCAGAAAAAGATAAACAGATAAGATGACTTATTAAAATGCGAGTTATCAAAGCTGGCAAATACGCTGTCCGCCGGTACGGCCGGTAATAACCAACTGCCCGCCAGACACAGCGACAAAATAAGCCAGAATGGCATTCTCCGCGCAACAATAATCATAATAAAGAATACAAACAACGAATGCAGGAACCAGGTGATATCTCCGCCGCCGGTCAGGTGCGGTAACAGCACACTCAGCACATCCTGATCGTGGTGGCTCAGCACGATTTTAGTGCCGGCATACACGCCGACCCAAATAACAAAGGGATAAAGAATGGATTTCACTTTGTTTTTGGCAAAGGCTGCCAGGCCTCTTTTTAAGCCTGCCTCTACGAACAGACCGGAAACAAAAAACATCAGGCCGAGCCTGACCGGCATCAGAATATCATTGATCGCTTCGCTCGCCACATAAAAGTGACCAACGTTGCCATTTACGGCAAACGTGCAATGGAGAAATATCACGGCGAGAATACTCATACCGCGTAGATTATCTACCCAGTTCATGCGTTGCATTGGTTAATATCCTTATTCATCACCGCTAAAATGGCAGGCGGGCAATTATTCTTGAACGGTTAAATATGATGTGAAAGCGTAAGCGGATGTATCTTAGCTTATCCACCTCATCAATTTAACTTAACTTTGTCTTAAAAACGCGTTATCGGAATCCGCTTAAAATAAGACGCAATATGAATAATATCGATTAGAAATAATAACCAAACGGAAGAAAGCAGAAAAGTATAAAAGCAAGGAATGGAGCCGGGACGCGCTGATGGCAGTCCCGGCTAACTATTATCAGGTGCGTAAACCGCGGCCGCGTTGAATTAGCGACCAGACCAGAAGATAAAACACCACGATAAAGGCGACCAGCACCGAAATAGTCAGCGCCAGCGGCACATCATTGATGCCCAGAAAGCCGTAGCGGAAACCGCTGATCATATAGACGATCGGGTTGAGCTTTGAAACCATCTGCCAGAACGGCGGCAGCAGCGTCAGTGAATAAAACACGCCCCCCAGATAAGTCAGCGGCGTCAACACAAAGGTCGGAATCAGGCTGATATCGTCAAACGTACGGGCGAATACCGCGTTGAGCAGCCCGGCCAGCGAGAACAGAATCGCGGTGAGCAGCAGCGTCACCGCTACCATCAGCCACGAATGCACCTGAAACGGCACAAAGAACAGTGAAATCGCCGTGACCAGCACACCTACGCACAGCCCACGCGCCACGCCGCCGCCAACGTAACCGGCGATGATGATGTGCGTCGGTACCGGTGCCACCAGCAGCTCTTCAATATTGCGCTGAAATTTCGCACTGAAAAAAGAGGATGCCACGTTGGCATAAGCGTTGGTGATCACCGCCATCATGATCAAGCCCGGCACGATAAACTGCATATAGCTGAAGCCATGCATTTCGCCGATGCGTGCGCCGATCAGATTGCCGAAGATGATGAAGTAGAGCGTCATGGTGATCACCGGCGGCACCAGCGTCTGGATCCAAATGCGGGCGAAACGGTTGACCTCTTTACCCCAGATGCTTTTCAGCGCCACCCAATAAAGGTGTGTCATGCTTGTTCTCCTTTCTTACCCTGCACCAGGCCCACGAACAACTCTTCCAGGCGGTTAGCTTTGTTACGCATACTCAATACCTGCACGCCTTGCGCGTTGAGCTGATTAAAGACGCTGTTCAGCCCCTGCTCTCGCATCACTTCCACCTCTAAGGTTGAGGTATCGACCAGGCGATACTGGAAGCCTTCCAGCTTTGGCAATGCGCTGCGTGGCGCCAGATCAAAGATAAAGGTCTCAGACTTCAGCTTGGACAACAGCCCTTTCATCGAGGTGTTCTCCACCAGCTCACCGCCCTGAATAATGCCGATGTTACGGCAGAGCATTTCCGCTTCTTCCAGGTAGTGGGTGGTGAGAATGATGGTGGTGCCTTTGACGTTGAGATCTTTGAGGAAGGCCCACATTGAACGACGCAGTTCGATATCAACGCCTGCGGTCGGCTCATCAAGAATCAACAGCTTCGGCTCATGCATCAGCGCGCGGGCGATCATCAGACGACGTTTCATGCCGCCCGACAGCATACGGGCACGCTCGTTGCGCTTGCCCCAGAGATCGAGCTGAATCAGATATTTTTCCGCGCGCGCCAGCGCATCGCGTTTTTCCACGCCGTAATAGCCCGCCTGATTGGCGACAATTTGCAGCACGGTTTCAAACGGGTTGAAGTTAAATTCCTGCGGCACCAGGCCGAGCTGACGCTTGGCGTTCACCGTGTCGAGCTCAAGGTCATAACCAAAGACTTTGACCTTGCCAGAGGTTTTATTGACCAGCGAGCTGATGATACCGATGGTGGTCGATTTCCCGGCGCCGTTAGGCCCCAGCAGCGCATAAAAATCCCCGGCTTCGACTTTTAGATCGACGCCTTTCAGCGCCTGTACGCCGCCAGGGTAAGTTTTAACCAGATTTTCAAGTTCCAGTGCATAAGTCATAACAGAATGCTTTCCTGTTTTATTGGGTTCGCTTTTGCCGTTTAAAATAGGCAGGCATTGTCCTATAGTACGTCAACGTTTAGCTTGTACGGTTGGTAACCTTAATGAAAGACATTGATACCCTTATCAGTAATAACCGCGAGTGGTCCAAATTGCTGGTTGAAGAGGATCCTGGTTTCTTTGAGCGTCTGGCGCTGGCGCAGAAACCGCGCTTCCTGTGGATCGGCTGCTCCGACAGCCGCGTGCCCGCTGAACGTCTCACCGGGCTGGAGCCTGGCGAACTTTTTGTTCATCGCAATGTGGCAAACCTGGTGATTCACACCGACCTCAACTGCCTGTCAGTGGTGCAGTACGCCGTTGAGGTGCTGGAAGTTGAACACATTATCATTTGCGGTCACTACGGCTGCGGTGGCGTGCAGGCGGCGGTTGAAAACCCGGAGCTGGGCTTAATCAACAACTGGCTGCTGCATATCCGCGATTTGTGGTACAAGCATAGTTCCTTCCTCGGCGAATTACCGCCAGAAAAGCGCTTTGATAAACTTTGTGAAATCAACGTGATCGAACAGGTTTACAACCTTGGCCACTCCACCGTGATGCAATCTGCATGGAAGCGTGGGCAGAATGTGACCATTCACGGTTGGGTTTACGGCATTCAGGATGGCTATCTGCGCGATCTGGAAGTCACTGCCACCAGCCGGGAGATCCTCGAACAGCGTTACCGTCACGGCATCGCTAATCTGCTGCATACCCCTGACAGCCCGCGTCAGGAGTAACGCAACACGCCGCCAGCAGGATTCCGCTGGCGGCGCATTCTATCGCAGGCCGCAGAGCGCAGCCTTGGTGGATTGTGCTGTTACTCGTCGAACAGTGTGACCTTACCAACATACGGCAGATGACGATAACGCTGCGCATAATCAATACCATAGCCGACCACAAACTCATCGGGAATGGTAAAACCAACATATTCCACCTGCACCGTCACTTCACGTCGCTCCGGCTTGTCCAGCAGCGTACAAATCGCCAGTGATTTTGGTCCACGCAGCTGCAGGATTTCACGCACTTTACTCAGCGTATTGCCTGAATCGATAATATCTTCAACGATCAGCACATCTTTACCGCGGATATCTTCATCCAGATCTTTGAGGATTTTAACGTCACGCGAGCTCGACATGCCGCTGCCGTAGCTGGAAGCCGTCATAAAATCGACTTCGTGTGAGACGTCAATGGCGCGACAGAGATCGGCCATAAACATAAAAGAGCCCCGCAGTAATCCCACCAAAACCATTTCGCTGCCGCTGTCGCGGTAATCAGCGGAGATTTGGCTGCCCAGTTCCGCTACGCGCGTGCGGATATCTGCTTCGGAGATCATTACATCAACGCTGTGTTTCATCACATTCAACCTGATTAACCCTGGAAAACGCCGCAGTTTATCACAGTTAATTTGCCGTACGGTCAGCGGAACGGGACGCAAACGTTGTCGTGGCAAAAAGCGCGGTGGCTCGCCATGCTATGCCACCGTCTAAGCTTAGAATATTTGCGCATAACTCAGTTTTCCGTGTGCCGTCTGGTTACACTCAACGCCACGCGTTCCCCTCTTCCTTTCAGCAGGTATTTTATGTCTTTATCCAGCAAGAAAACGCATATCGGCGATCACGCTCTGCATCCGGAAACCCAGATGCTGAACTACGGTTTTGACCCGCGACTGTCAGAAGGCGCCGTCAAGCCGCCGGTGTTTTTAACCTCTACCTTTGTGTTCAACAGCGCCGAAGAGGGACGTGACTTTTTTGACTATGTTTCCGGCCGCCGCCAGCCGCCACAGGGCGATAGCATTGGGCTGGTCTATTCGCGCTTTAATCACCCTAACAGCGAAATTGTTGAGGACCGCCTGGCGGTTTATGAGCAGACGGAAAGTGCGGCGCTGTTCTCTTCCGGCATGTCGGCCATTACTACTACGCTGCTGGCATTTACCCGGCCAGGCGACGTAATCCTGCACTCGCAGCCGCTGTATGGCGGCACGGCCACGCTGCTCAGCAAAACTCTGGCGGAGATGAATATTCAGACGGTGGGCTTCAGCGATGGCACCGATGAAGCGAGCGTGAGAGCGGCGGCCACCGAAGCGATGCGCCTGGGCCGGGTAGCAATGCTGCTGGTAGAGACGCCGGCGAATCCCACCAACAGCCTGGTGGATATTGCCCTGATGCGCCGCATCAGCGAAGAGATTGGACAGCAGCAAACCTTACATCCGCTGGTAGCCTGCGACAACACCCTGCTCGGCCCGATTTTTCAGCGTCCACTGCAGTGGGGTGCGGATATTTCGCTCTACTCACTGACCAAATATGTTGCCGGCCATTCCGATCTGATTGCCGGTGCCGCATTGGGCAGCAAGCATATTATTGGCAAAATTCGTCAGTTGCGGAGCGCCATTGGCACCCAGCTGGACGCCTATTCCAGCTGGCTGATTGGCCGTTCGCTGGAAACGCTGGCGCTGCGCATGGAAAAGGCGTGGCAGAATGCGCAGCTGATTGCCGCGTTTCTTGCCGAGCAGCCGCAGGTGGAAAAACTGCACTGGCTGCCCGCGCTCGACGTTAACTCTCCGGCGGGCAAAGTTTACGCCAGCCAGTGCAGCGGCGGCGGCTCGACCTTTTCGTTTGATATTCGCGGTGGACAGCCAGCCGCCTTTGCCTTTCTCAATGCGTTACAGCTGTTCAAGCTGGCGGTCAGCCTCGGTGGCACCGAATCGCTGGCCAGCCACCCGGCGAGCACCACCCACTCCGGCGTGCCGCAGGCGGAGCGCGAGCGCATTGGCATCAGCGAAGCTACCATCCGTCTCTCTATCGGCATTGAGCACCCCAGTGATTTGATTGCCGATGTCCGCCTGGCGCTGGCGACACATTAACTGACCGTGAAGCCCAGCATCATGCCGGTGTCTTCATGCTCCAGCAGATGACAGTGCGCCATATAGGCGTGGTCGGCCGCCGCGAGGTGATCAAACCGTACCAACACTTCGCTGCGCCAGCCCTCGACGTTAACGGTGTCTTTCCATCCCTGGCGGTGCGCCGCCGGGGGTTTGCCATTTTCGCTGAGAATCCGAAACTGCGTGCCGTGAATATGGAACGGATGCAGCATCGCATCGCCTTCGCCTGAAATCGTCCATTTCTCCAGCGCGCCGCGTTTTACGTCAAACATCGGCTTGTTCATATTGAAGGGCTGACCGTTGATTTTATTGCCCTGATGGAAATCCCAGGCGGCGGAAGCCGGTTGAGGCGCGCCGCCATGTTGATGGTGATCCATTCCCTGATGGCCGGACGTCTTCTGATGCGCATCTTCCGGCATTTTCATGCCCGCATGCTGATCCCTATCCATGCCCGCCATCGCCTTCATGCCATAGCGATCCATCAGCTGCTGCATGCCCAGCCGATCGAGCTGCGGGTCCATGCTGAGCTGCAGCCAGCGGTTAGTGATGCCCTCGCTGGACGGAACCGGCGGTAGCGCCACCAGCGCATCGGGCAGCGTGCCGCTGGCCTGCACCTGAAGCGGCTGAATGCGCAGCAGCGGCAACGGCTGGTCGAACGGCGCCAGCGTCATGCCCATCTGCTTAACCGGCAGCGTAGTCAGATCAAACGATTTGCCGTCGTGCGTATCCACCAGCACTTCAAAACGTTCGCCCGGCAGCAGCGACAGCGTCTCAAGGCGAACCGGCTCGGCCAGCAGGCCGCCGTCGCTGGCAATGACATACAGCGGTCGGCGATCGCTGGTAGTTAACTGTAGAGAGCGAGCATTACAGCCGTTGAGCAGGCGCAAACGCAGCCAACCGCGCGGCACCGCCTGCTGTGGATACTCAACGCCGTTGGTCAGCATCATGTCGCCAAACCAGCCCACCGCCGCGCGCATCACGTCGAGCTGATAATCGATGCGTTTGCCATCGGCAGTCAGCTGCTTGTCCTGAAACACCAGCGGCAAATCGTCGATACCCCACTGTTTTGGCAGCAGCAGTTGCTCTGCCTCAATGTCCTGCACCAGCACCAGTCCGGCCAGTCCCTGCGCCACCTGATAGCCGCTGCGGCCGTGCGTGTGCGGATGAAACCAACAGGTGGCGGCGGGCTGATCCGGCGTAATGCTGACGCTGCGCTGTTCGCCCGGCGCCAGCAGCGCGTGCGGCCCCCCATCGACCTCGCCGGGAATCAATAAACCGTGCCAGTGCAGCGTGGTCGCTTCCGGCAGCTGGTTATGCAGCGTGATGGTGGTACGTTTACCGCGCTCCAGCTGCAGCGCAGGTCCGAGCAAATTGCCGTTGTAGCCCCAGCTGGGTACGGCATTGCCGCGCCACTGGCTGGTGCCGGTCTGCATACGCAGTCTGATGGTGCCGCGCGCGTCGGGCGTCAGCAGATCGGGAATCGGCAACATCGGGCGCGTTTGTGCCAGTGCGCGCTGGCTCCACAGCGGCAGCGCACCGGCGGCGCTGAGGGCAGCGGTGAGTTTGAGGAAATCACGGCGTAGCATCGGGCATCCTTATAACGGAGGTCAGCATGCAGCATAAACCTTTCCCCAGCGGCAAGGTCAAGCCTGACGCGGCGGCTGAGCTGAAAAAAGCGTCACCGGCAATCAAATTTGGCTGTAGAGTATGCGCAACTGTGCTAACGTCAGGCCAATTACGACACGATGAGAATAATTATGAAGAAAAGCATTAAGGTCCTGCTGTTAGCCGGGCTGCTTGGCTTCTCCTCCACCAGTTTTGCCCTGAGCGAATCGGAAGCAGAAGATTTAGCCGATCTCACCGCCGTTTTTGTCTATCTCAAAAACGACTGCGGCTATCAGGATTTGCCCGATGCGCAGATCCGCAAAGCGCTGGTGTTTTTCGCCCAGCAGAATCGTTGGGATTTAAGCAACTACAGCAACTACAACATGAAGTCGCTTGGCGAAGACAGCTACCGCGATTTGAGCGGCATCGCCATCGCTAACGACAAGAAGTGTAAGTCACTGGCTCGCGACTCCCTCAGCCTGCTCGCCTACGTCAAATAACCCCCGCTGCGTCCGCTCTCTGGCCACTGATTTGCCCGTGCAACCCGGGGCGGAGTTAGCTATGATGTGCCGCCCGTTTTCATGGCGATGTCATAGAAAGGAGAGCCCCACCATGACACAGAATGAGATGTGGTTTGAAACGCTGCACCCCGGTTTCGGTCAATATTTCACGGTTGATGACGTGCTCTACCGTGAGAAAACCGCGCATCAGGATCTGATCATTTTTCAGAACGCTGCGTTCGGGCGCGTGATGGCGCTGGATGGCGTGGTGCAAACCACCGAGCGTGATGAGTTTATCTATCATGAAATGATGACGCATGTGCCGCTGCTGGCGCACGGCGCGGCCAAAAAGGTGCTGATTATCGGCGGTGGCGACGGCGCCATGCTGCGCGAAGTATCTCGTCACACCGCAATCGAACAGATCACCATGGTGGAAATTGACGCTGGCGTGGTCACCTTCTGCAAACAGTATCTGCCTAATCACAGCGCGGGCGCCTATGACGATCCTCGTTTCAATCTGGTGATCGACGACGGCGTTAACTTCGTGACGCAAACCGACGAAAAATTTGATGTGATCATCTCTGACTGTACCGATCCTGTCGGTCCGGGCGAGAGCCTTTTCACCTCTGAATTTTATGCCGGTTGCAAACGTGCCCTTAATGAAAATGGCATCTTTGTGGCGCAGAATGGCGTCTGTTTCCTGCAGCAGGATGAAGCGCTCAACAGCCATCGCAAGCTGAGCCACTATTTCAGCGATGTTAGCTTTTATCAGGCGGCGATTCCGACCTATTACGGCGGCATCATGACCTTCGCCTGGGCGAGCGACAATCCGGCATTGCGCCAGCTGGACGCCGCCATATTGCAACACCGTTTTACGGCCGCAGGCCTGAACTGCCGCTACTATAATGCGGCGATCCACACCGGCAGCTTTGCTCTGCCGCAATACTTGCTAAACGCCCTTGCTGACCAGGCATGATGGGCACGACTCTGGGGGGTAATGACCATTGCAGAAGCTGAAACTTCACGGCTTTAACAACCTGACCAAGAGCCTGAGCTTTTGTATTTACGATATCTGCTACGCGCACAGCGAAGCCGAGCGCGATGGCTATATCGCCTACATTGATGAGCAGTACAACGCCACGCGCCTGACCGAAATTCTCACGGAAACCTGCTCGATTATTGGCGCTAATGTGCTGAACATCGCGCGCCAGGATTATGAACCGCAAGGTGCCAGCGTGACTATTCTGGTCAGTGAGGAGCCGGTGGATCCAAAAGATATCGATACATCAGAGCATCCTGGCCCGCTACCGAACTCGGTGGTGGCGCACCTCGATAAAAGCCACATCTGCGTGCATACCTATCCGGAAAGCCATCCGGAAGGCGGGCTTTGTACCTTCCGCGCCGATATTGAGGTTTCAACCTGTGGCGTGATTTCGCCACTGAAGGCGCTGAACTACCTGATTCATCAGCTGGAATCGGACATCGTGACCATTGACTATCGCGTGCGCGGTTTTACCCGCGATATCAACGGCGTAAAACACTTCATCGATCATGAGATCAACTCAATACAGAACTTTATGTCGCAGGACATGAAGGCGATGTATGACATGATGGACGTGAACGTGTATCAGGAAAATATCTTTCATACCAAGATGTTATTGAAAGAGTTCGACCTGAAACATTATCTGTTTAATACCCGGCCAGAAACGCTGACGCCGCAGGAGCACAAGCGGATTACCGATCTGCTGTGGAAAGAGATGCGCGAGATTTACTACGCGCGCAATATTCCGGCGCTGAGCTGATATCCTCATGCGTTCGCCTGCCTCGGGCGAACGCCATGGCTTAACGCCCCTGCAAAAATGCGCGATAGGCCGTAATCACCGCCAGAAAATCTTCCACGCCACAGAATGACAGGCTCTC
Organism: Duffyella gerundensis; assembly: GCF_001517405.1. Taxonomy (NCBI): domain Bacteria; kingdom Pseudomonadati; phylum Pseudomonadota; class Gammaproteobacteria; order Enterobacterales; family Erwiniaceae; genus Duffyella; species Duffyella gerundensis. The sequence continues at coordinate 860,104 of NZ_LN907827.1, read as the reverse complement.
TTCATCATAATAGTTCATGCCCTCTTCCATCCCATCATCTTCCAGCGCCAGCTGATTGGCCCGAATCATCACCTCTTCTTCATCCATCCACAGCGTGTACTCTTTGCCGATACGCTGCCATTGCCGCACGCTGCCTTTGACCTCCTGCGCCGCCGCTTCCACCTCATCCAGCAGCGTCAGATTTTCATCGACCTCTTCATTAAACCAGTGACCCACCGCTTCATGGTCCATGGTCATGCGCACTTTCACCTTGCCGGTGATGTCGCGTAAAAATTCATATTCCATCTGCTTTACCTTCTCGTGTCGGCCTCATGCTGGTGCGCACCGCTGGTGCAACAAACGCAGCCGCGGGCTGCGAAAGCGTCATTATCGCAGCGTTGCCGACGAAAAACAGCGCTCTGCGCGAGGTCAGCCAGACTGGCGCGTTTCTTGCGTAACAAAGTATGTCAGCTGAACAATTTTTCCCCTTTTCGTCCCAACGAGGCTCTGGCTATGGAACTGAAATGGTTTGAAGATTTCCTCAGCGTTGCCCGCTGCTACAGTTTTACCCGTGCCGCTGATGAGCGCCACGTGACGCAATCGGCGTTGAGCCGCCGCATTCGCCAGCTGGAAGAGTGGCTTGGCGTACCGCTGTTTGACCGCAAAACCTATCCGGTGACCCTGACGCCAGAAGGCCGGGCGTTTCTAATCACCGCTTCGGAAACCGTGCACGCCATGTTGCATCTGCGTCAGAATCTGCATCAGCGCTATAACAACCGCACCGAGGTGATTCGCTTTGCCATGTTGAATACGCTATCGCTGACTTTTTTTCCCGACTGGTTCCAGCAGGTTAATCCGCAACAGCAGCTCGGTCATGTCAGGCTGTGCGATCAGAAGCCGACCTTTGTGGAGCATATTTCGCTACTGCACGGCGGTGAAACGGACTTTCTGCTGACCTACGCGCATCCGTCGGTGACGCTGATGCAGCAGCTGTCTCCTTATCCGCACCTGCCGGTTGGCCGCGAACGTGCCATCGCCGTTTGCCGCCCCGCCGCGGGCGGAGAGCCACTTTATCCGCTGCACAGTACCCAGCCGATTCCCTGGCTGAGCTACGGCCAGCACTCCTTTTTTGCCCATGCGCTGGCGCAGCTGTTGAAAGAGAAGCCGCTGCCGCTGCAGGTCATCTATGAAAATGGCATGTCGATTAACCTCAAAGCGATGGCGATGAGCGGGGTCGGGGTTGCCTGGCTGCCGTTGAGCCTGGTAAAAGCGGAACTGGCCAACGGCAGCCTGGTACGAGCCGGATCGCCATTCTGGGACATGGTGCTCGATATTCATCTCTATCGTCAGCCAGTGCTGCGCAACCGCCAGGCAGAACATCTCTGGCACAGCGCTGAACGCGCCAATCAGGCGATGCACGCCGCCTGATCGATCGCTGCGTGCCGGGAATGCCGCCCCGTGCATGCCGCCCGCCAAACTATGCAATTTTGGAATAGGGCAGGAAAAGAACGCATTGGCCTTTTGTTATCGCCCTCCCGCATGCTGAAGATTCAGCGACGCTCCGGCGTCAGCACTATCCGCAGCACTTACCGTGGGGAATATCATGCAAGACAAAGCGTTGGTCTGGAAACGGGTTGAAGAGCATCAGGCTGAATTCTGCGCGCTGAGCGATCGCGTCTGGGGTATGCCGGAAATTTGCTATACCGAATACCGCTCGGTGGCGGAACACAGCACTATGCTGCGCCAGCAGGGGTTTCGCGTCACGGAAAACGTGGCGGATATTCCCACCGCCGTTATGGGCGAAGCGGGTGAAGGCGGGCCGATTATCGCCATTCTCGGTGAATATGACGCCCTGCCCGGATTGAGCCAGGCTTCCGGCGTCGCACACTATTCGCCGCTGCCGGGCAACGGGCAAGGTCACGGCTGCGGCCACAATCTGCTTGGCTCAGCCGCCCTGCTCGCCGCCACCGCGCTGAAAGAGTGGCTGGCCGAACGCGGTCTGCCGGGACGGGTGCGCTATTACGGCTGCCCGGCTGAAGAAGGTGGCGCGGCTAAATCATTTATGGCACGCGCCGGTGCCTTTGACGGCGTCGACGTGGCGATCACCTGGCACCCCAGCACCCAGCATGAAGTTGCCAAACCGCTGTCGCTGGCCAATACCCGCATGGATTTCTTCTTTACCGGCCGCTCTTCGCACGCCGCCGCCTCGCCGCATCTCGGTCGCAGCGCACTGGATGCCGTGGAGCTGATGAACGTCGGCGTGCAGTACCTGCGTGAACATGTGCCGCAGGATTCACGTATTCACTACGCCATGCTCGATTCCGGCGGCATCGCGCCCAACGTGGTGCAGGCCAAAGCGGCGGTGCGTTACGCCATCCGCTCGCGCGATGTGCACGCCATGTTTGATCTCAACGAGCGGGTAAAAAAAGTGGCACAGGGCGCGGCGATGATGACCGAAACCCAGCTGGAGATCAGCATCATGAGCGCGGTCTCTAACCTGCTCGGCAATCGCCCGCTGGAGGAAACGATGCAGCGCAATCTCGAGGCGCTTGGCACCGTGCCGTTCGATCAGGCGGATTACGCCTTCGCCGCCGAGATTCAGGCGACGCTGACCGCCGAGGAGCTGGAGAGCTGCTACCGCAAATCGGGCGTTAAACCGGCGCAGCCAAAGGCGCTTAGCGACTACATTGTGCCGCTCGACAGCCACGGTGAAGTGATGATCGGTTCAACCGACGTCGGCGATGTCAGCTGGGTCATTCCCACCGTGCAGGCGCATATTCCGACCATGGCGATCGGCACGCCGGGCCACTCCTGGCAGCTTACCGCGCAGGGCAAAATGCCCGCGGCGCATAAAGGGTTAGCGCACGTTGCTAAAGTCATGGCCGCCACCGCGGTTGACGTGTTGACCGATCCCGCGCTGCTGGCGCAGATCAAACAGGCGTACGCCGCACAGATCAGTGAGAAACCCTACAAGTGCCCAATTCCTGCCGACGTTAAACCGCCGGTTCAGCCACGTCCTGCTGACCTGTAACCCCGGAGCCGCGATGAAATTATCCTCTTTAGCCCTTGCGCTGGCCGCCGTTACCGGCACCGCCAACGCCGCCACGCCGCCCGATTCACTGGTGATGGCGTGGAACATTGACGCCATCAGCACATGGGATCCGGCACAGATCGGCGAAGTGGTCACCAGTGAAATTTACGCCAATACCTGCGACTCGCTGGTTGATTTTGCGGTGAAAGATGAAACGCAACTGACGCCCGGTCTGGCAAAAAGCTGGGATGTCTCTGCCGATCGCAAAACCATTACCTTTCATCTGCAGGACAACCTGAAATTTAACGACGGTTCTCCCGCCAGCGCTGGCGATCTCGCCTGGTCACTGCAACGCATCGTGAAACTTGGCTACGGCAACGCGGCCAATATCAAAGAGTATGGCTTCACCAAAGAGAACGTCGACAGCATGATTACCGCCAGCGATGACCAGACGCTGGTCATCCGTTTCGATAAGGCTTACCCCACTAATCTGGTGCTGCAGGCGATCGCCGCCAACAACGTCTCTTCGCTGATTAACCGTAAACAGGTGGAAAAAGAGGCGGTTAACGGTGATTTTGGTCATAAGTATCTTGCCACGCATACCGCCTGTGTGGGTCCTTACCAGCTGGCGCGCTGGAACGCCGGTGAAGGCGTGGTGCTTCAGGCCACGCCTAATTATTGGGGCACACCGCCGAAGCTCAAGCGGGTGCTGATTCGCCACGTGGCGGAGACCGGCACCCAGCGTCTGCTGGTGATGCAGGGCGACGTGGATATCGCCCGCGATCTCTCCGCAGACGATCTGAAAACCCTCGATCAGGGCGGCAAGGTACAGGTGGCAAAAGTCCTTAAGCCGCAGCTCTTTTTCTGGAGCTTCAACAATCAGGATCCCATTTTCAAAAATGAGAAAGTGCGGCTGGCGATGCGCTATCTGATCGATTATCAGGGCCTGGCGAAAAGCGTGATGCCTTATCTTGGCGTACCGCGCGCCAGCTTTGTGCAGCTCGGCGCGTTTGGCGCGCTGGATGAGCAGCAGGGGCAGCCGTTCAGCCTGGATCTGGCAAAGGCAAAACAGCTGCTGAGCGAAGCGGGCTATCCCGATGGTTTCAGCGCCTCGGTGCTGTTTGGCACCCTGCCCCACTCCGCGCCAATTGCCCAGAGCATTCAGCAGAACGCCGCCAAAGTGGGCGTGAAGCTGACGCTCGAACGCATGGCCAACGCGCAGCTGTTCAGCCGGGCGCGCGGGCGCGAGTTTCAGAGCGTGATGATGGCGTGGCAGACGTCGGTGCCGGACGCCTACGGCAACGCCTCGCGCCTGGTGTTTAATCCCGACAATCGTAAAGAGGCGCGCGCCACGCAATATCCCAGCTGGCGGGCCGCCTACTACGACGCCGGAATGAATCAGGCGGTGGAGCAGGCGCTGCTGGAACCGGATGACAGCAAACGCAGTGCGCTGTATGCCGATCTGCAACGCGAGGTGATGCAGAAAGGCCCGATGGCGATCATGTTCCAGATGTACAACAGCGCCGGAATTAATCCGGTGCTGAAGAGCTGGACGTGGAACGGCTTCCGCGTCTGGTACGGTGCGGCAACGAAATAACGGAGGCAGCAATGGCGCAGACTCTCCCGGTTTCCCATCCGGCCGCACCTTCCCTGTTCTGGCGGCGTTCACGCACGCTACTGCGCGGCGGGCTATCGATTTTCTGCACCCTGCTCGGGCTGGCAGCGCTGACCTTTTTTATCGGTCGGCTGCTGCCCATCGATCCGGTGGTGGCGATCATCGGCGATAACGCCAGTCAGGAAGCGTACGATCGGATGTTTCACCAGCTCGGGCTGGATCAGCCGCTGTGGCAGCAGTTTATCGACTATATCGCTCAGCTGGCGCGGCTCGATTTTGGCATCGCGCTGACCACCAGCCAGCCGGTTAGCAGCGATATTCTGCGCGTGTTTCCAGCCACGCTGGAGCTGGCGACCCTGGCGGCGCTGATTGGCGTCGGCTTCGGCATTCCGGCGGGCGTGTTATCCGCGATGTATCGCAACTCGCCGTTTGACCATCTGGTGCGTTTCCTCGGCCTGCTCAGCTATTCCACGCCCCATTTCTGGCTGGGTTTGATGGGATTGCTGCTGTTTTACGCCACGCTTGGCTGGATCGGCGGCCCGGGACGCATCGATTTTATCTATGAGTTCGATCTGCAACCGGTCACCGGCTTCTGGCTGATCGACAGCGCGTTGAGCGGTAACTGGGCGATGTTCAAAAACGTCTTCGGCCATATCATTCTGCCAGCCTCGATCCTGGGCCTGAGCTCGCTCGCCTATATCAGCCGTATGACGCGCAGCTTTATGCTGGAACAGCTGTCGCAGGAATACATTATCACCGCGCGGGTTAAAGGGCTGTCGTGGTCGCGCTGCGTCTGGGGACATGCGCTGCGCAATATCGCCGTGCCGACGCTGACCGTGGTGGCGCTGTCGTGGGCGTGGCTGCTGGAAGGCGCAGTGCTCACCGAAACGGTGTTTGCCTGGCCCGGTTTTGGCCGTTATCTCACCAACGCGCTGCTGGCGGGTGACATGAATGCGGTGGTCGGCTGTACGCTGCTGACCGGCGCCATCTTTGTGCTGCTCAACCTGGTTTGCGATCTGCTCTATCGCCTGTTCGATCCCCGCACGCGTCAGGAGGAAAAATGACCGATTCCGTTAATCGCGCCACACCCACAACCCTGCGCAGCTGGTTACGCGCGCCCGCACCGGCGACGCCGTTTCAGGCACGTATGCAGCAGATGTGGCTACAGTGGCATCGCTTCTGCGCGAACCACTCGGCGCTATTCGGCCTGCTGGTGCTGCTGGTGATTGCCCTTGCGGCGCTGTTTGCCCCGCTGCTGGCCACTCACGATATTTATGCTCAGGATCTGGCGCACAGGTTGCAACCCCCTTCCGCCGATAACTGGCTCGGCACCGATGAACTGGGGCGCGATATTTACAGCCGCCTGCTCTTTGGTGCGCGCATCACGCTCTATATTGCCGGCCTGACCGCCATTATTATCACGCCGCTGGGGCTGATCGTCGGCACCAGCGCAGGCTATATCGGCGGCTGGGTCGATACCTTGCTGATGCGCATCGTCGATATTTTTCTCGCCTTTCCCAGCCTGATTCTGGCGCTGGCCTTTGTCGCCGCGCTGGGGCCGGGCATTGAAAACGCCATTATCGCCATCGCAATCTCATCGTGGCCGCCGATTGCGCGTCTGGCACGGGCGGAGACGCTCTCGGTGCGCAAGATGGATTACATCGCGGCGGTCAGGCTGCAGGGCGCTTCGTCGTGGCACATTATTTTGCGTCATATCATGCCGATGTGTCTGCCGTCGGTGGTGGTGCGCGTCACCATGAATATGGCCGCTATTATTCTCACCGCCGCCGGGCTGGGGTTTCTCGGATTGGGCGCGCAGGCGCCCAGCCCGGAATGGGGCGCGATGCTCGCCTCCGGTCGCGAATTTATGCTGAACCACGGTTTGATTGCCGCCATCCCCGGTTTAGCGATTCTTTTTACCAGCCTGGCCTTCAACCTGTTGGGTGATGGCCTGCGCGATGTGATGGATCTGCGCCATGAATAACAGCCTGCTGGAAGTGGAAGATCTCAACATTATTTTCAAGGGTGCGCATCAGGAGCAGCATGCGGTGCGCAACGTCTCGTTTCGCGTTGGCCGTGAAAAGCTGGCAATCGTTGGCGAGTCGGGATCGGGCAAATCGCAAACCTGCCGCGCGCTGCTGAAGCTGACGCCGAAAGCGGGCCGTATTGAGGCCACCCGCATGCAGTTTGACGGCATCGATCTGCTGGCCGCCAGTGAAAAGCAGATGCGTAGCCTGCGCGGCAACCGTATATCAATGATTTTGCAGGACCCGAAGTTTTCACTTAACCCGCTGATGCGTATTGGCGATCAGGTCGCGGAGGCCTATCGCCTGCATAGCAAGGTGAGCCAGCGCGAGGCGCAGCAACGGGCGTTGCAGATGCTGGAAGCGGTGCACATTCGCGACGTGGAAAAAGTGTACCGGCTTTATCCGCATGAAATTTCAGGCGGCATGGGCCAGCGGGTGATGATTGCCATGATGCTGATCCCGGAACCCGACCTGATTATCGCCGATGAGCCGACCTCGGCGCTTGACGTCACCGTGCGCCAGCAGGTGCTGGCGATTCTTGATGAGCTGCTGGCGCGCCGCAATACCGGCCTGCTGTTTATCAGCCACGACTTGAATCTGGTATCGCGTTTCTGCGATCGCGTGCTGGTGATGTATGCCGGCCGCATCGTGGAAGAGATTGCCGCTGCCGATCTGCACAATGCGCGGCATCCTTACACCCAGGCGCTGCTGGCCAGCCAGCCACGTTTGCATCAGCCGGTGGAGATGCTCAGCGTGCCAACGCGTGATGCCGCCTGGCTGCAGGGGCGCGCCTGGCGAAATGGAGTGCTGGTATGATGATTCCCTCTCAACAACGCCGACTGGAAACGGTCGATCTTAGTATTGCCTTTGGCGAAGGCGCGCAGCGTCGTCAGGTGGTCAGCAACGTCAGTTTTACCCTGGCCGATGGCGACAGCTATGGGCTGATCGGCGAATCAGGCTGTGGCAAATCGACCATTCTGCGTGCGCTGGCCGGGCTGAATACGGACTATCACGGCGCTATTTTGTTTGATAACCGCGAAGAGCAGCCGGTGCGCAACAAGGCGTTTTATCGCCGGGTGCAGATGGTATTCCAGGATCCTTATGCCTCACTGCATCCGCGCAAAATGGTTTACGCCACGTTGCGTGAACCGCTGCAGTTGCACCAGCTGGATCGTCATGAGGAGCGCATCAGCGAGGTGTTGCTGGCGGTGGGGTTGAACGACAGCTATCGCTACCGGTATCCACATCAGCTCTCTGGCGGCCAGCGTCAGCGGGTAGCGATTGCCCGTGCGCTGATCGTTGAGCCTTCGGTACTGCTGCTGGATGAGCCCACCTCGGCGCTGGATGTGTCGGTACAGGCGGAAATTCTCAACCTGTTCAGCACGCTGCGCCGTCGCCGCCAGCTGACCTATTTGATGGTGACTCACGATCTGGCGGTGGTAACGCATCTGTGTGAACGGGTGGCGATTATGCATCAGGGCGCGCTGTTGGAAGAGCTGAGCGCCGATGCGCTGCGGCGCGGCGATGCGCAGCAACCTTATACGCGGCAGTTTCTTGCCGCCAGTGAAGCCTGAGGAGCAGCCATGACGGTGATCGACACGCTGGCCGCGTGGTGCGCGCGGCCACATCACTTCAGCGATCGTGCACGCCAGTTAGCGCGTGAAGCGATTGCCGATACCCTTGCCTGCCTGTATGCCGGGCGTCACGATTTTTCCAGCCGCGCGGTGCAACAGGCGTGGGCAAGCCAGGCCGCACAGCCTGCCGCCATTGTCGCGCTGCTCAACGGTACCGCCGCGCACGCCATCGATTATGATGATAATTTTACGCCGGGCATGAGCCATGCGTCTGCCGTGCTGGTGCCCGCGCTACTGGCGGTGGCGCTGGAGGATGACCGCGACGGCGAGGCGCTGGTGCAGGCGTATCTGATCGGCTTGCAGGCGCAGGCGTGGATTGGCGATGTGGTCTCGGCCAGTCATTACACCGCAGGCTGGCACGGCACCTCAACCGTGGGCTGCATCGGCACAGCGGCAGGCGTCGCCTGGTTAAAACAGCATGATCGGGCGGGCATTGCGCGAACGCTGAGTATTGCGGTCAGCCTCGCCAGCGGCGTGAAAGGCCAGTTTGGTACGCCGCTAAAGCCTTTTCATGCCGGTATGGCGGCGCGCAATGCGGTGGAAGCCGCACAGCTGGCGGCTACTGGCATGCACGGGCGGTTCGATATTATCGAAGGCGAACAGGGGTTTGCTGAGCTTTATGCCGGTCAGACATTCTCGCCAGCCATGCTGCATCACTGGTTGCAGCCGCAGCCGCACGTGATTGAGCAGGTTGGTGTCTTACCGAAAAAGCATCCCTGCTGCGGCTCTACCCATCGCGTGCTGGATGCGATTGCCGATCTGCAAGCCGTGCACGGGTTTCATGATGATCAGGTCGCGGCGGTGCATTGTAAGGTGGGTATCGCTAATCTGCGTAACCTCGCCTATCCCCTGCCTGCCGATGAGATGCAGGCGCGTTTCTCCATGCCCTATTGCGTGGCGACGCTGTTGGCTAACGGCGCGCTGAGCGTCAACGATTTTACTGCCGCCCGCGTCGCCATGGTCAGCGCGGATAAACTGAAGCGAATTACTATGGAGAGCTGGAGCGCGGTGGATGAAGCGGAAGGCGTCAATTTACCGCATTGCGTAACGGTAACCTTAAGCGATGGCCGTCACCTGTATGCTGAGCGGCTTAGCGCGGCAGGTGCGCTGGGTGATCCCTTTACCGAGGCCGTACGGCTGAAAAAGTTTATCGATTGCTGCAGCGAACTGCGCGATGCGCAGGTGATATGGCAACGGCTGGCAGCGCTGGAGCAGCAGCCCCAGCTGCGGTTTTTACGCAAAATGCTGGTATAAAAAAAGGGCCGCATTAGCGGCCCTTGTTACAACGAAATAGCGATCAGACTGCGGTCTGGAAGATCACATTGTCTGCTTTATCAGTGTACTGCGACAGCTGATCAAAGTTCAGATAGCGATAGGTATCAACCGCGGTTTTATCCACCTGCGCCATGAACTGTTGATATTCGTCCGGCGTAGGCAATTTACCCAGCAGTGAAGCGACCGCCGCCAGCTCCGCCGAGGCGAGGAAGACGTTGGCACCATTACCGAGACGGTTCGGGAAGTTACGCGTAGAGGTAGAAACTACCGTAGCGCCATCCGCGACTCGCGCCTGGTTCCCCATGCAGAGTGAACAGCCTGGGATCTCAATACGCGCACCGCTTTTACCAAAGACGCTGTAGTAGCCCTCTTCAGTCAGCTGCGCGGCATCCATTTTAGTCGGCGGCGCAACCCACAGACGGGTTGGCAGCTGGCCTTTGTGGCTGTCGAGCAGTTTGCCGGCGGCGCGGAAGTGGCCGATGTTGGTCATGCAGGAGCCGATAAAGACTTCATCGATTTTCTCACCCTGCACATCCGACAGCAGACGCGCGTCGTCCGGATCGTTTGGTGCGCACAGAATAGGCTCTTTGATCTCCGACAGATCGATATCGATCACCGCGGCATAATCAGCATCTGCATCGCCTTCCAGCAACTGCGGATCGGCCAGCCATTTCTCCATGCCCTGAATACGGCGCTCCAGCGTACGGCGATCGCCGTAACCTTCGGAGATCATCCACTTCAGCAGCACAATGTTGGAGTTGAGGTATTCGATAATCGGATCTTTGCCCAGCTTGATGGTACAGCCCGCCGCCGAACGCTCTGCCGACGCATCGGAAAGCTCAAACGCCTGCTCTACTTTCAGATCTGGCAGACCTTCAATCTCAAGAATGCGGCCAGAGAAGATGTTTTTCTTACCTTTCTTCTCAACGGTCAGCAGACCCTGCTTAATGGCATAGAGTGGGATCGCATGCACCAAATCGCGCAGCGTGATGCCCGGCTCCATTTTACCTTTGAAGCGAACCAGCACAGATTCCGGCATATCCAGCGGCATAACGCCGGTTGCCGCGGCAAACGCCACCAGTCCAGAACCGGCCGGGAAAGAGATGCCGATTGGGAAACGTGTGTGTGAATCACCACCGGTACCAACGGTATCCGGCAGCAGCATACGGTTCAGCCAGCTGTGGATAATGCCGTCGCCTGGACGCAGCGAGACACCGCCGCGGTTCATGATGAAGTCTGGCAGCGTGTGGTGCGTGGTGACATCCACCGGCTTTGGATAGGCCGCGGTATGGCAGAAAGACTGCATCACCAGATCGGCTGAGAAGCCAAGGCAGGCGAGATCTTTCAGCTCATCGCGGGTCATCGGCCCGGTGGTATCCTGCGAGCCGACCGAGGTCATTTTAGGCTCGCAATACTGACCTGGACGGATGCCATCAACGCCACAGGCGCGGCCAACCATTTTCTGCGCCAGCGAGAAGCCACGGCTGCTGGCCACCACGTCTTTCGCCTGCACAAACACATCACTGTGCGGCAGGTTCAGCGCTTCACGCGCACGGGTTGTCAGACCACGGCCAATGATCAGTGGAATACGGCCGCCAGCACGGACTTCATCAAGCAACACATCGGTTTTCAGCGTAAAGCTGGCCAGCAGTTCACCCGTTTCATGGTGCAACACTTCCCCTTTGTAAGGGTAAATATCGATCACGTCGCCGGTGTTCAGGTTATCCACGTCCACTTCGATCGGCAGTGCGCCTGCATCTTCCATCGTATTGAAGAAGATCGGTGCAATTTTACCGCCGAGTACCACGCCGCCGCCTTTTTTGTTCGGCACGTTAGGGATGTCGTCGCCCATAAACCAGAGCACCGAGTTAGTGGCTGATTTACGTGAAGAACCGGTACCGACAACGTCGCCAACATAAGCCAGCGGGAACCCTTTCGCCTGCAGCGCCGCGATCTGTTTGATCGGGCCAACGTTGCCTGGCTCATCCGGCTCAATGCCTTCGCGTGCGTTTTTCAGCATCGCCAGGGCATGCAGTGGAATATCAGGGCGTGACCAGGCATCCGGTGCAGGAGAGAGATCGTCGGTGTTGGTTTCGCCGGTGACTTTGAAAACGGTAACGGTGAGTTTTTCGGCCAATTTAGGACGCGAAAGGAACCACTCTGCCTCGGCCCAGGATTTCATGACCTGCTGCGCGTAGCTGTTACCCGCTTTCGCTTTCTCTTCGACATCGAAGAAGTTGTCAAACATCAGCAGCGTGTGGGAAAGGGCCTTCGCCGCGCCAGGTGCTAATGCAGCATCATCCAGCGCGTCGATCAGCGGATGAATGTTATAACCGCCCTGCATGGTGCCCAGCAGCTCTACGGCTTTTTCAGGTGATACCAGAGGAGAGGTTGCTTCGCCTTTGGCGATCGCCGCCAGGAAACCCGCTTTTACATAGGCCGCTTCATCAACGCCTGGCGGAACACGATTGATCAATAGATCAGATAAGAATTCTTCTTCACCCGCTGGCGGGTTTTTCAGCAGTTCAACCAGCGCGGCCATTTGGGATGCATCTAACGGTTTAGGAACAATTCCCTGGGCTGCACGCTCGGCAACGTGCTTACGGTATTCTTCTAGCACGACGTTCTCCTCGCTCTCATTGTAAAAGGCTTCCCGGTCACCTGATTCACCACGATGTGATTGATCCTTGTAGGGTAAGGTGCCCGGTTTCGCGTCGGCCAGCATAGCAGCATTTCGCCTGTTTGTTAATCCGTTTACAAAAAAGCAACATTTCCACCTCAAACCTAACCTGCTGATTTCATAGCAACAGCGCGTTGAAAAGCGCGCTCAGATGAAAAAAAATTATCTAACAGCACACTTTATTAAAATTTGCTGATGGTTAGGCGTGCACCGGGTGCTCCACACATTCGGTGATGAGAAAGATGCGTGTATCAATAACGTTATTTTTATTTTTTTAACTCAAACATAACAAAATAACGTTGCCTGCTATATCAGTTCTCTTTATTTAAGACCGTTCTTAATTGAATCACGCTATTTAATAAGAAATAAAAAACAAAGCAAAAAAAGCACACTTTAATTTAATTCCCTTTATCTCTTCCTATTGCAAGAAAATAGAGATGGGTTATTTTTAGCAATATAAACCCTGTCGCGCTGCCCTGTCCCGGAGAAAATATGAAAAGCAAAAAAGAGAGAAGCATTATTGAAAGCTACGATGGAATAAGTGATAAAAAAGATCGCTGTAATAATCCTGAGCAAGGGGAATTAGCCGTCGCAAAAAAAAGCGATATTCATGCCTCGCTGCAAAAGACGATTGAAATCATTGCGCCCTTAAATATGGATGTTTTAATTGAGGGAGAAACCGGCACGGGAAAAGATCGGATTGCGCGCCAGCTTTATCAACTTTCCGGTCGAACCGGTGATTTTGTTCCGGTGAACTGCGCAGCCATTCCTGACACGCTGGCCGAAAGCGAACTGTTTGGCGTTGTTTCCGGTGCCTTCACCGATGCTCGTACCGCACGGGCTGGTTATATTGAAGCGGCTAATCACGGCGTGCTGTTTCTCGATGAAATCGACAGCATGCCGTTAAACGTTCAGGCAAAGTTATTGCGCGTGCTGGAGACGCGTTCGGTTCACCGTTTGGGCAACACACGCTCGGTGATGCTTGATCTGCGCATCATCGCCTCTGCGCAGTGCAACCTGCAAACCCTGGTGGAACAGGGCCGCTTTCGCCGCGATCTCTTTTTTCGGCTCTCAACGCTGAAAATCGTGGTACCAGCGCTACGGGATCTGCCGGTCCATATTTTGCCGATGTTTGAACAATTTTGCCGCGAGGCAGCAGAGCGCCTCAACCTGCGCTTTCCACCGCGTGTGCCAGAGCTCGATTTACGCCTGTTAACACATCCCTGGTCCGGCAATATTCGCGAGCTCAAAGCGGCAGCTGAGCGTTATGTGTTGGGCATCGATCCGTTGCTACCTGAAGTCTCGCCCTTGCCCGCCTCACGATGCCAGCTAAAAAGTCGGCTAGAGGTAATTGAGAAAAACATGATTGCTGAATCTCTCAGACGCCATCGTTATAAGATTGAACCCGTTATTGATGAGCTGGGTATTCCTCGCCGTACTTTTTATAACCGAATAAAGAAGCTGGATATATCATTAAAAGATTGAATATTTATACAGGTTATCGTTTCAGTCTGAACCTACCGCTTCTTTTCCGCCACCGCAAATAATATGGAATCATTTTCATGGGAACGCCCACGCTTATTTTTTCGTGAAAAAAATGGCACATTAACTTTAGCTCCCGTGCCATTTATTTCATTAACAGACATACCGGTTTTAATAAAATCGATATAAATCATTGCGCTATCTTTCTGTACAACGTGGCATTGCTTTTGCAATGAAAAGGCACTTACTCAAGGAGATACCATGAATACTCAAGGAATAGCATTGAACGTCGCGCGTAATGATATCGACTGGAATCAGTTTCTGCCTTTGCATTATAAAAGGCTCATCGGCTTCATTAAAAAATATATTTCCAACCGGAACGATATTGATGATATTGCCCAGACCACCTGCCTCGAGGCGCTGCGCTCCTGGCCAAGCTATGCCGGGCAGTCACGACCGGAAACCTGGTTTTTTGGCATTGCCCTGAACATTATTCGTTCGTACTATCGGCAACACTATCGTCATCTGCGCGTTGAGCCACTCAGTGAGACGATTGAGCTCACCCTAAGCAGCGGTGACGATCCTTTTGTTAACACCCTTTGCCATCAGCAGATGCAGACCGCAATACGTTATCTGGAGAAGCAACCGGCGAACATCAGCGCCATGATGGAAATGATTATTGATGAGGGCTGCTACCAGGATATTGCGCTGGCACAGTCTATTCCGGTGGGCACGGTTCGTTCCCGCTTGTCACGTACGCGAGAGGCGCTGCGGCAGGCAATTAAATAAAAAACGGCTCCCGATGGGAGCCGCTTGATCAGCCTGAGCGAAGCGTTATTTCTTTTTCGCTTTAGCGTTTGGCAGATCGGTAATGCTGCCTTCAAAGATTTCAGCAGACAGACCAACAGACTCATGCAGCGTTGGGTGAGCATGAATGGTCAACGCGATATCTTCAGCGTCACAGCCCATTTCAATCGCCAGGCCAATTTCGCCCAGTAGCTCACCGCCGTTAGTACCGACAACGGCACCACCGATAACGCGATGGGTCTCTTTGTCAAAGATCAGCTTGGTCATGCCATCAGCACAGTCTGATGCAATAGCACGGCCCGATGCGGCCCACGGGAAGGTAGCGGTTTCGTAGCTGATGCCTTTCTCTTTGGCTTCTTTTTCGGTCAGACCCACCCAGGCAACTTCTGGCTCGGTATAGGCGATCGATGGAATGACTTTCGGATCGAAGTAATGTTTCTTACCGGAAATCACTTCAGCAGCGACGTGGCCTTCATGGACACCTTTGTGGGCCAGCATTGGCTGTCCAACGATGTCACCGATAGCATAGATGTGCGGCACGTTGGTGCGCATCTGCTTGTCGACGCGAATAAAGCCGCGATCGTCAACCTCAACGCCCGCTTTGCCCGCATCCAGACCTTTGCCATTTGGCACACGGCCGATAGCAACCAACACGGCATCATAACGCTGCGCTTCCGCCGGTGCCTTTTTACCTTCCATCGATACGTAAATGCCATCTTCTTTGGCTTCGACAGCGGTAACTTTGGTTTCCAGCATCAGGTTAAACTGTTTTTCGATGCGTTTGGTGAACACCTTAACCACATCTTTATCTGCGGCCGGGATCACCTGGTCGAACATCTCAACCACATCAATCTCTGAACCCAGCGCATAGTAAACGGTCGCCATTTCCAGGCCGATGATACCACCGCCCATGACCAGCATACGCTTAGGCACTTCCTTGAGTTCCAGCGCGGCGGTGGAATCCCATACGCGCGGGTCATCATGAGGAATAAACGGCAGCTGAATCGGACGAGAACCGGCAGCGATGATCGCGTTATCGAAGTTAATCGTGGTCGCGCCGTTTTCGCCTTCTACTACCAGCGTATTGGCACCGGTGAATTTGCCCAGACCGTTAACCACTTTGACTTTACGGCCTTTCGCCATGCCAGCCAGGCCACCGGTCAGCTGGTTGATGACTTTCTCTTTCCAGCTGCGGATTTTGTCGATATCAGTCTGCGGCTGACCAAACACCACGCCGTGTGCTTCGAGTGCTTTCGCTTCTTCGATAACTTTTGCTACGTGAAGCAGCGCTTTCGAAGGGATACAGCCTACGTTGAGACAGACGCCGCCCAGCGTGCTGTAACGTTCGACTAATACGGTCTCCAGACCTAAATCAGCGCAACGGAAGGCTGCAGAGTAACCTGCAGGACCAGCCCCAAGTACCACGACCTGAGTTTTAATCTCTGTACTCATCATGACCTCTTAGTTAACTTTCCGGCTATCCTCAACTGTGCCTGCCAGCATGGTCAGCGGTGCATCCCCTTGTTTGGCGAGCAGATAATCTATCGCTGCCTGAAGTGATACTGTCCGGCGGCTACGCCAGCGCACATGAGAATATTAAAATTTGTCCGGCACGTTTTCACCGCAAGAGTTTACAGAATTGTTAATGAACTGCAAACCGCTTGATACGAAACGCGTTCAACAACCTTGTCGACTATGAATATTGCAGTCGGCTATGAGAAGGCCGGCAAATTGCCGGCCTTTTTACTGTTACATCACCAGACGACGGATATCCGCCATGATGGTGGCGATGTATGCCGCGAAGCGGGCACCCGCCGCACCGTCGATGACGCGATGGTCAAACGACAGTGACAGTGGCAGCATCAGACGCGGTACAAACTCTTTACCGTTCCACACTGGCTTCATGGATGACTTAGAGACACCCAGGATAGCCACTTCAGGTGCGTTGACGATTGGCGTAAACGCCGTACCGCCAATGCCGCCGAGGCTGGAGATGGTGAAACAGCCGCCCTGCATATCCGATGCGGTCAGCTTGCCGTCACGCGCTTTTTTGGAGATCACTGACAGTTCGCGTGAAAGCTCGATAATGCCTTTCTTGTTCACATCCTTGAACACCGGCACAACCAGACCATTTGGCGTATCAACCGCAACGCCGATATTGATATATTTCTTCAGCGTCAGCTTCTGCGCATCTTCAGACAGTGAACTGTTAAAGCGTGGGAACTCTTCCAGCGCTTTAGCCACCGCCTTCATAATGAACACCAGCGGCGTGATTTTCACATCCAGCTTGCGCTTCTCGGCTTCAACGTTCTGCTGCTTACGGAAGTCTTCAACTTCGGTAATGTCCGCTTCGTCGTGCTGCGTAACGTGTGGGATCACCACCCAGTTACGGCTCAGGTTAGCACCAGAAATTTTCTGGATACGGCCCAGCTCGACTTCTTCGATTTCACCAAACTTGCTGAAGTCCACTTTCGGCCATGGCAGCATGCCCGGCAATCCACCGCCGGTTGCCGCGGCTGGTGCGGTTTCTGCGCGTTTAACCGCATCTTTGACATAAGACTGCACGTCTTCTTTCAGGATACGGCCTTTGCGGCCGGTGCCTTTGACTTTTGCCAGGTTTACGCCAAATTCACGGGCGATGCGGCGGATAACCGGCGTCGCGTGCACGTAGGCATCATTTTCAGCAAAGTCGTTTTTAGCATCGGCTTTCGGCGCAGCAGGTGCTGGCGCTGCTTTCTGCTCGGTTTTGGCCGGTGCAGCTTCTTCTTTCTTCGCTGCCGGAGCCGATGCGGCTGGCGCGGCGCCTTCCACTTCGAACACCATGATCAGCGAGCCGGTGCTGACTTTATCGCCGGTAGAGATTTTGATCTCTTTGACGGTGCCAGCAAACGGCGCAGGCACTTCCATTGAGGCTTTATCGCCCTCAACGGTAATCAGTGACTGTTCAGCAGCCACTTTGTCGCCGACTTTAACCATGATTTCCGTCACTTCGACTTCATCACCGCCAATGTCTGGTACTTCAACATCTTTCGCGCCGCTGGCAGCAGCCGGTGAAGCTGCCGCTTCTTCTTTCAGCTCAGGTTTCGGTGCGTCGGCAGGCGCGCTGCCTGCCGCTTCGAATACCATGATCAGTGAACCGGTGCTGACTTTATCGCCGGTAGAGATTTTAATCTCTTTCACCGTGCCCGCGAACGGTGCCGGAACTTCCATTGACGCTTTGTCACCTTCCACGGTGATCAGTGACTGCTCAGCTTCAACGCTGTCGCCCACTTTCACCAGGATTTCGGTCACTTCAACTTCATCAGAACCGATGTCCGGCACGTTGACGTCTTTGCTTTCTGCCGCAGCAGCTGGAGCCGCTTTCGCTTCTGATTTCGGTGCGTCTTCTGCCGGTGCTTTTTCAGCAGGCGCAGCTTCAGCTGCACCCTCTGCTTCAAAGATCATGATCAGCTTACCGGTTTCGACTTTGTCGCCAGCGGCTACTTTGATCTCTTTAACCACACCCGCCTGCGGCGAAGGCACTTCCATCGACGCTTTATCACCTTCAACGGTGATCAGCGACTGCTCAACGTCAACTTTGTCGCCAACTTTCACCAGAATTTCGGTGACTTCCACTTCATCTGCACCGATATCCGGTACGTTGATTTCGATAGCCATTACTTTCTTACCTCTTATGCCAGACGCGGGTTAACTTTATCTGCATCGATTTCGAATTTCTGGATCGCTTCCGCAACCACTTTCTTATCGATTTCACCGCGTTTAGCCAGTTCACCCAGTGCGGCAACCACAACATAAGTGGCATCCACTTCGAAGTGATGACGCAGATTTTCGCGGCTGTCTGAACGGCCATAGCCGTCAGTGCCCAGAACGCGATAATCGCTTGCTGGAATGTAGCTACGCACCTGCTCAGCGAACAGCTTCATGTAGTCGGTTGATGCCACAGCTGGCGCATCGTTCATCACCTGAGCGATGTAAGGCACGCGCGCTTCTTCCGTTGGATGCAGCATGTTCCAGCGCTCACAATCCTGGCCATCACGCGCCAGTTCGGTGAACGAGGTCACGCTGTAAACGTCAGAGCCGATACCGTAATCCTTCGCCAGAATCTCAGCGGCTTCGCGCACGTGGCGCAGGATTGAACCGGAGCCCAGCAGCTGGACTTTGCCTTTGCTGCCTTCAAGGGTTTCCAGCTTGTAGATACCTTTACGGATACCTTCTTCCGCACCCTGCGGCATCGCAGGCATGTGGTAGTTTTCGTTCAGCGTGGTGATGTAGTAGTAGATGTTTTCCTGCGCGTCACCGTACATACGCACCAGACCGTCATGCATGATCACGGCCACTTCATAGGCGTAAGCCGGGTCGTAAGAGATGCAGTTCGGGATGGTCAGCGACTGAATATGGCTGTGGCCATCTTCGTGTTGCAGACCTTCGCCGTTCAGGGTAGTACGACCTGAGGTACCGCCGACCAGGAAGCCGCGCGCCTGTTGGTCGCCCGCTGCCCAGCAGAGATCGCCGATACGCTGGAAGCCAAACATCGAGTAATAAATGTAGAAAGGAATCATCGGCAGGTTGTTGGTGCTGTAGGACGTTGCCGCCGCCAGCCAGGATGCGCCTGCACCCAGTTCGTTGATGCCTTCCTGCAGAATCTGGCCTTTCTCATCTTCTTTATAGTAAGCAACCTGCTCGCGATCCTGCGGCGTATATTGCTGACCGTTCGGGCTGTAAATACCGATCTGACGGAACAGACCTTCCATACCGAAAGTACGCGCTTCGTCAGCCAGAATTGGCACCAGACGATCTTTGATCGACTTGTTTTTCAGCATGACGTTAAGCGCACGCACGAAGGCGATGGTGGTGGAGATCTCTTTGTTCTGCTCTTCGAGCAGCGCACGGAACTCTTCCAGCGCAGGCATTTCCAGCTTCTCGCTGAAGGTCGCCTGACGTGTTGGCAGATAGCCGTTGAGCTTTTCACGCTGACCATGCAGATAAGTGTGCTCTTCAGAACCTTTCTCGAAGGTCACATACGGCAGGCTTTCGATGTTGGCATCTTCTACCGGCACGTTGAAACGATCGCGGATATAACGCACGCCATCCATGTTCATTTTCTTCACCTGGTGGGCAATGTTTTTGCCTTCCGCGGTGTCGCCCATACCGTAACCCTTGATGGTATGCGCCAGAATCAGAACCGGTTTGCCTTTGGTATCCTGTGCTTTTTTCAGCGCCGCGTAGATTTTCTTCGGATCGTGGCCGCCACGGTTCAGCGCCCAAATCTCATCGTCGCTCATATCCTTCACCAGCGCGGCGGTTTCAGGATATTTGCCAAAGAATTTTTCGCGCACGTAAGCGCCATCGCGGGATTTGAAGGTCTGATAATCGCCGTCAACGGTTTCATTCATCAGCTGAATCAGCTTGCCGCTGGTATCTTTACGCAGCAGTTCATCCCAACGACCGCCCCAGATAACCTTGATCACTTCCCAACCGGCACCGGCAAAAATGCCTTCCAGTTCGTTGATGATTTTGCCATTGCCGGTAACCGGGCCATCAAGGCGCTGCAGGTTACAGTTAATGATAAATACCAGGTTATCCAGCTTCTCACGCGTAGCAATGGTGATGGCGCCTTTTGATTCTGGCTCATCCATTTCGCCGTCGCCGAGGAAGGCGTACACGGTTTGCTGAGAAGTATCTTTCAGACCGCGATGCTCAAGGTATTTGAGGAACTTAGCCTGATAAATCGCGCTCAACGGACCGAGGCCCATTGACACGGTTGGGAACTGCCAGAAATCCGGCATCAGTTTTGGATGCGGATAAGAAGAGAGGCCTTTGCCGTGCACTTCCTGACGGAAGTTGTTCATCTGCTCTTCGGTCAGACGGCCTTCCAGGAAGGCGCGCGCATAGATGCCCGGAGAAATGTGGCCCTGGAAATAGACCAGATCGCCGCCATCTTTTTCGCTACGCGCACGGAAGAAGTGGTTAAAGCACACTTCATAAATCGTGGCGGAAGACTGGAAGGATGACATGTGGCCGCCCAGTTCCAGATCTTTCTTCGATGCACGCAGAACGGTCATGATGGCGTTCCAGCGGATAGCGGAACGGATACGACGTTCTAAAGTGGTGTTACCCGGGTAGTCCGGCTCATCTTCAACAGCAATGGAGTTAACGTAGTTGCTGATCGCGGTACCAGTACCAGCCGCAACCTTCACGCCGCCTTTACGAGCTTCACTCAGCACCTGATCAATCAGGAACTGTGCGCGTTCAACACCTTCTTCACGGATGACCGATTCGATCGCCTGCAGCCAGTCGCGGGTTTCGATCGGGTCCACGTCATTGTGTAAACGTTCTGACATGGGGTTAATTCCTTATCTGTGTCTATTACGTTGAATAATCAGGAGCCTGTAAACACCAGAAGGCCAGGCCCGTCGTTAATGTCGCACGGTCGTTGCCGCACGTTATTCCTTACGTTGCTGGAGACGGCGCAGAGAACGCTCACGGCGCGTCTCCTCCCGGCTTCTGTCCAGCAATATCTCCTCGATAAACGCCAGGTGGCGGTGTGAAGCTTCGCGCGCTTTTTCCGGCTCACGAGCCACAATCGCCTCAAAAATACTGGCGCGATGACCACTCACTTTCGCCAGCATTTCCCGGCGCGAGTAAAGCAATTCGAAGTTCTGTCGAACGTTTTGTTCCAGCATAGGACCCATGCTGCGCAATAAATGTAAGAGTACGACATTATGCGCAGCTTCTGTGACGGCGATCTGATACTGCATCACCGCATCCGCCTCCGCGTCGAGATCGCCACTTTCCTGCGCCTGTTGAATCTTCAGGTGGCAGTGGCGAATACGCTCCAGATCTTCATCGGTGCCTCTTAGCGCGGCGTAGTAGGCAGCGATGCCTTCCAGCGCGTGGCGGGTTTCTAAGAGATCGAACTGAGATTCAGGATGACCGGCCAGTAAGCCCACCAGCGGATCGCTGAGGCTTTGCCACAGACTCTTCTGTACGAAAGTGCCACCGCCCTGTCGGCGCAGCAGCAATCCTTTGGCTTCCAGACGCTGTATGGCTTCTCGTAAAGAGGGACGGGAAACGTCAAACTGTTTGGCAAGTTCGCGTTCAGGCAGGAGCTTCTCTCCCGGTCGCAACGTCCCTTCCATGATCAGAGACTCAAGCTGTTGCTCAATTGCGTCAGAGAGTTTGGGTTGGCGAATTTTACTATAAGCCATCTGCCCTTCTTGTTTAGCCGAACGCCAGAAGTAAATTGGTAATACCAATTTAAAAATTGAGCCGGTAAAGTAACAAAGTATTTACCTGGTGTCTATATCGCCACCGTCTGAAACAGCGGGCAGCATCAGGCCTTTTTATCACTCTGCCAGCAGGTAATTGGAGCGCGTTTTCCGGCATACTTCAAAAAATCATGGCAACTTTTACCAAAACTTACACGCATTTAGCAGCCCTGTGCTTTTCGCGTCATAAGTAAACGGGATTCGTCGCCACGCTAAATTCATGGCAAAAAAGCGTTACAGAAATGTGAAGCCGCAACGGTTTTGTCGCGAATCCTTAGCACGAAAAGCGAAAGCAGGTGCAAAGCGTTTCGCTTATCACTATTCTTGTCGCCAGGGTAGCATCCGGCTGAAAACAGCACGCCTGCAACCGTAAAATATTCAATACGTTATTGTAAAAAGCACCTTACGGCTCCGGCAGGCAGTCGCCAGGGAAAACATCACATCAGTACGAGGTTTGTATGGATCAACAGCAGGGCGAAACGCTGAAGCGCGGACTTAAAAATCGCCATATTCAGCTCATCGCGTTGGGTGGCGCCGTGGGCACCGGTTTATTCCTCGGGATCGCCCAAACGATTAAGATGGCCGGGCCTTCGGTCTTACTGGGTTACGCCATCGGCGGCTTTATCGCTTTTTTGATTATGCGCCAGCTGGCCGAAATGGTGGTTGAAGAGCCCGTTGCCGGTTCATTCAGCCATTTTGCCTATAAGTACTGGGGTAATTTTGCCGGTTTCGCCTCTGGCTGGAACTACTGGGTGCTGTATGTGTTAGTGGCGATGGCGGAACTGACCGCGGTGGGCATCTATATACAGTACTGGTGGCCGGACGTACCGACCTGGGTTTCCGCGGCCATCTTCTTTGTGCTGATCAACGCCATCAATATGACCAACGTTAAAGTCTATGGCGAGCTGGAGTTCTGGTTTGCCATTATCAAAGTTGTGGCGGTGGTGGGCATGATTCTGTTTGGCGGCTGGCTACTGTTTGGTGGTCATGCCGGGCCGGAAGCTGCGGTAAGCAACATCTGGGACAAAGGCGGTTTCTTCCCGAACGGCGTGAGCGGGCTGGTCATGGCGATGGCGGTGATCATGTTCTCCTTCGGTGGCCTTGAGCTGGTCGGCATCACCGCAGCTGAAGCGGATGATCCGGAGAGAAGCATTCCTAAAGCGACTAATCAGGTCATTTATCGCATCCTGATTTTTTATATCGGCTCGCTGACCGTGCTGCTTTCGCTCTATCCGTGGACCAAAGTAGTCGAAGGCGGCAGCCCGTTCGTGATGATTTTCCACGATTTAGGCGATGCGCTGGTTGCAAACGCGCTGAACGTGGTGATCCTGACCGCTGCGCTGTCGGTCTATAACAGCTGTGTTTACTGTAACAGCCGCATGCTGTTTGGTCTGGCTCAGCAGGGCAACGGACCAAAAGCGCTGTTGAAAGTGGATCGCCGTGGCGTGCCTTACGTCGCGCTGGCAGTATCTGCGCTGGCAACCGCCATCTGCGTGCTGATCAACTACCTGATGCCAGGCGAAGCCTTTGGCCTGCTGATGTCGTTGGTCGTCTCTGCGCTGGTGATCAACTGGGCGATGATCAGCCTGGCGCATCTGCAGTTCCGCAAAGCCAAAGATCGTCAGGGCGTGCAGACGCGCTTCAAAGCGTTGCTCTATCCGCTCGGCAACTGGATCTGTCTGGCCTTTATGGTGGGCATTCTGGTAATCATGGCCATGACGCCAGGCATGAGCATTTCAGTCTGGTTGATCCCGGTCTGGCTGGTGATTTTGGCTGTCGGTTATGCGGTGAAAAACCGTCTGCAGAAAGCCTGATAACAAGCGGGCCGCCCCGGCCCGCTTTGCTACTCCCCTCACACTTTTCCTCTAATAACCGTTTTGTCCATCATCGCGGCAGTTTATTGCCGGTCATCTCGCTGATTAACATAGATAATCTCCGCTTACCATTTGCGGAAGAGGATTTATCCATGAAAGGATCGGCTTTAACATTCCGGGAGAAGCTCGGATACGGCATGGGCGATGCCGGCTGCAACATGATCAATGGCGCTATCATGTTATTCCTCACCTATTTTTACACCGACATTTTTGGCCTGGCACCGGCGCTGGTCGGCGGCCTGCTGCTGTCGGTTCGCGTGCTGGATGCGGTCACTGACCCGATTATGGGCGCCATTGCCGATCGTACGCAGAGTCGCTGGGGACGTTTTCGCCCCTGGCTGCTGTGGATGTCGCTGCCCTATGTGTTGTTCAGCGTACTGATGTTTACCACGCCGGAATGGACCTACAACAGCAAAGTCATTTATGCCTTTGTGACCTACTTTTTAATGTCGCTGACCTACACCGCCATCAGTATTCCTTACTGTTCTCTGGGCGGCGTGATTACTAACGATCCGCATGAGCGCGTCTCCTGTCAG
This sequence comes from Duffyella gerundensis, assembly GCF_001517405.1. Classification (NCBI taxonomy): domain Bacteria; kingdom Pseudomonadati; phylum Pseudomonadota; class Gammaproteobacteria; order Enterobacterales; family Erwiniaceae; genus Duffyella; species Duffyella gerundensis. Next base: position 835,896 of record NZ_LN907827.1, on the reverse strand, counting down.
TCTTACCGTTTTGTGATGGTCGGCGTGGCCACGCTGATTTTATCGCTGTCACTGTTGCCGCTGGTCGACTGGTTCGGTCAGGGCGACAAGGCGCGCGGTTATCAGATGGCGATGAGCGTGCTGGCCCTGATCGGCTTCTTTATGTTCCTGTTCTGTTTTGCCACCGTGCGTGAACGTATTCGCCCGGCGGTGCCAAACAACGACGATTTGAAAAACGATCTGCGCGACGTCTGGAAAAATGACCAGTGGGTGCGCATGCTGCTACTGACTTTCTGTAACGTCTGCCCCGGCTTCATTCGCATGGCAGCCACCATGTATTACGTAACATGGGTAATGGGTCAGTCGACCCACTTCGCTACGCTGTTTATCAGCCTCGGCGTGGTTGGCATGATGATTGGCAGTACGCTGGCCAAGGTGCTGACCGACCGTTGGTGCAAACTCAAGGTCTTTTTCTGGACCAATATTCTGCTCGCCATTTTCTCCTGCGGATTCTACTGGCTCAATCCTCATGCCACCACACTGGTGGTCGCCGCCTATTTTGTACTGAATATCCTGCATCAGATCCCATCACCGCTGCACTGGTCATTAATGGCCGACGTTGACGATTACGGCGAGTGGAAAACCGGCAAGCGCAGCACCGGCATCAGTTTCTCCGGCAACCTGTTTTTCCTTAAGGTCGGACTGGCGGTCGCAGGCGCGCTGGTGGGCTTCCTGCTCTCCTGGTACGGTTACGACGCCGGTGCAAAACAGCAGTCTGGCGATACGCTGCACGGTATTGTATTGATGTTTACCATTATCCCCGCCGTTGGCTATCTGATTACTGCGGGTGTCGTTCGCCTGTTGAAAGTGGATAATCGCCTGATGCATACCATTCAGCAGGATCTGGCGCTACGTCGGGAGAATTTTCGCGAGTTGCACGAGATTCGCCCCAGCCACGCTGCCACCATTAAACCTGGAGAGGTAAAATGAGCCTTCATCTACCCAATCCCTTTATACCTCAGCGCGCCGATCCACAGATTATGCGCCATAAAGACCACTACTATTTTATCGCTTCGGTGCCGGAGTACGATCGGCTGGAGCTGCGCGCCGCCGACAGCCTGATGGGCCTGCGTGAAGCTGAACCGGTTACGCTGTGGGAGAAAGATCACAGCGGGCCGCTGAGCGAGTTGATTTGGGCGCCTGAACTGCACCGCTTCGGCCAGCAGTGGGTTATCTACTTTGCCGCTGCTCCTGGGCGCGAAATCAAAGAGGGCCTGTTTCAACATCGCATGTATGCGCTGGTTAGCGACCACGACGATCCGCTGGTAGCCAGCCAGTGGCAGCCGCCGCGTCGGGTACACACGCCGATAGACTCCTTTTCGCTGGATGCCACCAGCTTTCATCATCAGGGTAAAAACTGGTATCTGTGGGCGCAAAAGGATCCGGCCATCGCAGGCAATTCAAACCTCTATCTGGCTGAACTGGAAAACCCATGGACGCTGAAAGGACCGCCGGTGATGCTCAGCAAACCTGAATTTGAGTGGGAATGTCGCGGATTTCTGGTGAATGAGGGGCCAGCGGTGATTGTTCACGGCGGCAGACTTTTTGTCACCTACTCCGCCAGCGCCACCGATGAAAATTATGCGCTGGGTCTGCTGTGGATTGATGAAGATGCCGATCTGTTGAACCCGGACAACTGGCATAAATCCGCCGATCCGGTATTCACCACCAGTTGGGAGAACCAACAGTTTGGCCCGGGGCACAACAGTTTTACTACCGATGAACAGGGTCAACCGCTGCTGGTTTACCACGCGCGCAACTATACGGAAATCGAAGGCGATCCGCTGTGGGATCCCAACCGGCACACCCGCATTAAGCCCTTCGCCTGGCGCGCCGACGGCATGCCAGACTTCGGCGTGCCGCCAGCGGATTCACCTTAAACCAGCGCACCGTAGATGGTCAGTAGGGCAACCACCACCACCAGCACCAACGAGACTTTTTTTGCCAGGCTGACCGCCACGCGCGGAGTTTGTACCGCGCTAAGGTGCGGATCGCGCGCCAGTGAAAACTGCGCCAGGCTGGTCAGCACCTGATATTGCGAACGGTGCCGATCGCCAAGTGAAGCAAACCAGGCGGGTAGCGCTTTTTCGCCGTGCCCTAACAGCGCATAAGCGACACCCGCCAGGCGCACCGGAATCCAGTCCAGCCAGTGTAAAATGGCATCCACACCTGACTGCGCACGCTCCAGCGGAGAATGTCGACGGGCCAGCCAGCCTTGCCAGGCACGCAAAAACGCATAGCCCATCAGCAGTACCGGTCCCCAGGCACCGCCGATAACAAACCAGAACAGCGGAGCCAGATAGAAGCGATAGTTAATCCACAGCAGCGCATTCTGTAGCTCACGCAAAAAATCCCCTTCCGAACACTCAGGCGGTACGCCGTGAATCAGCGTTAACTCTTCGGCCATGGTATCGCGCGCGTGATGATCGCCCTGCGTCGCTGCCTTCAGGTAAGCGTGATAGTGCAAACGTACCTTGCCCGCGCCAATGCAGAGCAGGCCAATCGCCATCCAAAACAGCAGCTGCGGTATGCCAAACAGTATACCTTTCAACCCAAGAATGCAGATCCAGACCACCGCCATGGCCAGCAGGGTCATCAGCAGCGTGTTCAGCAGTGAAAAACGGCGGCGATGGCGAAACAGTGGCTCCAGCCGATGCTCAAGCTGCCAGTGCTCGCCGACTTTGAACAAGCGTTCCCAACCTAAAACCAGTAACAGGCTAAACAGCGTCATGCCGAATGCTCCGTGAGTCATGAAGTGAATGTGTCAGCAACTGGCGGAAGTATGGCCAGTCAAAAGCAGGACCCGGATCGGTTTTACGCGTCGGGGCGATATCGCTGTGGCCGGTGATACGTTCCAGCGTCAGCGGATAGTGTTGCATCAGGAGTAACGTAACGCGCACCAGCGCCTGATATTGCGCTTCGGTATAAGGCACATCGTCAGTGCCCTCCAGCTCAATACCCATCGAGAAATCATTGCAGTTTTCACGCCCCTGAAAACAGGAGGCACCGGCGTGCCACGCCCGGGCGTTAAAAGGCACATACTGCACGATTTCGCCATCCCGACGGATGAGGCAGTGTGCGGCGACGCGAAGCTGATGTATTTCAGCAAAGTAGGGATGCGCAGCGGGATCGAGGGTGCCGGTAAAAAGCGCGTCAATCCACGGGCCACCAAATTCTCCGGGCGGTAAACTGATGTTGTGGACAACCAGTAACGAAGGGGCTTCGTTAGCGGGACGCTCGTTAAAATGCGGAGATTCCACCTTTCTGGCTTCATCAATCCAGCCCTGCTGCAACTGCATGCGTTACTCCTTAATCAACGTCACGCTGAAAGAGTAGCATGGTTGCCTGGCAAATTATTGGCAGGAATAGCCCAACAGCAGCACCTTCTCACATGACACAACGCATTGTTAAGGATACTAAACAAAATGGCGTTTTCTGCTGGCAGACGGCGGGTAAAAACACTACAGTATCCGCTTATTTTTCCGTCTGGAGAGGGATATGACCGCCCGCCGCTATGATCATGACAGCCGTAAAACTGCGTTGCTGAGCCGCATTGGCAACGATATCCCCCCTGCCGTAGAGCTGGCCCTGCGTGAAGACCTTGGCGGCACAATCGATGCTGATAACGATTTGACTGCCCTGCTTCTGCCTGCGGATAAAGTGGCTCAGGCAACGGTAATTACCCGCGAAGAAGGCGTTTTCTGTGGTAAACGCTGGGTCGAAGAGGTGTTTGCTCAGCTGGGTCACCAGGTCAGCATTCAGTGGCAGGTTGACGATGGCGACAGACTGCTGGCCAATCAGGTGCTTTTTACCCTGCATGGACCCGCGCGCATCATTCTCACCGCCGAGCGCACCGCGCTAAACTTTGTGCAAACGCTTTCCGGTGTGGCAACGGAAGTGGCTCGTTATGTGGCGCTGCTGGCCGGAACCCAAACGCGACTGCTGGATACGCGCAAAACGCTGCCTGGACTACGCACCGCGCTGAAATATGCCGTGCTGTGCGGCGGCGGAAGCAATCATCGTCTGGGATTGGCCGATGCGTTTTTGATTAAGGAAAATCATATTATCGCCACGGGCTCAATTGCGCAGGCCGTGGAAAAAGCGCTATGGCTGCATCCCGATGTGCCGGTGGAAGTCGAGGTTGAATCGCTTGATGAATTGGCACAGGCGCTGAATGCCGGGGCCGATATTGTGATGCTGGATAACTTCACACCCGACATGATGCGTCAGGCGGTGGAGCAGAATCAGCAGCGCGCGCTGCTGGAGGTATCAGGCAACGTTACGGAAGCGACGTTACCGATTATCGCCGCCACTGGCGTAGATTTCGTCTCGGTTGGCGCTCTGACCAAACATGTGCGGGCGCTGGATCTCTCCATGCGCTTTCAGTAACGCTTTATCGGTACAGGCCATCCTGCAGGATGGCTTTTCTGTCTCCCTCTCTGAAAAATTTGTGCGCTGGCTCGGCAACTTTTCTCATCCCATGTAAAACGTGAATTTTCTTTGCGCCAGCGCTTCCAGCATGGATTTTCCCCTGTGGCTGCCTGCCGGGCGCTATTGCAGCATAGCGCTCTACCACAACGGAGGAGATGGCTATGGAAATGCAACGCGGATTTACCCTGATTGAACTCATGATCGTCATTGGCATTGTCGCCATACTCAGCGCCATTGGCCTGCCGGCCTATCAGAATTACCTGCAGCGCGCCGCCCTGACTGACATGCTGCAAACCATGGTGCCCTATAAAACGGCAGTAGAGCTCTGCACCATTGAGCGTGGCGCAACCGCTAACTGTAATGCTGGCGAGAACGGTATTCCGGCAGCAAAAGGTTCACGTTATGTCGCCAGCGTGGCGGTAAATGCCGGAGCCATTACGCTAACCGGGCAGGAAAGCCTCAGCGGATTGAATGTGGTGATGAGCCCGCTCTGGAACAGCAATGAGGGGCAGATGAGCTGGCAACGCGCCTGCACCAGTGACAACAGCAGCTTGCAGGATAACTGCCTCAATGTGTTCCGCTTCGACGATAAGCAGGGATGAGCATGAAAACGTCTACCCGTCGTCCGTTGGATATGCTCTGCCAGCAATATCGCGCAGTGGTTCTGCATCACGATGAGCAGATGTTGCGCGTGGCCATTGCGCAGGACGCCTCATCCATTGCAGAGATGACCGAAGCGCTGCGCTTTGCCACGCAGTGTCGCGTTGAGGTTGAACAGTGGCCGCCTGCCCGGCTTGAGCAATATGCCCCCTGTGCCAATCCTGACGCCGTGCGTGAACAGCCACCAGCAGAATCGGCGATTGATGCCGTTGAGGCGATACTCACTCAGGCTATCCAACGCCGGGCTTCCGATGTACATATTGAGCCGCAGCAGCATGGCCTGCGCGTTCGTCTGCGCATTGATGGCGTGCTGCAAATTCTGACCCAGTTGCCGGATGTGGCACCCGCAGGATTAATCGCCCGTCTGAAAATCCTTGCCAGTCTGGATATAGCCGAGCGACGTTTGCCGCAGGACGGCCAGTTCAGCATTACGCTGACAGAGAAGAGCGCCTCCTTTCGGCTGTCAACGCTGCCGACCCGCTATGGCGAGAAGTGCGTGGTGCGACTGCTGCAAAGCGAAGCGCATTCTGTTGCCCTGGAGAAACTGGGCATGCCCGCCCCGCTGCTTCGTCTCTATCGCGAGGCGCTGGCAAAACCTCAGGGATTAATTCTGGTAACCGGCCCAACCGGCAGCGGCAAAACCTTCACCCTCTATAGCGGCCTTAGCGCACTCAACCAGCCCGAGAAAAATGTTTGTAGCGTCGAAGATCCGGTTGAAATCCCGCTGGCAGGTATCAATCAGACACAGATTCATACTCGCGCCGGACTTGATTTCAACCTGGTGCTGCGATCCCTGCTGCGTCAGGATCCCGATATCATTATGGTCGGCGAAATACGCGATGCGGAGACGGCGGAGATTGCGGTCAAAGCCGCGCAGACTGGTCACCTGGTACTTTCCACGCTGCACACCAACTCCACCAGCGAAACGCTGACGCGCCTTGGACAGATGGGGATCCCCGGTTATCTGTTGGGTTCAGCGCTAAAGTTAATTATTGCGCAGCGCCTGGTACGCAGGCTGTGTGCGCACTGCCGTCAGCCAGCGGAGGCGCTGGCACATTTTCCTCCGGCGGTCTGGCCCGGCACGCTACAAACCTGGCGCGCCCCCGGCTGCGATCACTGCTTTTCCGGCTATTACGGTCGGCTGGCGCTGTTTGAACTGCTGCCGATTAACGGCAAGATGCAGAACGCTATTGCTGCAGAAGCCTCAGCGGATCAGCTGCTGGTACTGGCGCAGCAGCAGGGCATGCGCAATCTGTTCAGCGAGGGGTTGCTGGCGGTCAGCCGCGGCGAAACCTCACTGGATGAGGTGAATCGCATTGTAGGCATTGAGCATGGCTGACTGCGTACTGTTTCGCTGGCAGGCTATGGACGATAACGGCGCGCTGCATCAGGGCGAAATGCTGGCTGCCGATCGGCAACAGGCCGTCATGCGGCTGATAGAAAAAGATCTGCTGCCGATTGGTTGTCGCCAGCAGAAACGCTATCGCGCCGCCCAGTGGAAAGGCGATCAGAAAATCAACTTCATTCGCCAGCTTGCCACGCTGTTGCAGGCAGGCATGACGCTGGCCGATGCTTTGCGTCTGATTGGTGAAGGGCATCCGCATGCGGGCTGGCGTGCTCTGATTGCCGCATTACAGGAGCAGGTTTCACGTGGCGATCCCTTCTCCACTGCGCTGCAACAATGGCCAACCATCTTCAGCCCACTGTTTCCTGCGCTGATGCAGGTAGGCGAAGTCACCGGTCAACTCGATAGCTGTTGTCAGCAGCTGGCGGGTCAACAGGAGCGGCAGCAACAGCTGCAGAAAAAAGTCATCAAAGCGTTGCGCTATCCGCTGTTTATTTTGTTGGTTGCTGGTGCGGTGAGCGGCGGCATGCTGCTGTTTGTATTACCGGAGTTTGTCGCAATTTATGACTCTTTTGACTCGCCTCTTCCCGCTTTTACCGCTGCGGTAATGGGCTTCTCAGAATGGCTACAGTCAGCATTTTTACCGCTGGCCGCTTCCATGAGCGCCTTACTCCTTGTCTGGCGTCGCCAGCGGCAACGCTTTGTTTCAGTAAGACGCCGGGAGCAGCGACTGCTGCTGTGGCTGCCGTTGATATCTTCACTGTATCGTGGCAGCCAGCTAAGCCGCATTTTCACTACCCTGAGCCTGACGCAAAGTGCCGGGCTAACGTTATTACAAAGTCTGCAGGCGGTGGAAAAAACGCTGGATCAGGCGATCTGGCGCGAAGAGATCGTTGCCATTCAGCAGCACATTTCCGGTGGTATGCCGTTGCATCAGGCGATTCAGGGCTCGCTGTTCACGCCACTCTGCTATCAGCTGATTAAGTCTGGCGAAGAGGCAGGTGCGCTGGATACCCTGTTAACTCGCCTTGCTGAATGGCATGAAACCTCAACCCATGAGCAGGCGGATAAGCTGGCGGCCACATTAGAGCCATTGATGATGGTGGTGATCGGGGTGATTGTTGGCGTGTTGGTTATCGCCATGTATCTGCCCATTTTTGGACTGGGCGATGCGTTGCATTAAGCACGTTAATCCGGGCTGGTGAAAGCAAGATGCTCACCAGCCCGCAACAGGCAATATCAGCGATTAAAAACGCGGTTTTCCTGTTCATTGACGCGAATAAAGGTAGTACGTTTGGTCAGCTCTTTAAGCCTTTCTGCGCCGACATAAGTACAGGCAGAACGCAGGCCGCCGAGAATATCGCGCGCCGTCTCTTCAACCGGTCCGCGCAACGGCAGACGCACCGTTTTACCCTCAGCTGCACGATACTGCGCCACACCGCCAACATGGCGTTTCATTGCTGACTCAGAGCTCATGCCGTAAAACAGCATAAACTGTTCACCCTGCTCTTCCACCACCGTGCCTTCACACTCATCGTGCGCTGCCAACATGCCGCCCAGCATGACGAAATCGGCCCCGCCGCCAAAGGCTTTCGCGATATCGCCTGGCACGGCGCATCCGCCATCACTGACGATCTGCCCGCCGAGCCCATGAGCGGCATCGGCACATTCAATCACCGCGGAAAGCTGCGGATAACCGACGCCGGTTTTGACACGCGTGGTGCAGACCGAGCCGGGGCCAATACCGACTTTGACAATATCCGCGCCGGAAAGAATTAGCTCCTCCACCATCTCGCCGGTGACTACGTTACCCGCACAGATGGTTTTTCCCGGGCAGGCTTCACGCGCACGCTGTAAAAACTCAACGAAGTGCTCTGAATAGCCGTTGGCAACGTCGATGCAGATAAAGTTCAGGCGTGGCGAAAGTGCAAGGATCTGTTTCAGCTTGAGGAAGTCAGCTTCAGAAGTCCCCGTGGAAACCATAACGTGGCTGAGCACACTTTCCGGCACGCGCTGCACAAAGGCCTGCCACTGCTCAACGCTGTAGTGTTTGTGTACCGCGGTGAGAATATCAAAAGCCGCTAACGCTTCAGCCATGGTAAAGGTGCCCACCGTATCCATATTCGCGGCAATCACAGGCACGCCTGACCAGGTTATTGCGGAGTGTTTAAAGGTAAACTCGCGGGCAAGCTCAACCTGCGATCGGCTTTTCAACGTTGAGCGTTTAGGCCGGATTAGCACATCTTTAAAGCCGAGCTTGATATCTTCTTCAATACGCATGGAGATTTCCTGGTTAGTGGCAAAACTGGCAAATACGCCCGCTCCAGTGACGTTATCATACGCGCCAAAAACGGCATGACAAGAGTGCGAGATTTGCGGGATTTACGCTACAATCCGTTAATATTTTTCCCTACATCTGCAGTGTGGCCGTTCTCACCTTTTGCAGTCATCAACCAGCGAGCACACAGGTTATGTCATATACGGTTGCGCTTACCGGCGGCATCGGCAGCGGCAAAAGCACCATCGCGAATGCCTTTGTCAATCTTGGTGTCGATATGGTCGACGCTGATATTATCGCCCGCCAGGTTGTTGAGCCCGGCACGCCCGCACTGGCTGCTATTGAGGCACGTTTTGGTGCTCAGATAGTGAATGAACAGGGTCAGCTTATCCGCAGCCGCCTGCGTGAGATTATTTTTAGTTCACCCGATGAGAAAACCTGGTTAAATCAGCTGCTGCATCCGCTGATTCAGCAGGAAACGCAGCGTCAGCTGGCGCTTTGCCACTCACCCTGGCGTTTGTGGGTGGTGCCGCTGCTGGTGGAGAATCATCTTTATCATCAAGCTGACCGCGTGCTGGTGGTCGATGTTGATCGTGAAATCCAACTACAGCGCACACTGGCGCGCGATAACGTCAGTCTGGAACAGGCGCAAAATATTCTTGCCGCTCAGGCGACGCGAGAAGCACGACTCGCCGTGGCGGACGACATTATTGATAATAACGGCACGCCGGAATCGGTATTGCCGCGCGTTGCTGAACTGCATCAGCGCTATCTGGCGCTGGCAGCAGCAAAACAGGATCAGAAGCATGACCAACATTCTTTTTGAGCACCCATTAAATGAGAAAATGCGCACCTGGCTGCGCATCGAATTTCTGCTGGCGCAACTTCAGGGCAGCCGCTACATCGCCGATCACCTCACCGCGCTGACCTTTTTCCGCAACATGGGCGATCTGCTGGATGTGTTCGATCGGGGAGAGTTGCGTACGGAAATGACCAAAGAGCTGGAGCGTCAACAGCAGAAGCTGCTCGCCTGGGCTGATGTGCCTGGCGTCGATATGGCAGTGGTGGAACAGCTGCGCGACCGGTTGAAGGCGCAGTCAAGTCAACTGCTGGCGGCGCCGCGCATTGGACAACTGCTGCGGGAAGACCGCCTGATTGCGCTGGTGCGTCAGCGGCTGAGCATACCCGGCGGCTGCTGCAGTTTTGATCTGCCAACGCTGCACATCTGGTTGCATATCGATCAGGCTCAGCGCGATCGTCAAGTGGACATCTGGCTCGCTTCGTTGAGTCCGCTCAGTGATACGCTAACCATTATTCTCGACCTGATTCGTCAATCGGCGACCTTTCGCACCCACACCAGCCTGAACGGTTTTTTCCAGGATAATGCCGAAGGCGCAGATTTATTGCGTTTGCAGCTGACGCTGGAGGATTCGCTCTATCCGCAGGTATCGGGTCATAAAAGTCGTTATGCTATTCGTTTTCTGCCGCTTGATAGCGAGCATGGTGAAGTACCGGCGCGGCTCGATTTTGGGCTCGCCTGTTGTTAAGGATTAATAAGATGCAAAAAGACGTGACCATCGTTAACTGTCCAACCTGTAAAAAAGAGGTGATTTGGGATGAGCTAAGCCCGTGGCGTCCCTTTTGCAGCAAACGTTGTCAGCTAATCGATTTAGGCGAATGGGCTAACGAAGAGAAACGTATTGCCAGCAATAACGATCTCTCCGATAGCGATGACTGGAGCGAGCTGGAGCCGCGTAACGACGACTAGTTCGCTAACTGGGCGGCTTCCTGACGTAAACGGGCGATAAGCGCATGATTGGCCGGCGGAAACTCTTCCGCTACCAACTCAGCCTGCTTAACCCAACGTTGTGGCTGCCCTTCCCGACCCCAGGGTTCACCCTGCCACTGTTCCACCAGGAAAAAATGCAGTGTAACCCGCACATCTTCATAGGTGTGATCGGCAGAGCCGATGGCTTCTGCCTGCGTCACCTCAATACCGGTTTCTTCAGCCAGCTCACGCACCAGCGCCTGCTGCGCGCTCTCTCCCAACTCGATTTTTCCGCCGGGAAACTCCCACATATTTGCCATATGCGAGCTTGATGAACGCTGCGCAAGAAAAATTTCATGGCTGGCGTTGCGAATAACGCCGACCGCGACCTGTAAGTGCTTCATGGATAGAGACTCCTGAGATACGTCATAAAGCCCATCTTAAAGCATGAGTAAGTCATTGTTAATGCGTCTCTATCTTTCAATTCGTTTGAAGCCGGAATTCACCACTGAACAAGACAGGTCTTGCTGCTGGTGCCGCTGCAAAACGTTAATCTGCCTGTTGAATCTGGATGAACATGATATATACCGAACACTGAATATGATGACCTTAGCACCGATAAAAGCATCTTCGGATGGCACCACTAATAGCGCAGACATTATCGGAATGCAGTGCGCGACGTTTAAAGATATTCTTTCGGTTGATGGCGTTATGAATACGCTGACCTATCATCCCGCCAACCAAGTTATCCCCCTGAATGAGGCACAGAAGCGGCTTTTTTATTGCATGTTTTTCAATATCAACCGTAAAAAAAGTATCATCGCCACTGTGTGGCATGAAAATCATCTGAGGATAGGCGACAATAATTATCATCAGCTCATATTTCAAAGCCGCGCGTTACTAAAGCGGTATGGATTATCAGAAAAGCTATTAATTACCGTTCCCTGCTATGGCATTCGTTTTAATACTAAGCTCATGGAAGAGATCGCCAGGCATGATCTCGCGAGATAATCTTGCCAACCTGACAAGCCAAGCCATTGAAGTAATTAGCTTTCCAGCCGAATTTCATGCTGTTACTTACTGGCATGGCATCAGCCTGAAAGCATTGATCTGCGTGAGCACACATCTTATTTGACCGATAAACCATGACCATATGGCAATGCCTTGCGCGCTAAACAAAAGGCGACAGGTAGCCTGATATCGATAAATAATGTACCGGTTAAATATAAAAAATGCGGCAGAGACGAGGTATTCTCCTGCTCAGAACTTCATTCAACCTCATTGATGACGCCGTTAATCGCATTAACATAAATAAACCATTACGGAAAAAATGAGCAGATAACGGCGTTAAAGCCAGTGCTGTTAACAAGCCCGTGTCATGTAAGCAAAATCAACGAGCGGCCACCAGGTTATTATTGCGATAAAACGATAAAGCAAAAAACAGGTTTAAAAACGGCAATAAAAAAGCCAGCTTGCGCTGGCTTTTTCTCAGGTGCTTATGCCGGGTCAGGATTATGCCAGACGGCCATGGCACTGCTTGTATTTCTTACCGGAACCGCATGGGCAAAGATCATTACGTCCTACTTTACGCTCGCCGCTTTGCGTCGCCAGTTCAGCGGCCTCAACGGTTTCATCATCGACATGACTTAACTGCTGCTGCTGCTGCAGGCGCTCAGCTTCTTCGCGACGCTGCTGCTCCATCTGCTCCACTTCTTCCGGCATGCGTACCTGAACCTTGCTCAACGTGCTGATCACTTCATATTTCAGTGATTCCAGCATGGCGCCAAACATGGCGAAAGATTCGCGCTTATATTCCTGCTTAGGATCTTTCTGTGCATAGCCACGCAGATGGATGCCCTGACGCAGATAATCCATCGCGGCCAGATGCTCTTTCCACAATGAATCCAGCGTCTGCAACATGATGCCTTTTTCAAAATTACGCATCATTTCGGTGCCGACAATCTCTTCTTTCGCGGCGTAGGCTTTTATGGCTTCGCTCATGATACGTTCGCGTAGCGTCTCTTCATGCAGATCCGGCTCTTTATCCAACCATTGTGCAATCGGCAGATCGAGATCGAAATCGTTTCTCAGACGCTCTTCCAGGCCGGCAACATCCCACATTTCTTCCAGCGACTGCGGTGGAATGTAGGTATCGATGGTGGTTTTCAGCACATCTTCGCGGATACTGTTGATGGTTTCGCTGACGTCAGAAACATCAAGCAACTCATTACGCTGACTGTAGATAGCACGGCGCTGATCGTTAGCAACGTCATCGTATTCCAGCAGCTGCTTACGAATATCAAAGTTACGGCTTTCCACTTTGCGCTGCGCATTGGCAATCGCTTTGGTCACCCATGGGTGTTCAATCGCTTCACCTGGCTTCATACCCAGTTTACGCATCATGTTAGAAACGCGATCGGAGGCAAAAATACGCATCAGCGCATCTTCCATCGACAGATAGAAGCGTGATGAACCCTGATCGCCCTGACGACCGGCACGACCGCGCAGCTGGTTATCAATACGACGAGATTCGTGGCGCTCGGTGCCGATAATGTGCAGGCCGCCTGAAGCCAGAACGGCATCGTGGCGAACCTGCCAGTCAGCTTTAATTTTTGCGATTTGCTCTGGCGTCGGATCGGCCAGCTCGGCAATTTCTGACTGCCAGCTGCCGCCCAGCACGATATCGGTACCACGACCTGCCATGTTGGTAGCGATGGTCACCGCGCCCGGCTGGCCTGCCTGTGCAACGATGTCCGCTTCACGGGCGTGGAATTTGGCGTTAAGAACGTTGTGTTTGATACCTGCACGCGTCAGCTCATTAGAAACCACCTCTGATTTTTCAATCGAGATGGTACCCACCAGCACGGGCTGGCCGTTCGCGGTACGCTCGCGGATATCCTCAATGATCGCGTCGATTTTCTCTTTTTCGGTCATGTAGACCAAATCAGGCAGATCTTTACGCACCATCGGCCGGTTGGTTGGCACCACAATGGTATCCAGCTTGTAGATAGAGCTGAATTCAAATGCTTCGGTATCGGCGGTACCGGTCATGCCTGCCAGTTTGTCGTACAAGCGGAAGTAGTTCTGAAAGGTGATGGAAGCCAGCGTCTGGTTTTCGTTCTGGATTTCAACGCCTTCTTTTGCTTCGATAGCCTGATGCAGGCCATCTGACCAACGACGTCCCTGCATGGTACGGCCGGTGTGCTCATCAACGATGATCACTTCACCATCTTTCACGATGTAGTCCACATCGCGAGTAAACAGCACATGTGAGCGCAATGCGGCGGTGACATGATGCATCAGCATAATGTTGGTCGGCGAGTAGAGCGATTCACCCTCTTCCATGATCCCTTCGCTCACCAGCAGCTCTTCAATGGCGACCAGTCCACGCTCGGTCAGGTGCACCTGGCGCGCTTTTTCATCGACGGAGAAGTGGCCTTCACCCTGGAAGGTGTCGGAATCTTCTTTTTCCTGACGAATCAGATGCGGAATGATTTTGTTTACTTTGATATAGAGTTCAGAGCTGTCTTCAGCCGGACCGGAGATGATTAACGGCGTGCGCGCTTCATCGATCAAAATGGAGTCAACTTCATCCACTAGCGCATAGTTCAGCTTACGCTGTACGCGCTCTTCAGGACTGAATGCCATGTTGTCACGCAGATAGTCAAAGCCATATTCGTTGTTGGTGCCGTAGGTAATATCGGCCGCATATGCTTCACGCTTGGCCGGCGCAGGCATATTTGGCAGGTTGATACCAATGCTCAGACCGAGGAATTCAAACAGCGGACGGTTATTTTCTGCATCGCGCTGGGCAAGATAGTCGTTCACGGTAATAACGTGTACGCCTTTGCCAGTGAGTGCGTTCAGATAAGCAGGCAGTGTGGCGGTCAGGGTTTTACCTTCACCGGTGCGCATTTCCGCGATGCAACGGTTATTCAGCACCATACCGCCGAGCAGCTGGACGTCAAAGTGACGCATGTTAAATACACGCTTACTGGCTTCGCGAACGGTGGCAAAGGCTTCAGGAATTAACTCTTCCAGGGAGGTGCCTTTTGCCAGACGCGCACGAAACTCGTCGGTCTTGGCTTTGAGCTGTTCATCAGACAGTTTTACAAACTCGGGTTCCATCTTGTTGATGGTTTCAACCACTTTACGCATACGGCGAAGCGTACGATCGTTGCTACTGCCAAAAACTTTGGTGAGTAATTTGATTAACATAGTAAATTAAGTCTCTTTCCGACCACATTGCTGCGGTTTTATACTGGTTTTTTTATCGTTAGCAGAAGGCTCTGCAGAGTTCAGTTAGCTAAGAAAGAGATGAGGTCCGGCGCGGATACCACGAATCTGCGACAGCCACAGTCCGCTGGCAAAGGTATTGATGGCCAAAGGCAAAGGCGCTGCAATGGCGTTACGATGAGCGGTATAAACCGGCTGATGCGTTAATAACGCATTGAGCGAATCGATTAACGCATGTTTTTGTACTGCCAGCGGTAAGGCCTGCTCAACATCAGCCAGTCGCTGTGGCGTCAGCGCAAAAGAGAGGTGACGAATAACCGTGCGGATGGCATGCTGATGCCAGTAATCGACGCTGAAGTTGGGTTTGCGTGCGCTTTCCAGCAGAGCAAGGCTGTTAAATCGTACGACATTGCCGATGGCCAGGCTTTTAGCGGGCGACTGGCGTAGGCTGTTTTGATCGGGATTCTGTGCGCTGGCAGCAGGCAGGCCCAAACTGGCCGCAACCATCCCCAGCAGGAGATGAGGCCAGAAATAGCGCTTACCCAATTGTCGCCAACGTTGAAAGATGCCGATCACTCTGTTCCACCAAGTCGATGCAGACTGCATCGCGCTGTTAAAGCCTGTTACTGTTGGCATGCACGGTGGCTTACCAACCTGAAATTAGGGGCAAATAGTATCATCAATGCGCAGCGTCGACATCTCAAGATATTAATCATAAAGCGGAATTAGCCAGATTATTGTTCAGCAAAGCAGCAGTTGATTAGGGCGGAGAGAATGGCGGAGGCGTTAACTAACAGACAATAAAAAACGACGGGTTCAGAGGCCGGAGAGAGGTTGCCCGTGAACCCGTCGTTCAGATGTTCAGGCTTATGCCAGAACTAAATTAGGTGCTTTAAATGCCAGTGGCAGTTCAGCTTCATCTTCGAAGGTTGCCCATTCCCAAGCTTCCTGTCTGGCCAGAACGGCCTGCAGTAATTTGTTGTTCAGAGCATGACCTGATTTAAAGGCGGTAAACGCGCCGATAATATTGTGGCCACACATGAACAGATCGCCAATGGCATCAAGCATTTTATGGCGAACAAATTCATCTTCGAAGCGTAAACCGTCTTCGTTTAATACGCGGAAATCGTCTACCACGATAGCGCAATCGAAACTGCCGCCCAGGCACAGACCACGTGATTGCAGGTATTCAATCTCACGCATAAAGCCAAAAGTGCGAGCCCGGCTGATCTGACGCATAAAAGATTCAGCGGAGAAATTCATCTGATAGCGCTGTGAGCTGGCATCAATTGCCGGGTGCTGGAAATCGATAGTGAAATCGAGTGAAAAACCGTTAAACGGTTTAATTTCAGCCCATTTATCACCATCTTCTACGCGCACCGCTTGTTTAACCCGTACGAATTTCTTCGCACTGTTAAGCTCTTCAACGCCTGCATCTAATAACAGATAAACGAAAGGTGCCGCACTGCCATCCATAATAGGAATTTCAGGCGCATCAACTTCCACAATGATGTTATCAATGCCTAGACCGGCCAAAGCCGCATTAAGATGCTCAACCGTTGAAATACGCACGCCTTCATCGTTCACCAGGCAAGTACTCAGCATGGTGTCGCGCACGTATTTTGCATCAGCCGGAAAATCAACCGGTGGATTCAAGTCAGTGCGACGATAGATGACCCCGGTGTTAGCCGGCGCAGGGCGCAACGTTAACATGACTTTTTTGCCGGTATGTAAACCAACACCAGTCGCATTAACGATACGTTTCAATGTCCGTTGTTTGATCATCGCATTATCTCGCAAAATTACTCATCCGACCGCCAGTATACGTTACCAGCGGGCGAACACTTTAGCACAAAGAGCGGAGAAGCCCAATTCTCAGGTTATTCTTAATCAGCCTGCTTACGTAAAAACGCAGGAATATCAAGATAATCGGGTTCTTTATTGCTCTGAGCAGCCTGGTCATTGACGACTTTAGCAGCAGGTTTTTGCTCCTGCGGCAGCGGCGCCATACCATGTTGCTGGTAGCGATGATCCATTACCGGCTGGCTGGCTGGCTTGTTGGTCACCAGCGTGATTTCAGGGCGCTTGTCCATGCCAATACCGGTTGCGACCACGGTCACACGCAGTTCATCGTTCATCTCTGGATCCAGAGATGTACCGATCACCACGGTTGCGTTGTCGGAAGCAAAGGCGCGGATAGTGTTACCTACGGTTTCGAACTCATCCAGACGCAGGTCGAAACCAGCGGTGATGTTAACCAGCACGCCGCGCGCACCAGACAGGTCGATATCTTCCAGCAGTGGGCTGGAGATTGCCATTTCAGCCGCTTCTTCAGCGCGATCTTCGCCACAGGCAACGCCAGAACCCATCATCGCGTAGCCCATTTCGGACATTACGGTGCGCACGTCAGCAAAGTCGACGTTCATCAGGCCAGGACGTGTAATCAGTTCAGCGATACCCTGTACCGCGCCTTTCAGCACGTCATTCGCCGCGCCAAATGCATCAAGCAGTGAGATGCCACGGCCAAGCACTTTAAGCAGCTTGTCGTTTGGAATGGTGATCAGGGAATCAACGTGCTTGGAAAGCTCAGCGATGCCTTGTTCAGCAAACGCCATACGTTTTTTGCCTTCGAAGTTAAAAGGCTTGGTGACCACCGCAACGGTAAGAATACCCAAATCTTTAGCGACTTCAGCTACAACAGGGGCTGCACCCGTACCGGTGCCGCCGCCCATACCAGCTGCAATAAACACCATGTCAGCGCCTTCAAGCGCCGCACGCAGGGCTTCACGGTCTTCTTCTGCCGAATTGCGCCCTACTTCCGGATTCGCACCCGCGCCCAGACCTTTTGTAATGTTGTTACCGATCTGAATGGTCTGGCCAACTGCGGTTTTGCGCAATGCCTGCGCATCGGTGTTTACCGCGAAGAATTCCACACCTTCGATACGCTCGCGTACCATGTGCTCAACGGCATTGCCGCCGCCGCCGCCGACGCCGATGACTTTAATCACCGCGTCATTGGTTAATTCCATAGGTTCAAACATAATTTCTCTCCGTTATGTGCCTGTCGCCTGGAGATCATAAACAGTGCTTAGCATGATCTCCTTTTACTAAAATTAAAACTCTTTTTTTAGCCAGCTGTTAATCCGCTTAAACCAATTGCCAACTGACGCTCTTTTTTCCACTTCAGCCTCACCGTTAAGGTGCGACTCTTTTCCATAGTGCAGCAAGCCAACCGCCGTTGAGTAATACGGCTCCTGCGCATAATCTGTTAGCCCGGTGATGTTCAAAGGCTGGCCAATACGCACCTGCGTATGGAACACACGCTGGGCGCATGCTGCCAAACCTTCAATCTGTGCTGCGCCGCCGGTAAGGACAATACCGGCCGCCAGATGGTGCTTAACACCTTGCTGACGGAGCTGTTCCTGCAGCTGCAAAATCTCTTCGTTTACTAAATTTAGCAACTCGGTGTAACGCGGCTCAATCACTTCTGCCAGCGTCTGCCGCTGAAGGCTGCGTGGCGGTCGTCCACCGACGCTCGGCACCTCAACGTTTTCATCTTTACCGACAATAGAGCCAAGCGCGCAACCATGGCGCACTTTAATCGCTTCAGCATCGGTTGGTGGCGTACCAAAAGCGTAAGCGATATCGCTGGTTACCACATTTCCTGCATAAGGAATGACTTTGGTATGACGCAGCGCGCCGCCGGTGTATACCGCAATATCCATGGTGCCACCGCCAACGTCCACTACGCAGACGCCTAACTCACGTTCATCTTCTGTCAGCACGGCAAAGCTGGAGGCCAGGCCGGCAAAAATAAGCTGATCCACTTTAAGGCCGCAACGCTCTACTGCCTTCACGATATTTTTCGCCATATCGTTGTGGCAGGTAATCAGGTGAACTTTGGCCTGCATACGCACGCCGGAGAGTCCCACCGGATTTTTGATGCCTTCCTGATAGTCGATCGCATATTCCTGAGGAATAACATGCAAGATACGATGCTCATCACGCACGCGTACCGATTTAGCGGTATGCACTACGTTTTCCACATCTTCCTGCGTCACTTCCTCTTCGGAAATCGGAACCATCCCGATTTCATTCTGGCAACTGATATGTTTACCCGATAATGCGAGGTAAACCGAAGAAATCTGGCAGTCTGCCATCAGTTCGGCCTGATCGATGGCGCGCTGAACGCATTTCACCACCGACTCAAGATCGTTTACGCCGCCTTTGTCCATACCGCGCGAAGGGCAACTGCCCACGCCAATAATATTGACCATACCATCGGGCAGAACTTCCCCAACCAGGGCGGCAACCTTCGCGGTGCCAATTTCGAGACCTACTACCAGCTTTCTGTCCGTTGCCTTGATCATTGTTGTTTAGCCTGTGCCTGATTCTGTTGCTGATGACTATCCTGTTGCTCAATAAATGCCGGAGCCCAGCCTACGGCAGCGCCAGAGTCATAACGCAGATCGACGTAGTCGATGCGTTTGCTCTCTGCGGTTGCCTGCTGTTGCAAAGCCGGATAGAGCTCAATAAATCGGTTCAAACGCTTCATGGTATCGCTGCGTCCCAGCTCAAGACGAATGTCGTCGCCGGTGACCAGTTGCCATGAGCGGCGCGCCGTCATAGAAGCCGCTTTTAACGTAAGCTTGTCCGCTTTAATCACCTGATCCATCTGATGATATCCGGCCAACACTTCTGACTCGCTGCCTTCCGGACCATAAAGCATCGGCAATGTTTCTTTGCCGACATGGCTGGCCGGTACGCTGAACGATTTCCCTTCAGCATCAACCATATGTAAATCATTCCAGCGTGCGACTGGCACGTATTCCACCAGATGAATCTTTAATTCGTCGGGCCACTGTTTGCGTACGCTAACCTGCTGAATCCAGGGTAAACGCTCAATCTGTTGCTGAATAACATCGACGTTCTGCGACATAAAGGTGCCCGGCGCGCCCAGCGCCAGAATCGCCTGTCGAATGTCATCATCTTTGGTGTAGTGAATTTTACCGGTCACCACCAGCTTCGACAGCGGCTGTCGCGAAGCATCGTTCATCCACTTCAACACCACAAAGCCGCCGAAGGCGATGGTGCCAAGCACCAACAGCAAAAAAATAATACCCGCCAGTCGCGAGCCATTGCTGCGACCGGTTCGCGCTTTTTTCTCCTGCGCTTCCTTATTCCTTACGTTCAAAGCCGCCTGGGACATATCAGTCGGCCAACTCCAGAATACGGGCGGCCAGCGCGGAGAAACTCATTCCTGCCTGTTTTGCCGCCATTGGTACCAGACTATGGCTGGTCATACCGGGCGACGTGTTAACTTCCAGCAGATGAAAATTGCCAGCGCCGTCCATCATGACGTCAACCCGGCCCCAGCCGCTACAACCGAGCACGCGCCAGGCTTTCAGCACGATCGCTGCCAGTTCCGCTTCGCGTTCAGCCGATAAGCCACTTGGGCAAAAATATTGCGTTTCATCAGAATGATACTTGGCTTCATAGTCATAAAACGTATTAGCAGTCTGGATACGAATAGAAGGTAGCAGCGTCTCACCCACAATGCTGACGGTATATTCCGCACCGCTCAGAAATTGCTCAATCAGCACTTCATCGTCATGCAAAAATGCATTATCGAGAGCCGCTGGCAGTGCCTCCTGCTCGTTTACCCGGCTGATACCGACACTTGATCCTTCGCGGCTCGGCTTAACAAACAGCGGCAAGCCCAGCGCAGAAATTTTTGCCGTGGTCTCTTCGGTGAGGCCTGCGTCCCACTCACTGCGCGACAGCATAATGTAAGGCGATACCGGCAACCCGGCACCCTGCCACAACAACTTAGTGCGCAGCTTGTCCATGCTGATCGCCGATGCCATTACGCCGCTGCCGGTGTAAGCAATGTTCAGAAATTCCAGCGCTGCCTGCAGCGTGCCATCTTCGCCACCGCGTCCGTGAAGAGCGATAAACGCCTTGTGATAGCCCTGCTCTTTCAGTTGCCATACCGGCACATCGCGAATATCAACCGCATGCGCATCAATACCCGCTTCTTTTAAGCCAGCGAGCACCGCGTTACCGGAGTTAAGAGAAACTTCGCGCTCCGCAGACGTTCCACCCAGCAATACTGCGACTTTCTCAGCCATGATGCTCCTCCTTAACCTGCGGAATCAGTTTATGTTCTGCCAGCGTACGGGCAATTTTACCAATATTACCCGCGCCCTGAACCATCACCAGATCGTTGCCGGAAAGCACCGGCGCCAGCATCGCGGCGACATCATCGTGATCGGGGACCAGAATCGGGTCAACTTTGCCACGACTGCGAATCGTCCGGCACAACGCCCGGCTATCAGCGCCAGGAATCGGGGTTTCGCCAGCGGAATAGACATCCAGCATCAGCAGCACATCCACCTGCGACAGCACGTTGGCAAAATCGTCGTAGAGATCGCGGGTACGCGTATAGCGATGCGGCTGAAAAATCATCACCAGTTTTTTCTCAGGCCAGCCCGCGCGAGCTGCTTTGATGGTGGCATCCACTTCGGTAGGGTGATGGCCGTAATCGTCCACCAGCATGGCAGCACCGGCACAGCCATTAACGACGTCGGTCGGAAACTCGCCCAGCACATCAAAGCGGCGTCCGGTACCCTGGAAGCTCTCCAGCGCGGCGAGGATATCTTCGTCTTCGATGCCCTCTTCGGTCGCTACAGCAACCGATGCCGCCGCATTAAGGGCGTTATGGCGGCCTGGCGCATTCAGCGTGACATTAAGACGCGGTTTATCGTGACGCACCAGCGAAAAATGGCCCTGTGCGCCATGCTGCTCATAGTTCTCGATACGAACATCGGCATCGTCACTGAAACCGTAAGTAGTAATGTGACGCCCGACGCGCGGAATTAATTCGCGGATTACCGCATCATCCACACACATTACCGCACGACCGTAAAAAGGCAGGTTATGCAGGAAGTTAATAAAGGTCTGCTTTAAATTTTCGAAGTCGCCCTGGTAAGTATCCATATGATCGGCTTCGATATTGGTGACGATGGCCACCATCGGCTGCAGATGGAGAAAGGAAGCGTCACTTTCGTCTGCTTCGGCGATCAAATAGCGGCTGCTGCCTAAGCGCGCATGGGTGCCGGCGGCCTTAACCAATCCACCGTTTACAAAGGTCGGATCCAGTCCGCCTTCGGCATAAATGCTGGATACCATCGCGGTGGTAGTGGTTTTACCGTGCGTGCCGGCGACGGCAATGCCATGGCGATAACGCATCAGTTCAGCCAGCATTTCAGCGCGGCGAATCACCGGGATGCGCGCCTCACGGGCGGCAACAATTTCGGGGTTATCCTGCGAAACCGCACTGGAGATCACCACCACGCTCGCGCCCGAGACATTCTCCGGACGATGGTTAAAGAACACGGTCGCGCCCAGATTAATTAAATGCTGGGTTACCGCGTTGGGGGCTAAATCGGAGCCACTGATCTCGTAGCCTTCGTTAGCCAACACTTCAGCAATACCGCCCATGCCAGCACCACCGATGCCAACAAAATGGATGTGCCGGACACGTCGCATCTCGGGCACGAAAGTACGCAGTTTTGCCAGTTGTTGTGTATTCATCTTTACCTGATTACCTGTTTCAGCATGTGCCTGAACGGCACAGGCCGGTATAACCGACCAGTTTAACGCGCTGCCTGCACGACTTCGCGGGCAACGCGTTCAGTTGCATCGGGAATCGCTACCTGACGCGCTTTTTCCGCCATCGTCAGTAACGTGGGGCGATCCCACTGCTTCAGTGTTTCTGCTACTACAGTCGCGTTGAACTGCGGCTGTTCATAAATTTTTGCCGCGCCCGCTTTTTCCAGCGGCAGCGCGTTCCAGTACTGCTGGCGATCCTTATGCAGGAAAGGCACAAAAATCGCCGGTAATCCTGCAGCGGCCACTTCGCTGACGGTAAGTGCGCCGGAGCGACAGACCACCACATCAGCCCAGGCATAGGCCGCGGCCATATCATCGATAAACTCGGTAATATTGTGCTGCGTTTGCCCCTGCTGCGCATAAGCGTCAAGCACCACAGGCAGCGCACCCTTGCCAACCTGATGCCATATCGTTATCGCATCACCTAACTGCGCAGCGACCTGTGGTAAGGTTTGATTTAGCACGCGTGCGCCCTGACTGCCGCCTATCACCAGCACGCGGACAGGGCCCGTGCGACCGGCAAGGCGTACCGCCGGTAAAGGCAACGCCAGCACATCAGTACGTACCGGATTACCCACTACGTCAGCTTTCGCAAAGGCGCCAGGAAATGCCTGCAACACCGTGGTGGCGATTTTCGCCAGCCATTTGTTGGTTAAACCGGCAATGCCGTTCTGCTCGTGCAATACCACCGGCACGCCACAGCTCCAGGCGGCAAGACCACCGGGGCCAGAAACATAACCGCCCATGCCCAGCACCACATCAGGCTTGTACGCCTTCATGATGGCGCGCGCCTGACGCCAGGCGTTAAAAATACGCACCGGCGCCGCCAGCAGCGCCTTAATTCCTTTGCCGCGCAGGCCGCTGATACGGATGAAGTCGATCTCAATACCGTGTTTAGGTACCAAATCCGCCTCCATACGGTCGGCGGTGCCCAGCCAGCGCACCTGCCAGCCCTGCGCCATCAGATGATGCGCCACGGCCAGACCGGGGAAAACATGTCCGCCGGTACCCCCTGCCATGACCATCAACCGCTTTCCACTCATCGTGCACCTCGGGTAAACGCCTGTGCTTTGGCCAGCCGCGTTTCATAATCAATACGTAACAGAAAAACAATTGCCGTCGACATAATAATCAGGCTCGAACCACCGTAGCTGATCAGCGGCAAAGTCAGGCCTTTGGTTGGCAACATGCCTGCGGCCGCACCAACGTTAACCAGTGCCTGAAAGCTAAACCACACGCCGATGGAACAGGCGAGAAAACCGGCAAAACGCTGATCTAACTCCAGCGCACGACGGCCAATCGACATGGCACGAAAAGCGACGAAGAATACCATCAACAGTGCTAAAACCACACCGATATAACCGAGCTCTTCACCGATGATTGAGAAGATAAAATCGGTATGGGCCTCCGGCAGATATTCCAGCTTCTGCACTGAATTCCCCAGACCTTGTCCCCAGAACTCTCCACGACCAAAAGCCATTAACGACTGTGTCAGCTGATAGCCGCTGCCGAAGGGATCTTCCCATGGATTCCAGAATGAGGTCACGCGGCGCATACGATAAGGTTCAGCAATAATCAGCAGGATCACGGCAAAGATGCCGGAGCCGATAATCGCCAAAAACTGCCACAGTTTGGCTCCCGCCAGGAAGAGCATGGCCAGCGTAGTCACAAACAGCACAACCACCGTACCGAGGTCAGGCTGAGCCAGCAGCAGCACGGCCAGCACCACCATCACGCCCATCGGTTTGCAGAAACCCCAGAAGTTATTACGTACTTCCTCAACCTTGCGCACCAGATAGCTGGCGAGATAGCAAAACAGCGACAGCTTGGAGAGTTCAGCTGGCTGGATACGTAAGGGGCCAAGGGCAATCCAGCGCGATGCACCGTTTACCGAGCTACCCACTACCAGCACCACCAGCAACATCAGCACCGTGACCAGCAGCATCATGTTGCTGTAGCGCTGCCAGAAATCCATCGGCACGCGCAGCGTCACCAGCGCCATACCCAGCGCCAGAATCAGATAAAAAGCGTCGCGTTTGGCAAAGTAAAAAGCGTCGTCGTTGAGTCGCTGACCGACCGGCATCGATGCAGAGGTCACCATTACAAAGCCGATAATCGCCAGGCCAAAGGTCAGCCAAAGCAAAGTGCGATCGTACAACACCATGCTGGCGGTATCTTTTTCGCGGGTGCCCATCACCCACTCTTTCAGGCGGTTGGGCAGGCCTCCCGCGAGGCTTATGCCGGGAAATTTCATCAACCTAACTCCCTTGCCAGCTGCGCGAACGCATCGCCGCGCTGTTCGAAATTGCGAAATTGGTCAAGGCTGGCGCAGGCCGGAGAGAGCAATACCATGTCACCGCTTTGCACCTGCGATGCGATGGCCGTTACGGCCTGCTGTAGCGTATCGCAGCGTACGGAAATGTCCGGGCGCAGCGCAGCCAGTTGAGCGCCATCGCGGCCAAAGGCGTAAACGCGAATATTGTCGGCGGCTAAATAGGGAACGAGTGCAGAAAAGTCGGCCGATTTGCCGTCACCGCCAAGCAGCAGCCACAGCGTGCCTTTGACCTGCAGGCCCTGCAACGCCGCTTCGGTACTGCCGACGTTGGTGGCTTTAGAATCGTTGATCCAGCGCACACCGCGCTGTTCATGCACCAGTTGAAAGCGGTGCGGCAAGCCGGTGAAGGTCGTTAATGCTTTCAGGCTGGAAGCACGCGGCAGGTTAACCGCATCAGCCAGCGCCAGCGCCGCCAGGGCATTGGTATAGTTATGCTGGCCTACCAGCTTCATTTCATCGCTGTTGAGCACTTTCTCGCCTTTAACCCGCAGCCAGGTACTGCCCTGCTGGCGATTAAGATGATAATCGCCGACATCAATACCAAAGCTCACGCAGCGCTTGTCCGCCCCGCGCACCGGCATGGTCAGCGCATCGTCAGCGTTGACGATGCAGACGTCGGCCTGCTCATAAATGCGCAGTTTGGCCGCACGGTATTGCTGCATCCCAAGCGGATAGCGATCCATATGATCTTCTGTCACGTTCAGAATAGTGGCCGCCGCCGCCTGCAGGCTCCATGTGGTTTCCAGCTGAAAGCTCGACAGCTCAAGCACATACAGCTGAGCCGGGGTTTTTAGCAGGCTCAGCGCGGGCAAGCCGATGTTACCGCCCACGCCAACAGACCAGCCAGCAGCGCGGGCCATTTCACCGACCAGCGTGGTCACGGTACTTTTACCATTGGAGCCGGTGATCGCCACGATGGGCGCCTGCGCTTCACGGCAAAAGAGCTCAATGTCGCCAATGATTTCAATCCCGGCATCCGCGGCTTCCATCAGCGCCGGGTGCGCCAGCGCCATACCGGGGCTGGCGACGATCAGATCGCTGTTGAGTAACCAGCTGAGGTTCAAATCGCCGGTATGGCATTCGACCGTTTCGGGCAGTTTATCGATACCAGGCGGCGCAATGCGGGTATCCATCACGCGCGGCGTCACGCCCTGCGCGAGGAAAAAATCCACACAGGAGAGCCCGGTAAGGCCTAACCCGATAATGACAACGTTTCTGCCCTGATAGTCAGCCATAATTAACGCACCTTCAGCGTAGCCAGGCCGATCAGCACCAGCATCAGCGAAATAATCCAGAAGCGCACAATGACGCGCGGCTCCGGCCAGCCTTTCAGCTCATAATGGTGATGAATAGGTGCCATGCGGAAAATACGCTGGCCGCGCAGCTTAAATGAACCAACCTGCAGAATCACCGACAGCGTTTCCACCACGAAAACCCCGCCCATGATCAGCAGTAAAAACTCCTGACGCAGCAGTACGGCAATCGTGCCCAGCGCGCCGCCCAGCGCCAGCGAGCCTACATCGCCCATGAAAACCTGAGCCGGATAGGTGTTAAACCACAGAAAACCGAGGCCCGCGCCGACGATAGCCGTGCAGACGATCACCAGCTCACCCGCATGGCGCAGATAAGGAATGTGCAGGTATTCCGCAAAGTTAACGTTACCGGTCGCCCAGGCTACCAGTGCAAAACCGGCAGCCACAAACACCGTTGGCATAATAGCGAGGCCATCCAGCCCATCGGTGAGGTTGACCGCGTTGCTGGTACCGACAATCACGAAGTACGCCAGCGCCACATAGAGCAGCCCCAACTGCGGCATAACATCCTTGAAAAAAGGCACAACCAGCTCGGTTGCGGGCGTATCTTTGCCAATGCTGTACATGCCAAACGCCATCACCAGCGCGATAACCGACTGCCAGAAATATTTCCAGCGAGCGATCAGCCCTTTGGTGTCTTTGCGTACGACCTTGCGATAATCATCTACAAAGCCAACGATGCCGTAGCCCACCAGCACAAACAGCACGCACCAGACGTACGGATTGGAAGGATAGGCCCACATCAGCACCGAAATGGTAATGGAGGCGAGGATCATGATGCCGCCCATGGTCGGCGTACCGCGCTTACTGAAATGCGATTCAGGACCATCGTTACGCACGACCTGGCCAATCTGCAGCTTTTGCAGCCAGGCGATCAGACGTGGGCCCATCCATAAGCAGAGGAACAGCGCGGTCAGCAGGCTGACAATGGCGCGAAACGTCAGGTAAGAAAAGACGTTAAAACCAGAATAGAAAACGACCAGATGCTCGGCCAGCCAGACTAACATGTTCCTTTCTCCTGTAAGCTCTGTACTACCTGCTCCATGGCGGCACTACGTGAACCTTTGATTAAAATGGTCATCGCCGCATGTTCGGACAATAAATTTCGTAAACGTTCAGTTAGGGCAGTTTTTTCGCTGAAATGTTCGCCAACGCCGCTGGTTTCGCTGATATCGCGACTTAATGTACCTACGCTAAGCACCTTATCGATACCGGCATCGCGCGCGGCCTGGCCGACGTCACGGTGACACTGCACCGACTGCTCACCCAGCTCAGCCATATCGCCCACCACAAAAACGCGATAGCCCGGCATATCAGCCAGCACATTCACCGCGGCGGTCATTGAGCCCACGTTGGCGTTATAGCTGTCGTCAAGAATCAGCTGTCCCGGCGTCAGCACCACTGGAAACAAACGGCCTGGCACTGCCTGCAACTGGCTCAGACCGGCCTGGATCGCGTCGAGCGGCGCATCAACTGCCAGCGCCAGCGCCGCGGCAGCCAGCGCATTAGCGATGTTGTGGCGACCAGGCAGCGGCAGCGTGATAGCAATCGCGCCACGCGGGGTATGCAGCGTAAAGCGGCTGCCCTGTGCGGTCATCTGCAGATCGCTGGTGTAAAACTCGCTGTTCTCATTGCCTTCAGCAGTGAAACGCCACAGCGTTTTGTCCGCCAGCTGCGGCTGCCAGCCTGATAAGTCATGGCTTTGCAGGTTAACAATGGCGATGCCTTTTTCGGGCAGACCGGCAAAAATTTCGCCTTTGGCTTTGGCCACGCCCGCGAGGGAACCGAAACCTTCAAGATGCGCCGCGGCAAGATTGTTGATCAGCGCCGCTTCCGGCGAAGTCAGTGCCGTGGTGTAAGCGATCTCGCCCTGATGATTAGCACCCAGTTCGATTACGGCGTATTGATGTTGTGGGGTCAGGCGCAACAGCGTCAACGGCACGCCGATGTCATTGTTCAGGTTGCCTGCGGTATAGAGCGTTTCGCCGCACTGGCGCAGAATCGCCGCGGTCATCTCTTTTACCGAGGTTTTGCCGGATGAGCCGGTTAACGCCACCACGCGTGCACTGGCGTGCTGACGCACCCAGGCCGCAATCTGGCCCAGCGCAATGCGCGTATCGCTGACACGCACCTGAGGGATATCCGTAGAGAGGGGTCGACTCACTAATAACGCGGCAGCGCCCTGCCCTGCAGCCTGATCGATAAAGTCGTGCGCATCGAAGCGTTCGCCTGATAGCGCAATAAACAGAGAGCCCGCGGTGACTTTTCGCGTATCGGTGGTGACTTCGCTGATGCGCACGTTTTCGCCAATCAGCTCACCGCCAGTGATAGCGGCCAGCGTCTCTAAACTGAAGGTAATCATGCAATCACTCCCAGCAGGCGCGCCACGGTCAGGCGGTCGGAATAGTCGAGTCGGCGATTGCCGACAATTTGATAATCTTCATGGCCTTTGCCAGCGACCAGCACAATGTCGTCAGGTTTGGCCTGCATGATGCTGTTAGTTACCGCCTGTGCCCGACCAGCAACGACGCGCACGCGGCCCGGGTCAAGCAAGCCAGTGAGGATATCGTCCACTATCGCTTTGGGATCTTCGCCGCGTGGATTATCGTCGGTGATCACCACAACATCGGCAAACTGCTCAGCAATCGCGCCCATCAGCGGACGTTTACCTTTGTCGCGATCGCCGCCGCAGCCAAACAGGCACCATAGCTGGCCTTTGCAGTGCAAACGCGCCGCTTCAAGCGCTTTTTCCAGCGCATCTGGCGTATGGGCATAATCGACCACCACCACCGGCTTGCCTGGCGCGCTGAACACTTCCATACGCCCGCAGACCGGTTGCAGTTGGTTGCCAGTGGCGATCAACTGCGCAAGGGGATAATCAAGCGCCAGCAGCGTGGCCAACGCCAGCAGAAGATTGCTGACGTTAAACGCCCCCATCAGGCGGCTTTCGATTGTGCCTTCGCCCCAGCTTGAGGCAAATGCAACGGTCGCGCCGTTGTCGTGATAGCTCACCGCGGTGGCTTTTAACCAGCGACCGCGACAGCCCGGCTCGAGGTTTTCAGCCATGGTGACCGCAACCGCGTCGGGCAGATTTTGCAGCCAGCGAAAACCCGTTTCATCATCAGCGTTGATCACGACGACGCCGACGCTGTGCTCAGAGAAGAGCAACCATTTAGCGGCTTCGTACTGCGCCATATCACCGTGATAATCGAGATGATCGCGACTGAGATTGGTGAACACGCCCGCGGAGAAAGGCAGCGCCGCAACGCGATGCTGTACCAGCCCGTGTGAAGAGACTTCCATTGCCGCCAGCGTCGCGCCGCGCTGTTGCAGGCTGTGCAACAGCTGCTGCACTTCAACCGCTGAACCGGTGGTGTTTTCAGCTGGCGTCAACTCGCCGTACAGGCCGTTGCCCACCGTGCCCATCACCGCACTGTTTTCTCCCAACAGCTGCGCCCACTGCGCCAGCAGCTGCGTAGTCGTCGTTTTGCCATTGGTGCCGGTCACGCCAATCAGGCGCAGCTTATCGGCAGGCTGCTGGTAGAAGCGTCCCGCCAGCGCAGAAAGGCGCTGCTGCAGCTGAGCAAGATAGATAACCGGCACGCCATGCATGTCGCGGATATCTCCGTCTTCAGCTTCGCCTTCTGCTTCCGCGATGATCGCCGCCACGCCCTGGGCAATGGCTTGCGGAATAAAATGCCGACCATCAACGTGATGACCTGCGACTGCGACAAACAGATCGCCCGATGCCGCCGCGCGGCTATCAAGTGTCATGTCGCGAAGCGGACGCGATGGCGCGCCGCTTACCCACGGCGCCACCAGCTCGCGCAAGTTACGATCTGTCACTGGAACCCTCTTTAATGTTGTTCACCATTTCGCTTTTATCACCGCTCGGTAACGCATCAGGCTCAATGTTCATGGTGCGTAACACGCCGCCCATGATGGCACCAAACACCGGTGCCGATACCGCCCCGCCATAATATTTGCCTGCCTGTGGATCGTTAATCACCACCACCAGCGCAAAACGGGGCTGACTGGCAGGCGCAACGCCCGCGGTGTAAGCAATGTATTTGTTAACGTAACGGCCATCCGGGCCAACTTTTTTCGCGGTACCGGTTTTGATCGCAATTCGGTAGCCCTTGATCGCAGCCTTCACGCCACCGCCGCCCGGTAAGGCTACGCTTTCCATCATATGCACCACGGTTTTCACCAGCGACTCGGGAAAAACACGTTCGCCGGCAACGGGCGGATCAACTTTAGTAATGGAGAGCGGACGATGTATGCCATAACTGCCGATGGTGGCGTAGACACGCGCTAACTGTAACGGCGTTACCATTAGCCCGTAGCCAAAGGAGAAGGTGGCCCTCTCAATGTCAGACCACCGTTGTTTTTGCGGATATAAACCACTGCTTTCCCCGACCAATCCCAGATTGGTCGCTTTCCCCAGTCCAAAACGTGAGTAAGTATCTACTAACGCTGAGGAGGGCATCGCTAACGCGAGTTTGGATACGCCCACGTTACTCGACTTCTGTAATACGCCGGTCAGGGTCAATTCGTTATAACGTGCCACGTCTTTGATCTCGTGACCATTTACCCGATATGGCACGGTATGCAGCACGCTGTTCTCTTTCACTACGCCACGCTGCAGCGCCGCCATGACCACCATCGGTTTGACCGTCGAGCCAGGCTCGAAGATGTCGGTGATGGCCCGGTTACGCATCACATCTTTTGGCGTGTTGCTGAGATTATTAGGGTTGTACGCAGGGCTGTTGGCCATCGCCAATACTTCGCCGGTGTTCACATCAACCAGTACCGCGGTGCCCGATTCTGCTTTGTTAAAGGCGACGGCATTGTTGAGTTCGCGATAGACGAGAGCCTGCAGGCGTTCATCGATACTGAGCGTCAGGTTATGGGCTGCCTGGCTGTCGACCGATGAAACATCTTCAATCACCCGACCAAAGCGATCTTTACGCACGGTGCGTTCGCCCGGCTGGCCGGTCAGCCACTTATCAAAGCTCTTTTCAACGCCTTCAATGCCCTGCCCGTCGATATTGGTAAAGCCAATCAGGTGTGAAGTGACCTGCCCGGCCGGATAATAGCGGCGTGACTCTTCGCGCAGATGAATGCCCGGCAACTTCAGTTTCTTGATGTAGTCGCCGATGGCGGGATTGATTTGACGCGCCAGATAAACGAAGCGCCCTTTTGGATTCGCATTAACGCGGCTTGCCAGTTGATCGAGCGGAATAGAGAGCGCATCGGAAAGCGCCTTCCAGCGGCTGTCCAGCGTGATGCCGCCGCGATCGTGTAACTCTTTTGGATCGGCCCAGATGGCGTTTACTGGCACGCTCACCGCCAGCGGCCGTCCGGCGCGATCGCTGATCATGCCGCGAGCCGTTGGCACCGCCTGCACGCGCAGGGAACGCATATCGCCTTCGCGAACCAGCCGATCGGGATTAATCACCTGCAGATAGGCTACGCGCAACAACAGGCCAACCAGCGCCAGAAGAATACAGCCGCACAGCAACGCAAAACGCCAGCTTACAAAGCTGGCTTTATCTTCCGGTTTCTTCAATTTCAGCGTGCGTTTCCCGGCGCTCATTGAATCGGGTATTCCTTATTGCTGTACAATAATATTTTCCTGTGCTGGATCAACATGTTGAAGATGAAGCTTATCCGTCGCGGTGCGCTCGACCCGACTGTGGTCGCCCAGCGCGTTCTCTTCAAGGATCAGGTTACGCCACTCAATATCCAGAGCGTCACGCTCCAGCACCAGCTGCTCGCGCTGGGCAGTTAACAGGCGCGTTTTATGCGCCGTGGTCACTACCAGCACTGCCGATACCAGCACCGCGATCAGCGTAATTACCGGAATTTTGCCGTGACGCAGCAGATCGCCGCCAATCACGCCCGGCAGGCTGTGGCGCTCGTTGCCAATCATGCGTCGGTCCTTTCCGCAATACGCAGTACCGAACTGCGCGCACGCGGATTCTCCGCCACTTCACTTTCGCCTGGCATCATTTTGCCTAACGCTTTCAAGCCGCGACCACCCATCTTCTGCAACTGCGCTTCGGTCAGCGGTAAGCCGGCCGGCACCTGTGGACCGCGACTCTGTTCGCGCATAAAACGCTTCACGATGCGATCTTCCAGCGAATGGAAACTGATAACGGATAATCTGCCCTGTGGTGCCAGCACATCAAGCGCACCTTTAAGCGCCCTTTCAATCTCTTCCAGCTCGCTGTTTACCCAGATACGTATCGCCTGGAAACTGCGGGTCGCCGGATGTTTGAACTTATCCTTCACCGGCGTGGCAACGTAGATAACTTCGGCCAGTTCTTTGGTACGCGTCATTGGCTGTTCGCGATTACGCTCAACGATGGCGCGCGCAATTCGCTTAGCAAAGCGTTCTTCGCCAAAGGTTTTCAGCACAAAGGCGATATCTGCTTCATCAGCCTTCAACAGCCATTCTGCGGCGGATACTCCGCGAGAAGGATCCATGCGCATGTCCAGCGGGCCGTCACGCATAAAGGAGAAGCCGCGTTCTGCATCGTCAAGCTGCGGCGAGGAGACGCCGAGATCCAGCAAAATGCCGTCAATGTTGCCGCGTAAGCCGCGTTCATCGACATAATCGCTTAACTGAGAGAAAGGCCCGTGTACGATGGAAAACCGGGGATCATTGATTAATGCGGCGGCGGCAATCGCTTCAGGGTCGCGATCGATAGCAATCAAGCGTCCCTGTTCACCTAAATGAGAAAGGATCAGGCGTGAATGACCACCGCGCCCGAAAGTGCCGTCAATGTAAATACCGTCTGCTTTGATGTTAAGACCGTTAACTGCCTCATCCAAGAGCACCGTGGTGTGTTTGTAATTTTCCTGCATAGCTATAGCGACAAATCCTGCAATCGATCAGATAGTGGGTCCTGCGCCGACTGCTCAGCGTCAATATCATCCTTGACTTGTTGATACCAGGTCTGTTCATCCCACAGTTCAAACTTGTTGAACTGGCCAACCAGCATCACTTCTTTGGTCAGTCGTGCATGTTGGCGAAGCGTATTCGCTAACAATAAACGGCCTGCATTATCCATCTGGCATTCGCTGGCATGCCCCAATAACAGACGCTGCACGCGGCGTTCTGCGGGATTCATGCTGGATAAGCGAGACAGCTTTCGTTCGATAATTTCCCATTCGGGCAGGGTATAAAGCAGCAGGCAAGGCTGATGGAGGTCAATGGTGCACACCATTTGTCCCTGCGATTCGGCGCTCAGCGTGTCGCGATAGCGAACAGGAACGGCAAACCGTCCTTTATTGTCGAGATTGACTAACGTTGCCCCACGGAACATGCCAACCACGCCCTCACTGTTTTTACCACTTTATCCCACAAATACCCACGAGAGGAGTTTACGGAGCCGGGGAAATCATTGTCAAGCCGCAGCGCGGGCCGCAAACAATTATTTCCTGTATTTAAAAGCGGGCCATTTTAGAAAGGGTTCGCAAAATGGCTTTTTGAGGAAAATTAACCTGATGAATAATGACGTAAAAATTTCAGCTGCTCGTTAAATAGCCAAAAACATTTCTGGCAGGAAATATCTTATTACATCGATGATGTTGTGAGAGTCACTGCATTTTAGGGTATTTCTGAACGCACTTTAGCCGTCTGAGAGCACGCCAGGCAGGCATTCTGTCTGAATTGTCTTGTTGGCAAAAATTTAATCGCTGACGCCAATGCGCAATGTTTACTTTTATTTACCGGAGAAATGAGCGGAAGATCATTTTTCCTGCGCGCTATACCTGGAATTAAATACAGGCAGCATGGCCGCCTGTATTTAATTACGCCATTTTTCGATTTAATTTGCCGCGTCGAAATAAATTCCGGCGAATGCGTGTCAGCCCGGGCTTGGGTTTTTTCGGCTCATCCAGACTGGCTAATACCAGCTCCAGCACACGCTCAGCAACGTCGCGATGACGCTGCGCTACCGCCAGTACCGGACAGTCGAGGAAATCGAGCAGTTCATGATCGCCGAAGGTGGCAATCGCCAGATCCGTTGGCAGCCGCCCTTCGCGTCGCAGGGTCACATCCATCACGCCCTGTAGCAAGCCAAAGGAGGTGGTGAACAGCGCCTCCGGCATCGCATGCGTTTCCAGCCAGCCTTCGAAAGCCGCCGCCGCAGCGCTACGCTCAAAACTGTTAACGTAAAGGTAATCGATCGGCCGCGTATCGTCTTTCCAGGCTTCGCGAAACCCTTGCTCACGCAGGTAGCTAACCGACAGTTCAGGCAGCGCACCAAGATAAAGCACATTGTTCAGCGGAAGCTGACGCAATTCAGCCGCCAGCGCCTGGGAGTCATCCTGATCGGCTCCTACCACGCTGGTGAAGTGCTCACGATCCAGCGCGCGGTCTAACGCCACAATCGGCAGCGGATCGTTGATCCAGCGCTGATAGAAAGGATGTTCAGGCGGTAAGGACGTTGAAACGATAATGGCATCAACCTGACGCTGCAGCAGATGCTCAACGCAGCGCATTTCGTTGTCGGGCTGATCCTCAGAACAGGCAATCAACAATTGATAACCGCGCTGCCGTGCCTGGCGCTCAAGGTAGTTGGCAATGCGCGTATAGCTGGTGTTTTCCAGATCGGGGATCACTAAGCCAATGGAGCGGGTTCGTCCGGCGCGTAATCCTGCGGCCACCGCATTGGGATGATAATTATGCTCACGCACCACCGCCATCACCTTCTCAACGGTTTTTTCGCTGACACGATACTGCCGCGCTTTGCCATTTATGACGTAGCTGGCAGTGGTGCGCGAGACACCGGCCAGGCGCGCGATTTCATCCAGTTTCACTTTAACCTCATTCTTTTGCCACTCGCTGACGCAGAAACAATAGCCTCACGCGGGTTATGGATAATTTATGTGTTACATCTAACAGTAGAACATTCTCTACAGCAACCGCTTTTGATGGCACTTTTTGATCGGACGCAAAATAAAAAAACCCGACTTATCGCCGGGTTACCTGTGGTTTGAATCATCACGCAGCGTGATTAGCGCATAATGCGATCGCCACGCGAAACGCCAACGATTCCTGAGCGCGCCACTTCAACGATCTCAGCGACTTCGCGAACCGTTTTCAGGAAGGCATCGAGTTTGTCGCTGGTGCCAGTAAGCTGAACCGTGTAAAGCGTCGGCGTAACGTCAACGATTTGTCCACGGAAGATCTCCGCGCTGCGTTTCACCTCTTCGCGCCCGTAGCCGCTGGCCTGAATTTTCACCAGCATCACTTCACGCTCAACGTAATCGCCCTGCCCTAACTCGGTCACGCGCAGCACGTCCACCAGCTTGTGCAGTTGCTTTTCGATCTGCTCCAGCACCTTTTCATCACCAACCGTCTGAATGGTCATGCGGGAAAGCGTTGGATCGTCCGTAGGTGCCACGGTCAGGCTCTCAATGTTATATCCGCGCTGCGAAAACAGGCCAACCACTCGGGACAATGCGCCGGATTCGTTTTCCAGCAATACCGATAACACACGACGCATAATTACGTCCTCTCCGTTTTGCTTAACCACATTTCATCCATACCACCGCCGCGTACCTGCATCGGGTAAACATGCTCGGTGCCGTCTACATTGACGTCGACAAACACCAGTCGACCTTTCGCCAGTTCCGCCAGGGCAAAGGCGAGCTTCTCTTCCAGCTCTTCCGGACGCGCGATGGAAACCCCTACATGACCGTAAGCTTCTGCCAAACGAACAAAATCGGGCAGAGACTCCATATAAGACTGCGAATGGCGGCCAGAATAAATCATGTCCTGCCACTGTTTCACCATGCCGAGGAAACCGTTGTTCAGATTGAGCACCATCACCGGCAGACCATACTGCAGTGCGGTGGAGAGCTCCTGAATGTTCATCTGAATGCTGCCGTCGCCGGTAACGCAGACCACCGTCTCTTCCGGCAGGGCGAGCTTTACGCCCAGCGCGGCTGGTAAACCAAAGCCCATGGTGCCCAGGCCACCAGAGTTGATCCAACGACGCGGTTTATCAAATGGATAATAGAGCGCAGCGAACATCTGATGCTGGCCAACGTCTGACGTAACGTACGCATCGCCGTGGGTCAGTTTCCAGATGGTTTCAATAACCGCCTGCGGCTTGATTTGATCGCTGGTACGATCGAACTCGAGGCAGTGGCGGGAACGCCAGCTTTCAATGCTCTGCCACCAGTCGCGCAGGCTGTCGAATTGCTGTTGCGACTCGTTTTGCGCCAGCAGTTCCAGCATCAGTTGTAGCACCCACTTCGCATCGCCCACGATAGGCACATCGGCCGCCACGGTTTTTGAAATTGAGGTCGGATCGATATCGATGTGCAGCACAGTGGCATCAGGACAATATTTTGCCAGGTTGTTGGTGGTGCGATCGTCAAAACGCACGCCTACTGCGAAAATCACATCGGCATTGTGCATGGTCATGTTGGCTTCATAGGTGCCGTGCATGCCCAGCATGCCTAAACTTTGCCGATGCGTAGCGGGAAAGCCGCCGAGCCCCATTAACGAAGAGACCACCGGCAGGTTCAGCTTTTCAGCCAATGCACGCAACGCATCATGGCACTCCGCATTGATCACACCCCCACCGGCGTAGATCACCGGTTTATGCGCAGCAAGCAGCGTCTGCAACGCACGCTTGATTTGTCCTTTATGTCCCTGAGTAGTCGGATTGTAAGAGCGCATGCTCACCGACTCTGGCCAGATATAGGGCAGCTTATTCGCCGGGCTTAAAATGTCTTTGGGCAGATCGATAACCACGGGGCCGGGACGGCCGCTGGCCGCCAGCCAGAACGCTTTCTTCAACGCGTCAGGAATATCTTCCGCCCGCTTAACCAGAAAACTGTGTTTTACGATAGGACGTGAAATGCCGACCATGTCGCATTCCTGAAACGCGTCATAGCCAATTAAAGAAGAAGGTACCTGGCCAGAGAGCACCACCAGCGGAATTGAATCCATATAGGCCGTGGCGATACCGGTAATCGCATTCGTCGCGCCCGGACCTGAGGTGACCAGCACCACACCGACATCACCGGTCGCGCGTGCATAGCCATCGGCCATATGCACGGCGCCCTGTTCATGGCGGACTAAAATATGATCGATACCGCCGACGGTTTGTAGCGCATCGTAGATATCCAGTACCGCTCCGCCCGGATAGCCGAACACATGTTTAACACCTTGGTCGATCAACGATCGAACAACCATTTCGGCTCCTGACAACATCTCCATTCTTGCCTCCCGGCTTGAGGATGCGCCCGCACTGCATCTGTAAAACAGCTGCTACCAGGCAAAGGCGCCATCTCATGTTTACGCATAGATTCCGGAAATCATTTCCCGAATCGGGTACAGGGTTCTGTCACCCTTTATTTTCTTCTGATGTGAAGGGTCGAATTACCATAACCGTAGAAGCCTGGGCCAGGCAAACGGCAAGCATGGCTTTGCGCGTGAAATACGCCAGGAGCTCACTATCTGGCGCGCTTTTCAGGCGTGGAATTGACTAATTCCCGGGCTGCTAAAAAGAGAGTTATGCTGAATCACCGATTATTTGCAGGTTGATAATAGTCTTATTAACAATTGGCCTGCCTTAAGCATAGTGGGCCATGTTGATGCAGGTGAAAAAAGCGGTGCGATCCACTGTTTTTCAGCGCTCAAACCTAATTTACCTCTGACCATAAATCATCTAAATCGGTTTTTTCATCACTGAACCATCATTAAATTAACGTTTAATTTCAACGACTTTAAAAGCCTCTCGCCGGTTGCGAAGCAAGAATATCCCCGATAAATATCTTGCTCCACAATTCCACGAATTAACATCGTCTGTTATTTGCGATCGAGCCAGCATAATTTACTTTTTAATCGAAAAAATTAACCCTGCATTCAAGGTTGACATCGAAAGCTGATTCCCGTACCAATATAGGCACACCCTATTTTTAAGGTTTGAATTCATGATTCGTTTTACCCGCCTACTCGGTCTACTACTAAACGCACCTCTGCTGCGCGGTAGGCTTGTGGGCGGAATCAAACACTGATTCGAGCCTGAACAAATCAAGAAACCCGCGCCATGCGCGGGTTTTTTTATGCTCGTTGCACGGTGAAGCTAACGTTAAAGGATGAATACGATGAGCCAACAAGTGATCATTTTCGACACCACACTGCGTGATGGTGAGCAGGCCTTACAGGCAAGTCTGAGTGTAAAAGAGAAACTGCAAATTGCGCTGGCGCTGGAAAGAATGGGTGTTGACGTGATGGAAGTCGGTTTCCCGGTCTCTTCGCCAGGCGATTTTGAATCGGTACAAACCATTGCCCGCACCATCAAAAACAGCCGTGTCTGCGCACTGGCGCGCTGCGTTGAAAAGGATATCGATGCGGCTTATGAATCTTTGCGCGTGGCGGATGCTTACCGCATTCACACCTTTATCGCCACCTCGCCAATGCACATCGCCACCAAATTACGCAGCACCCTGCCGGAAGTCATTGAACGTGCGGTGCACATGATCAAGCGTTCACGCAATTATACCGACGACGTGGAATTCTCCTGCGAAGACGGTGGTCGTACACCGATTGACGATCTGTGTCAGGTGGTCGAAGCCGCGATCAATGCCGGCGCCACCACCATCAATATTCCCGATACCGTGGGCTACACCCTGCCAGGCGAATATGCCAATATCATTGCTCAGCTGCGCAATCGCGTGCCGAACATTGATAAAGCGATTTTGTCTGTGCATACCCACGACGATTTGGGTATGGCTACCGGTAATGCACTGGCCGCGGTTATCGCCGGTGCCCGCCAGGTAGAAGGCACGCTGAATGGCTTAGGCGAACGGGCCGGTAACTGTGCGCTGGAAGAGGTGATCATGGCGATTAAAACCCGCCAGCAGATCATGAACGTGCACACCGGCATTCATCATCAGGAAATTTACCGCACCAGTCAGCTGGTCAGCCAGATCTGCAACATGCCGATTCCGGCGAATAAAGCCGTGGTCGGTTCCAACGCCTTTGCGCATTCATCCGGCATTCATCAGGATGGCGTGCTGAAAAATCGTGAAAACTACGAAATCCTGACGCCTGAGTCGATCGGTCTGAACCAGGTACAGCTGAACCTGACCTCGCGTTCCGGACGCGCGGCCGTGAAGCACCGTATGGAAGAGATGGGTTACAAAGAGAGCGATTACAGCCTGGATTCTCTGTATGACGCCTTCCTGAAGCTGGCCGATAAAAAGGGCCAGGTATTCGATTATGACCTGGAAGCGCTGGCGTTCATTAATAAGCAGAACGAAGAGCCGGAATATTTCCAGCTGCGCGATTTTAACGTGCAGTCAGGTTCCACCATTAACGCCACCGCCTCGGTAAATCTGGGCTGCGGCGACGAAGTGAAAGCGGAAGCGGCGACCGGCAACGGTCCGGTTGATGCGGTCTACCAGGCGATCAATCGCATTACTGCGTTTGATATCGAACTGGTGAAATATCAGCTGACCGCCAAAGGTCATGGCGAGAACGCGCTGGGCCAGGTGGATATCGTCGTTAATTACAATGGTCGCAAATTCCACGGCATCGGTCTGGCGACCGATATTGTCGAATCCTCAGCCAAAGCGATGGTCAATGCCCTGAACAACATCTGGCGGGCGAAGCAGGTTGAGCAAGAGTTACAGCGCAAATTTAATTCAGAACAGAAGGAAACGGTGTGAACATGTCAAAAAGTTATCATATCGCGGTATTACCGGGAGACGGCATTGGACCAGAAGTGATGGCGCAGGCCAGCAAAGTGTTGGATGCCCTTCGTCAGCGTTTTGGCATGCGCATCACCACCAGCGAATATGATGTGGGCGGCATCGCCATCGATCGTCACGGCCAGCCGCTGCCACCCGCCACCATCGCAGGTTGTGAACAGGCCGACGCCATTCTGTTTGGTTCCGTGGGCGGCCCGAAATGGGAAAATTTGCCACCGGCAGAACAACCGGAGCGTGGCGCCCTGCTGCCGTTACGTAAGCACTTTAAGCTGTTTAGTAATCTGCGTCCGGCGTCGCTGTATAAAGGTCTGGAAGCATTTTGTCCGCTGCGCAGCGATATCGCCGCCAAAGGCTTCGATATTCTGTGCGTACGCGAATTAACCGGCGGCATCTACTTTGGCCAGCCCAAAGGCCGTGAAGGTACCGGTCCGCACGAGCGCGCTTTCGATACCGAGGTGTACCATCGTTTTGAAATTGAGCGCATTGCGCGTATCGCGTTTGAGTCCGCCCGTAAACGCCGTAGCAAAGTGACCTCAATTGACAAAGCCAACGTGCTGCAAACGTCGGTGATGTGGCGTGAAATCGTTAACGAGATTGCGAAAGAGTATGCCGACGTGCAGTTAAGCCATATGTATATCGACAATGCCACCATGCAGTTAATCAAGGATCCGTCGCAGTTTGACGTCCTGCTCTGCTCTAACCTGTTTGGCGATATCCTGTCTGATGAGTGCGCCATGATCACCGGCTCGATGGGCATGCTGCCATCAGCCAGTCTGAACGAGCAGGGTTTTGGTTTATACGAGCCTGCGGGCGGTTCGGCACCAGACATTGCCGGCCAGAATATTGCTAACCCGGTAGCGCAAATCTTGTCGCTGGCGCTGCTGTTGCGCTACAGCCTGGACGCTGCCGATGCCGCAGATGCGATTGAACACGCCATCAATCGTGCGCTGGAACAAGGTTACCGCACCCGCGATTTGGCCGGTGACGGCCCTGCCGTGAGCACGGATGAGATGGGCAGCATCATTGCTCGCTTTATCGCCGAGGAAAAATAAAATAATGAAAACCTTATACCAGAAGTTATTTGATGCACATGTCGTTCATGAAACCCCAGACGAAACGCCGTTGCTCTATATCGATCGTCATCTGGTGCACGAAGTCACCTCGCCACAGGCGTTTGACGGCCTGCGCGCCCATGGCCGCAAGGTGCGTCAGCCATCGAAAACGTTCGCCACCATGGATCACAACGTGTCGACGCAAACCAAAGACATCAACGCTTCGGGCGAGATGGCGCGTATTCAGATGCAGGAACTGATCAAGAACTGCGCTGACTTTGGCGTGCAGTTGTATGATCTGAATCACCCGTTTCAGGGCATCGTGCATGTGATCGGTCCTGAGCAAGGCATGACTCTGC
Source organism: Duffyella gerundensis (assembly GCF_001517405.1). NCBI lineage: Bacteria > Pseudomonadati > Pseudomonadota > Gammaproteobacteria > Enterobacterales > Erwiniaceae > Duffyella > Duffyella gerundensis. The sequence goes on along the minus strand of NZ_LN907827.1, from coordinate 794,660 downwards.
CCGGCATGACTATTGTGTGCGGCGATTCACACACCGCCACGCACGGCGCGTTTGGCTCGCTGGCGTTTGGTATCGGCACCTCGGAAGTGGAACATGTGCTGGCGACGCAGACGCTGAAGCAGGGCCGGGCGAAGACGATGAAAATCGAAGTCACCGGCCAGGCGGCTGAAGGCATTACCGCCAAAGATATCGTGCTGGCAATCATCGGCAAAACCGGCAGCGCTGGCGGTACCGGTCACGTGGTGGAGTTCTGTGGCGAAGCGATTGAAGCGCTGAGCATGGAAGGCCGCATGACGCTGTGCAACATGGCGATTGAAATGGGTGCCAAAGCGGGCCTGGTGGCGCCGGATGAAACCACGTTTGCGTATCTGCAGGGCCGTCAGTTCGCACCAAAAGGCGAAAAATGGGAGCAGGCAGTAGCCTACTGGCGCACGCTGAAATCGGACAGCGATGCGCAATTCGACAGCGTTGTCACCTTGCAGGCTGCGGATATCGCGCCACAGGTGACCTGGGGCACGAACCCGGGTCAGGTTATTGCCGTAAACCAGCCGATTCCTAACCCCGCCTCTTTCGCCGATCCGGTTGAGCGCGCCTCCGCTGAGAAAGCGCTGGCCTATATGGATCTGCAGCCAGGCATTCGGTTGACCGACGTTGCTATCGATAAAGTGTTTATCGGTTCGTGCACCAACTCACGCATCGAAGATTTACGTGCCGCGGCCGCGATCGCCAAAGGCCGTAAAGTGGCGGCGGGCGTGGTCGCAATGGTGGTGCCCGGTTCTGGCCCGGTAAAAGCGCAGGCTGAACAGGAAGGCCTGGATAAGATCTTCCTTGATGCCGGTTTTGAATGGCGTCTGCCTGGCTGCTCAATGTGCCTGGCGATGAACAACGATCGTCTGAATCCCGGCGAACGCTGTGCCTCTACCAGCAACCGTAACTTTGAAGGCCGTCAGGGCCGTGGCGGCCGAACGCATCTGGTAAGCCCGGCGATGGCCGCCGCAGCAGCTGTTACCGGCCATTTTGCCGACATTCGCGAACTGAATTAAGGAACGTCTCATGGCGAAGAAATTTACGCAACACACCGGTATTGTCGCCCCGCTGGATGCCGCTAACGTCGATACCGATGCCATTATTCCCAAGCAGTTTTTGCAGAAGGTAACGCGCACCGGTTTCGGTCAGCATCTGTTCAACGACTGGCGCTTTCTTGATGACGCCGGACAGCAGCCTAATCCGGAATTTGTGCTGAATAAGCCTGAATTCAAAGGCGCCAGTATCCTGCTGGCACGGGAAAACTTTGGCTGTGGCTCCTCACGTGAGCATGCGCCCTGGGCGCTGACCGACTTCGGTTTTCACGTGGTGATTGCGCCGAGCTTTGCCGACATCTTTTATGGCAACAGCTTCAACAACCAGCTGCTGCCGGTGGTGCTGAGCGAAGAGGACGTTGAGACGTTGTTTCAGCTGGTGAAGGCGCAGCCTGGCATTCGTTTTACCGTGGATCTGGAAGCGAAAACGGTGACAGCGGGTGATAAGAGCTATGCGTTTGATCTTGATGCCTTCCGCCGCCACTGCATGATCAACGGCCTCGACAGCATTGGTCTGACGCTGCAGCATAACGCTGCCATCGACAGCTACGAGCACAATCAGCCCGCGTTCCTGCGCTGAGCTGAGCTGAGGATAAGCCGCATAAAAAAGGCCGGCGCATGCCGGCCTTTTTTATCGCCTGCGATCACACATCGCGTACCCGTGTCGACAACCAGAACGACACCACCGACAGTGCCAGCGCCACGCAATACACCGCGTAATGGCCAAAGGTTTCTGCCAGCCCGCCTTGAATAATTCCCGCCAGAATAACGCCGGTAGAGATGCTGTTAGTAAACAGTGTGGTGGCGGCGCCCGGTCTGCCCGGCATTAAATCCTGAAAATAGAGCATGCCAATTCCGGCAATAATACCGATGAAAATCGCATTAAATATCTGAATCACCATCAGCATAGTACGCGACTGAAACAGCACCAGACCGAGATAAAACAGCACCCCTGCTGCCACCGCGATCAGCATCATGCGTCGTTTGCCCACGCGTTTGACATAATGGCCCGCCAACAACATGGCGGGAATTTCCAGTCCGGCGGCGGTGCCCATCAGTAAGCCCGCAAGATTGTCAGGCAGGCCAAGCGTGCTGCTAATATAGAGCGGCATATCAATGATATACATGGTATTGCAGCTCCACATAATCATTGAGGCGAGGAACAGCAGGCGAACATCTTTATCGCGCCAGGCGCTGATTTGCGTCAGCACCACTTCGGGCGATTGCTCGACCCGTGGCACCGACGGCAGCGCCAGCCAGATCAGCAGCAGGCAGATGACAAACAGCCCGGCGGCCACCAGAAACATGGTGGTAAAGCCGTAATGCAGCGCCAGCGCAAAAGACAACGGTGGGCCAATAACCCAGGCCAGCGAGAGCTGGGCGCGCATGATTGAACTGAACATCACCACTTCGCGCGCCGAACTGTCGGCATATTCACGCGCCAGGGCAAAAATTTGCGGCATCGCCACGCTGGCCAGCGCCGAGAGAAACACGCCGACCGTAATCAGCGTCAGGTAGTCGCGATTAAAAGCGAACAGCACGGCGTTGATCAGCGCCATGGCGCAGCAAAACAGAATCAGCATGCGGCGATCGCCGCGGTTATCCGATCGTTTGGCCAGCAGCAGGCTGACGGCAATGCCCGCAACGGCGTTAACGGTGTAAAACAGGCCGATCCAGAAAGGACGCACATCAACTTCACGCGCCAGAAACAGGCTGAGCGTTGGCGCCTGTAGCGCACCGGCAACTCCCACCATAAAAGAGACAGCCATAAACGCCGCATAGACCGGATTGATGCGGCGCTGGCGCGTTAACAAGGATTTCATCAGGGATCCTTCACGGATAAGAAGACAAGCAGGTAAGCGTAAAAGAAAGCACAGCAAAATAAAAAAAGCCAGCAGGCATAACGCGCGCTGGCGGTGTAAGTGCACCCTACTCAGAATAATAATGGTTGAGCGCCATTTGCCAGGCAAAGGTCTCCCGCTCTTCCATTAATAAACAGTATGCCCGTAATATGGGGCAACAAAAACAGAGCAGTTTTGACAAGGAGTTCCTCTTTTATGTCATCGTCGCGGCTTCAGCAGCAGTTCATCCGGCTCTGGCAATGTTGTCAGGGAGAAACGCAGGCCACCACCCTGAACGATCTGGCGCTGGCGCTGAACTGTTCGCGTCGTCATATGCGTAACCTGTTAAATGCCATGCAGGCTGCCGGCTGGCTTGAATGGCAGGCGGAAGCAGGACGCGGCAAACGTTCACAGCTGCGTTTCCTCTATACCGGGCTAACGCTGCAGCAGCAGCGGGTGGAAGATCTGCTGGATCAGGATCGCATCGATCAGCTGGTGCAACTGGTCGGCGACAAGGATCGAGTGCGACAGATGATCGCCTCGCATCTGGGCCGACGCTTTCGTCAGGGGAAGCATATCCTGCGCATTCTCTACTACCGTTCCCTGCTCAATCTGCTGCCTGGCGCCCCGCTCCGCCGCTCGGAAACCCATCTTGCAAGACAGATCTTTAGCGGGCTGACGCGCATAAATGAGGAAAACGGGGAAATCGAAGCGGACATTGCCCATCACTGGCAGCAAATTTCTCCGCTGCACTGGCGGTTCTATCTGCGTCCGGCGATCCACTTTCATCACGGTCGTGAACTGACCATGCAGGATGTGATTATTTCTCTGCAACGTGTCAGCACGCAGCCGCTCTATTCTCACCTGCAAAAGATTGAATCTGTGGCGCCCTGGACGCTGGATATTCATCTTAGCCAGCCCGACAGCTGGCTGCCCTGCCTGACCGCCAGTATCGGTGCCATGATTCTGCCGGAAGAGTGGCCAACGCTGCCCAATTTTGCTCGCCAGCCGATCGGCACCGGGCCTTACGCGGTGGTGGATAATCAAGCCACGCAGCTGAAAATTCAGGCTTTTGACGACTATTTTGGCTATCGTGCGCTGATCGACGAGGTCGCGATCTGGGTCCTGCCTGAGATTACCGACGATCTGGTTTATGCCGGGGTAAAACTGGAGGGCGAAACCCAGGCGGAAAAATCCCGGGAGAGCCGTCTGGAAGAGGGATGCTACTTTTTGCTGTTCGATCAACGCAGTGATACAGGCCGTGATCCGGAGATACGGCGCTGGCTCAGTCATCTGTGCAACCCGGTTGCGCTGCTCAATCATTCCGAGCCGGGCTATCAGCGTTACTGGTTTCCGGCGTGGGGCGTTTTGCCACGCTGGCATCATCGGCCGGAACGCATCAACGTGATTAAACCCACCGGGCTCACTCGTCTGGTGCTCACCTGGTACAAAGATCACGTTGAGCATCAGGCGATCGCGAATACGCTGCAACCCTTGCTGGCTGCCGAGGGCGTGGAGCTGGTCACGCAGCAGGTCGATTATGAAAGCTGGTATCGCGGCGAAGCAGAGAGCGACATCTGGTTAGGCAGCGCCAATTTTACCCTGCCGCTTGAATATTCGCTGTTCGCGCTGCTTTATGAGATTCCGTTACTGCATCACTGCATTGATATCGACTGGGACGCCGACGCTGCGCGCTGGCGATCGCAGCAGCTGCCGCTGGCAGAATGGTGTCGACAGCGCGTAGCCGATTATTCGTTACATCCGCTGTTTCATCACTGGCTGCTACTGGAAGGCGAACGCAGCATGCGCGGTGTACGGATGAACACGCTGGGCTGGTTCGATTTCAAATCGGCCTGGTTTGCACCGCCGGACCTCTAACCCTTTCGTAACCCGGGTATTCTGTCTAGAATAAGCCGTTCTCAACGGGGTGCGACCACTTTGCTGATACCGCCGGACAGCGCGCAGAAACCGCAGCGTACATCAGTACGTGAGGATTTTGAGCACTGCCCGGTACAGGATCAACGCCTGCGCAGCAAGTATAAAGTCGCTGAGAAAGACCCGTCGAACCTGATCCGGTTAACCCCGGCGTAGGGATTTGAGAGTGAGCGTCCCTCAGATCCTTTGCGACTCATAAATTATCCTTCCCAGGAGCGCAAAGTGTTAAAAAAAGTCTTACCTGTCCTGCTGCTGTTATCCACGCCGGCGCTGGCCGCGTCCCCCGTTCTCACCGTATATACCTACGACTCTTTCGCCTCTGAATGGGGCCCCGGCCCGGCGGTAAAAAAGGCATTTGAAGCGCAATGCGGCTGCGAGCTTAAATTTGTGGCGCTGGAAGATGGCGTTTCGTTGCTGAATCGTCTGCGTATGGAAGGTAAAAACAGCAAAGCCGATGTGGTGCTGGGGCTGGATAACAATCTGCTACAGGCGGCTCAGCAAACCGGATTGTTTGCCAAAAGCGATGTCGACAGCTCGGCACTCACCGTACCGGGTGGCTGGCACGACAGTACGTTCGTGCCTTTTGATTACGGCTACTTCGCCTTCGTGTATGACAAAACGCGCCTGAAAAACCCGCCTGCCAGCCTGAAAGAGCTGGTGGAGAGCGATCAAAAATGGCGGGTCATTTATGAAGATCCGCGCACCAGCACGCCGGGATTAGGCTTACTGCTGTGGATGCAAAAAGTGTTTGGCGATCGGACACCGCAGGCGTGGCAACAGCTGGCGCAGAAAACGGTCACGGTCACTAAAGGCTGGAGCGAAGCCTATGGTCTGTTTCTGAAAGGAGAAGGTGACCTGGTACTGAGTTATACCACTTCGCCCGCTTATCATCTGATTGAAGAGAAGAAAACCCAGTACGCCGCGGCTAACTTTGCCGAAGGCCACTATTTACAGGTGGAAGTGGCCGCGCGCCTTAATGCCAGCAAACAGCCTGAACTAGCGAAACAGTTCCTGCAGTTTATGGTAAGCGCGCCTTTCCAGCAGACTGTTGCCACCGGTAACTGGATGTATCCAGTGGATAAAACCCCGCTGCCGGCGGGCTTTGAACAGCTAACCGTGCCGAAAACGGCGCTGAGCTACTCGGCGAAAGAGGTCGCCGATCACCGTGCGCAATGGATAGCCGAATGGCAACGCGCCGTCAGTCGCTAAGCTGGCTGCTGCCGGGCGGCAGTGCGGCGGCGCTTCTGCTGGCGGTCGCCCTGCTCGCCTTTGGTGCGTTATGGTATAGCGCGCCCGCTATCGACTGGCGGGCGCTGCTCAACGATGACTACCTGCAACATGTGCTGCTGTTCTCTTTCTGGCAGGCTTCATTGTCGGCGCTGTTCTCCGTCCTGCCCGCGATTTTTCTGGCAAGAGCGCTGTGGCGACGGCGCTTTCCTGGCCGTCTGCTGCTGCTGCGATTATGCGCAATGACGTTGGTTCTGCCGGTGCTGGTGGCGGTGTTTGGCATTCTCAGCGTGTATGGCCGCGCAGGCTGGCTGGCGACGATCTGCCACTGGCTGGGCATGAATTACACCTTTTCGCCTTACGGCCTGACCGGCATCCTGCTGGCGCACGTTTTCTTTAATTTGCCGCTGGCGACCCGGCTGCTGTTGCAGGCGCTTGAGCAGATTCCCGGTGAACAGCGCCAGTTGGCGGCACAGCTCGGCATGCGCGGCTGGAATCATTTTTATCTGCTGGAGTGGCCCTGGCTGCGTCGCGCGCTGTTTCCTACCGCCGCGCTGATTTTCATGCTCTGCTTTGCCAGTTTTGCCACCGTATTGTCGCTGGGTGGTGGACCACGCGCGACCACCATTGAGTTGGCGATTTTTCAGGCGCTCAGCTACGACTACGATCCAGGTAAAGCGGCGCTGCTGTCGCTGATTCAGATGTTCTGTTGTCTGGGATTAGTGATGCTCAGTCAGCGACTGAGCAAAGTCATCCCCTCAGGCACACGGCAGCTAAATGGCTGGCGCGATCCGCATGACAGCTGGCCCGCCCGGCTGGCGGATACGGTGCTGATTACGCTCGCACTGGTGTTGCTGCTACCGCCGTTGCTGGCGGTGATTGCTGATGGCACACACCGCGTGCTGCAAGGCGTGTTGCCGGAAGCGGCGCTGTGGCAGGCTACCCTGACCTCGCTGCGCATCGCGGTTGCCGCGGGCGTGCTGACGGTGGTATTGAGCATGATGCTGCTGTGGAGCAGCCGCGAGCTGCGCCTGCGTCAGCAGCTGCTGGCCGGACAGGCGCTGGAGCTCAGCGGCATGCTGATTCTCGCCATGCCGGGCATCGTGTTGGCTACCGGTTTTTTCCTGCTGCTCAACACCACCATTGGCTTGCCCCAGCAGGCGGACGGCATCGTGATTTTTACCAATGCATTGATGGCGATTCCTTATGCCATGAAGGTGCTGGAAAATCCGATGCGCGATACGGCCGAACGCTATAACCGACTCTGTCTTTCCCTTGGCATGCGCGGCTGGAATCGGCTGCGCTGGGTAGAGCTACGCGCGTTAAAACGTCCGCTGGCGCAGGCGCTGGCTTTTGCCTGCGTGCTGTCAATTGGCGATTTCGGCGTAGTGGCGCTGTTTGGCAATGCCGATTTCCGTACGCTGCCCTTCTACCTTTATCAGCAGATTGGCGCCTATCGCGGACAGGATGGTGCCTTCACCGCCCTGTTGCTGCTGCTGCTCTGTTTTGCCCTGTTTAGCCTGATTGAACGATTGCCTGGACGCCATGCTGACACTGACTGATCTGACCTATCTGTATAACCATCTGCCGATGCGCTTTTCCCTCAGCCTGCAGGCGGGCGAGCGGGTCGCGGTGCTCGGGCCGAGCGGTGCCGGAAAAAGCACGCTGCTGAGTTTGATTGCCGGTTTTTTGCCGGTTTCCAGCGGCGAGTTAATGATTGCCCATCAGCACCATACGTTCAGCGCGCCGGCGCAGCGTCCGGTTTCGATGCTGTTTCAGGAGCACAATCTTTTTCCACATCTTACCGTGGCGCAAAACATTGGACTCGGCCTGCATCCCGGCCTGAAGCTCGATGCCGCGCAGCAGCAGGCACGCAACGATATTGCCCGGCGTGTCGGCCTGAGCGAGTTGATGGATCGGTTGCCAGAGCAGCTTTCCGGCGGCCAGCGTCAGCGCGTGGCGCTGGCCCGCTGTCTGGTGCGTCAGCAGCCGGTGCTGCTGCTGGACGAGCCTTTTTCAGCGCTTGATCCCGCCCTGCGTAAAGAGATGCTGCAGCTGGTGGAAATGGTCTGTATTGAACGCAACATTACGCTGCTGATGGTGTCGCACAGCATTGAAGATGCCGCACACATTGCGCCGCGCAGCGTGCTGGTGGTGGAAGGCGAGATTTACTGGGAAGGTGCCACCGCCCAGTTGCTGAGCGGTGAAGTGGATGCCGCCGCGGTATTAGGCATTCCGCGGCGGTAACCTGCTAGCCGATAAACACTTTCCATAACAGATCGCGGAAAATCGGCATCATCGGATGAAACTGAATCGCCACGAAACTGGCGATGGCCGCCAGCATCATTAACGGCGCCAGCCAGCGCAAACGTGCGGCCGGTAACCAGGCGCTGGCCCAGTCGCGCTTTTTATCGCCGCGCCACCAACGCCAGCAGAGCCAGACGGCCAGCCAGATCAGCAGTGCCACACCCAGCAGCAGCCATTTAAACAGCCCGCTTTGCGCATCTTTCGGCACATCCACCGCCACACCGGCCAAAATACCCGGCAGAAAATAGAGCGGAGGCCAGAGCAGGCAGCCGACAATGTTTGGCGGCGCGAATTTTCTCACCGGCAGTTCCAGCATGCCTGCCACCATCGGGATCAGCGGCCGCGTCGGCCCGACAAAACGCCCTACCAGAATGGTAAACATGCTGTGTTCATGCAGCGCATGCTCAGTTTTATCCAGCATTCGCTGATGCTTTTTCAGGAACCGCCAGCGGTGCAGCGGCCCCTTGAACTTCCAGCCGATGTAGTAGGAGATCCAGTCGCCCAGAAAGCAGCCTGCGGTACCGGCAGCCCAGGCAGAATAGAGATTAATGTGACCGCCGCCAATCAGTGCGCCCAGCGACGCCATCAGCACCGTTCCCGGCAGAATAAGGCCGACCAGCGCCAGTGACTCAAAAAAAGCCACTAATCCGATCGTGACCAGCGCCCAGCCCATCGACTGCGCCATCAGTTGTTCCAGCCAGGCTTCCATAATGTTCCCAGTTACTTGCAAGAGCAGGGATTGTCCAGAGCGCGCGTCATAGCGTCAAGGGATGTTTTGTATGCGATTGTTGACAGAGGTGCAGCGGCCGCGCGGTGCAGAAAATAGCCGCCGCCCGCTGCGGAACTGTATAAATAAACATGCTAAAATAGCGCGTTAATTTCAGAAAAGGGCGACATGTGAATCAGTCACGTGCAGGTTTTGTTCTTACCCGTCACTGGCGTGATACCGCGTCAGGCACCGAGATCGTGCTCTGGCTGGCTACCGATGCGGGCCCACAACGGCTGGTGCTGCCGCTGCAGGAGTCTGTCGCCTTTATTCCGCAGCGTTTTCAGTCACAGGTAGAAGCGCTGCTGCACAACGAACGGCAGTGGCGTCTGGCACCGCTCACGCTGAAAGACTTCCGCCAGCAGCCGGTTATGGGTTTGTACTGCACGCAATATCGCCAGCTGCAGCGGCTGGAAAAACTGCTGCGTGAACAGGGAGTTACAGTTTACGAAGCGGATATCAAACCGCCGGAACGCTTTCTGATGGAGCGTTTTATCACCGCGCCGGTCTGGTTTGACGGTACGCCGGGCCGCGATACGCTGACTGACGCACGCGTGAAGCCCTGCGCCAGCTATCGTCCGCCGCTGAAATGGGTGTCGCTGGATATCGAAACCAATCAGCACGGCGATCTCTACTGCATCGGACTGGAGGGCTGCGGCCAGCGCACGGTGTATATGCTCGGCCCGGAGAATGGCGATGCCAGCACGCTCGATTTCAAACTGGAGTATGTCGCCACGCGGCCGCAGCTGCTGGAAAAGCTCAATCACTGGTTTGCCGAGCACGATCCTGATGTGCTCATCGGCTGGAATGTGATCCAGTTCGATCTGCGCGTGCTGCAAAAGCATGCCGATCGCTACGCCATTCCGCTGCGTCTTGGCCGTCAGCAAACCGCCCTTGAGTGGCGCGAACACGGCTTTAAGCCCGGCGTTTTTTTTGCCCAGGCCACCGGCCGACTGATTATCGACGGCATTGAGGCCCTGAAGTCCGCCTTCTGGAATTTCGCCTCGTTTAGCCTGGAGTCGGTGTCGCGCGAATTGCTGGGCGACGGCAAAGCGATCGACAATCCGTGGCAGCGCATGAATGAAATCAACCAGCGCTTTGCCGAAGATAAGCCAGCGCTGGCCCGCTACAACCTCAAAGATTGCGAGCTGGTCACGCGCATCTTTCATAAAACCGCAATCATGCCTTTTTTGCTGGAGCGTGCCAGCGTAAACGGTTTGCCTGCCGATCGGCATGGCGGTTCGGTAGCGTCGTTTACCCACCTTTATATGCCACGTATGCACCGCGCCGGTTTTGTGGCACCGGGTATCGGCGAAGTGGCGCCGGAAACCAGCCCCGGCGGCTACGTAATGGATTCACGTCCCGGCCTGTATGATTCCGTGTTGGTGCTTGATTATAAAAGCCTTTATCCGTCGATTATTCGTACCTTTCTTATCGATCCGATCGGATTGGTGGAAGGCCTCGCGCATCCTGATGATGCGTCATCCATAGAGGGGTTTCGCGGCGCACGCTTCTCGCGCCAGCATCACTGCCTGCCCGCCATTGTTGAGCAGATTGGTCAGGGACGCGAAGCGGCAAAAAAACAGGGCAATCAACCGCTATCACAGGCGCTGAAAATCATTATGAACGCGCTGTATGGCGTGCTGGGTACGCCTTCCTGCCGCTTTTTCGATCCACGACTGGCCAGTTCAATTACCCTGCGTGGCCATGAAATCATGCGCCAGACGCAGCAGCTGATTGAAGCCCAGGGCTACGATGTGATTTACGGCGATACCGACTCCACTTTTGTCTGGCTGAAGACGGCGCATAGCGAACAGCAGGCGAATGACATTGGGCAGCGGCTGGTGCAAAAGGTGAATGCCTGGTGGCAACAGCACCTGCAGGAGAAGTATGGCCTGACCAGCGCGCTGGAGCTGGAATATGAAACCCATTTTAGCCGCTTCCTGATGCCCACCATCCGCGGTGCGGAACAGGGCAGCAAAAAACGCTATGCCGGATTAACCGGCGAAGGCACGCAACAGCGCATGGTTTTTAAAGGGCTGGAGACGGTACGCACCGACTGGACGCCGCTGGCGCAACGCTTTCAGCAAGCGCTCTATCTGCGTATTTTTACTCATCAGCCCTGGCAGGCATTTATTCTTGAAACCGTGCAACAGCTGCTCGACGGTAAGCTGGATGAGGAGCTGGTCTACAAAAAGCGTTTGCGCCGCCCGTTGCATGAATATGAACGAAACGTGCCGCCGCACGTACGCGCGGCGCGCATTGCGGATGAGCAAAATCAGAAGCTGGGACGCCCGCTGCGTTATCAAAAAGGCGGATCTATTCGCTATGTCATGGCGACATCGGGCCCGGAGCCGCTGGAGGTGCGCACGACGCCGCTGGATTACGATCACTACGTTACGCGCCAGCTGCAGCCAGTTGCCGATGGCATCCTGCCTTTTGTCGGCGATGACTTTGCTACACTGATAACGGGTCAGTTAGGGCTGTTTTGACAGGTGACGAAAGCACGGCCTTCCAGTACCATAGCGCCCTTCCTGAAACTCACTGCGCTGACATCTCACCAGGCTTCCCGCCTGACGGCAATGTATTGCCCGTGAGCAGCCAGGCTGCCGCTGATTGAGATCCGCAGTACTGCGCCATGCGCGCCATGATGGACAAAAAATCACCGCCAGCGTGGTCCGCTGCTAACGATGCGGACCACGGCCTACACATTTTATGACGAGAATCGAGCCACTAATTTATGCCTTTTAAACTTGGTCAACGCTGGATCAGCGATACGGAAAGCGAACTTGGATTGGGAACCGTGGTGGCTGTGGATGCCCGAATGGTGACCCTGCTCTTCCCCGCAACCGGTGAAAACCGCCTGTATGCCCGAAATGATTCGCCCGTGACCCGTGTCGTGTTTAATCCGGGTGATACCGTCACCAGCCATGAAGGCTGGCAGCTGGAAGTTGAAGAAGTCCTCGAAGAGAATGAGGTCGTCAGCTATGTCGGCACGCGTCTCGACACGGCAGAAACCGGCGTCGTGCTGCGTGAAGTGATGCTCGACAGTAAGCTGGTGTTCAGCAAGCCGCAGGATCGCCTGTTTGCCGGCCAGCTCGATCGTATGGATCGTTTTGCCCTGCGTTTTCGCGCCCGTAAATATCACAGCGAGCAGTATCGCCTGCCGACCAGCGGCCTGCGTGGCATGCGCACCAATCTGATTCCGCATCAGCTGCATATCGCACACGATGTTGGCCGTCGCCACGCACCGCGCGTGCTGCTGGCAGATGAAGTGGGTTTGGGCAAAACCATTGAAGCCGGCATGATCATTCAGCAGCAGTATCTGGCGGGCCGCGCCGAACGCGTGCTGATCGTGGTGCCGGAAACGCTGCAGCATCAGTGGCTGGTGGAAATGCTGCGTCGCTTTAACCTGCGTTTCGCGCTGTTTGACGACGACCGTTACGCCGAAGCGCGCCTCGACAGCGCTAACCCGTTTGATACCGAGCAGATGATCATCTGTTCGCTCGACTTTGTACGCCGCAACAAACAGCGTCTTGAGCAGTTGGCCGATGCGGAATGGGATCTGCTGGTGGTCGATGAAGCGCATCATCTGGCGTGGAGCGAAGGCGAACCGAGCCGTGAATATCAAGTGATTGAACAGCTGGCCGAGCAGATCCCAGCCGTGTTGCTGCTGACCGCCACGCCGGAACAGCTCGGCATGGAAAGCCACTTTGCGCGCCTGCGTCTGCTCGATCCCAACCGCTTCCACGATTTTGAGCAGTTTGTAGCAGAGCAGAAAAACTTCCGTCCGATCGCTGATGCGGTGAGCCTGCTGCTGGCCGATAACGTGCTCGGCAATGAAGAACTCGATCGTCTGAATGCGCTGATGGGCGAAGAAGATATTACCGCCCTGCTGCAGGTGGCGAACAGCGACCGTGAAGGTAAGCTGGAAGCACGTAAATCGCTGATCGCCATGCTGATGGATCGCCACGGCACCAGCCGCGTGCTGTTCCGTAATACTCGCAATGGCGTCAAAGGCTTTCCAAAGCGCGAACTGCATCCGATTCTGCTGCCGCTGCCGACGCAGTATCAGACGGCGATCAAGGTCTCCGGCATCATGAGCGCCCGTAAAACGGTGGATGAGCGCGCACGCGACATGCTTTATCCGGAGCAGATTTATCAGGAGTTTGAAGGCGAAACTGGCACCTGGTGGAACTTCGATCCGCGCGTGGAATGGTTGATGGGGTATCTGACCAGCCACCGTGATGAAAAAGTGCTGGTGATCTGTGCCAAAGCGGCCACCGCGCTGCAGCTGGAGCAGGTACTGCGTGAGCGCGAGGGTATCCGTGCCGCGGTATTCCATGAAGGCCTGTCGATCATTGAACGCGACCGCGCGGCGGCTTACTTCGCCTCGGAAGAGAACGGCGCGCAGGTGCTGCTCTGCTCTGAAATTGGTTCAGAAGGCCGTAACTTCCAGTTTGCCAGCAGCCTGGTGATGTTTGATCTGCCGTTTAATCCCGACCTGCTGGAGCAGCGCATTGGCCGTCTGGATCGTATTGGTCAGGCAAATGATATCCAGATTTTTGTCCCTTATCTTGAGAAAACCGCGCAGGCCGTGCTGCTGCGCTGGTATCACGAAGGGCTGGATGCCTTTGAGCACACTTGCCCAACTGGCCGTGCCATTTATGACAGCGTTTATCCGCAGCTGATTGAGATGCTGGCGGCGCCGGAAAACCCGCAGGGTCTGGATGACTTCATCGTTAGCTGTCGTGAGCAGCACGACGCGATGCGTCAACAGCTGGAACAGGGACGCGATCGCCTGCTGGAACTGAACTCCAACGGCGGCGAACAGGCACTGGCGCTGGCTGACAGCATTGCCGCGCAGGACAATGATACCGATCTGGTGAATTTCGCGTTGAATCTGTTTGATATCGTGGGTATCAATCAGGATGATCGCAGCGATAACCTGATTGTGCTGACGCCGTCCGATCACATGCTGGTACCCGATTTCCCGGGTCTGCCAGAAGAAGGCTGCACCATCACCTTCAACCGTGAGCAGGCGCTGTCGCGGGAAGATACGCAGTTCATTACCTGGGAACATCCAATCATCCGTAACGGGCTGGATCTGGTGTTGTCTGGTGATACCGGCAGCTGTGCGCTCTCCCTGCTGAAAAACAAAGCGTTGCCGGTGGGTACTCTGCTGGTTGAGATGATTTATGTGGTTGAAGCGCAGGCGCCTAAAGGGCTGCAGCTGACGCGTTTCCTGCCGCCGACGCCGGTGCGTATGCTGATCGACCGTAAAGGTACTAACCTCGCCGATAAGGTGGAGTTTGAGAGCTTTAACCGCCAGCTCAACGCGGTGAATCGTCATACTGGCAGCAAACTGGTGAATGCCGTGCAACAGGATGTGCACGAAATCATCAAGCTGTCGGAGCCAACCATTGCTGATGAAGCACGAGCGCTGATTGCCCGGGCGAGTCAGGAAGCCGATGAGAAGCTAAGCGCTGAACTGTCGCGGCTTAACGCGCTGAAAAAAGTAAACCCTAACATCCGTGAAGATGAAATTGAGGCGCTGGAAAGCAACCGCGAGCAGGTGCTCTCTGCGCTCAGCGAAGCCAACTGGCGACTCGATGCGCTGCGTCTTATTGTCGTTACGCACCAATAACCATTCGGGGCGCCTGGCGCCCCCCTGGAAAAGATGATGGAACCCTATAACCCGCCGCTGGAACCCTGGCTGCACGTGCTGTATCAGGATGACCACATCATGGTGGTCAACAAGCCCAGCGGATTACTCTCGGTGCCGGGCCGCCAGCCCGAGCACAAAGATAGCGTTATGACGCGCATTCAGCGCGATTATCCTGCGGCTGAATCGGTGCATCGCCTCGATATGGCGACCAGCGGCGTGATTATCGTGGCGCTGACCAAAGCCGCCGAGCGTGAGCTGAAGCGGCAGTTTCGTGAGCGTGAACCCGCCAAGCGTTATCAGGCGCGCGTCTGGGGACATCCTGCCGCAGAGAAAGGCGTGATCGATCTGCCGCTGATTTGCGACTGGCCAAATCGGCCAAAACAGAAAGTCTGTTTTGAAACCGGTAAAGCGGCGCAAACGGAATATGAGGTGCTGGAATACCGTGATGACAACAGCGCCAGCGTGCAGCTTACGCCGATCACCGGCCGCTCTCATCAGCTGCGCGTGCATATGCTGGCGCTGGGCCATCCTATTTTAGGCGACGGCTTTTATGCCCACGATGAAGCCAAAGCGATGGCGGCTCGTCTGCTGCTGCATGCGGAGATGCTGACGATTACCCATCCTCAATATGGCACGCCGATGACGTTTCGGCAGCCCGCGGAGTTTTAACGGGATTTGGATTGTGACTTGCAGGCGGTTTTGATGCTTTTAAATATCAAACGGTCAACGTCAACAACGTGAATAAGAAGCGCCTGGAAGAACGATTGTAAAGGGTATTGAATGTTGCGGGACTGGAGAGGTTATTGGCGCAGGCGGTTTATTTGCGGTCAGCGCACAGCAACCGTCGCGTACTGAAGTACGTGAGGATTGCGCGCACTGCCCGTGGAGAAAATGGCAGGCAAGATAGCCCGATTACTTCAACCCTTTTTCACGGCGGATAAGATCATAGGCCGCCTGTATCTCCTGCGCTTTTTGCTTGGCCATCTCCATCATTTCCGGCGGCAGGCCTTTGGCCACCAGTTTGTCAGGATGATGCTCGCTCATCTGCTTGCGATAGGCGCGCTTGATGGTAATGGCGTCATCGCCAGGCTTCACGCCAAGCACGCTGCACGCATCTTCAAGCGTAGGGCCGCGCTGCTGAAAGTGACCGCCGTGTGAAGAACTGCTCTGCGAATGCTGACCACCACCAAATTGCTGGCCGCCCTGCATCATGCGCAGAAATTGATCGAACTGCGTGCGTGAGATGCCGAGCTCTTCAGCAATCACGTATAACACCTGCCGTTCATTGGGATGCAGCGAGCCGTCGGCGAACGCAGCCTGAATCTGAATCTCCAGAAACATACGAATTAAATCGAAGCGGCCGAAACAGGCGCTGCGCAATTCACGTAATTTGTTGCGTAGCGGATAATCGCCCTGCTTGCCTTCGCGAAACGCCTGCTGCGCTGCGGTGCGTGCAGCGCCGTGCAGTTGCATACGTTCCATTAATAAAGAAGCGATCTGAATATCTGCTTCGGTCACCCGGCCTTTCGACTTGGTCAAATGGCCCATGACCTGAAAGGTGGTGCGGAAAAAGAGATTTTGTCGCGCCTGCTGATTGGCAAAATAGCCCTGTCCCTTTTTGCTGCGAATTTTATCCACTACGTGGCCGAAAATCAGGCCAAGAACGAGACCCCAAAAGCCTGCGCCAGAAATCAATCCCAACACCAAACCGATTACTTTTCCCCAGTAGCGCATAAACTCCTCAATTCGCCATGCTCACGGCTCGAAATTGCATTATCATACCTGTCATTTACTCCACCGCCTAACGTCAACGCGGGCAGAGCAGGATTAACACTGGCGCTACGAAGTGCAGTAAGTTAGTCTCTGACCGTTTGTCGGCATGATGCCAGTTATCACGGAATACTCGATACCGCGTATGAAAAAACGTATACCTACCCTGCTGGCCACTATGATTGGCGCAGCCTTGTATAGCCAGCAGACGCTCGCCGATGATTTGATGTCGCAGTGCATGTTGGGTGTACCCAGTTACAACCGTCCTCTGGTTCAGGGGCAAACCAATCAGCTGCCGGTCACCATCAACTCAGATGCCGTAAAAGGCAACTATCCGGATGATGCGGTATTCACCGGTAACGTTGATGTACAGCAGGGCAACAGCCGACTGCAGGCTGACGAAATGCAGCTTCACCAGCGCCAACAGCCTGGCGAAACTACGCCAACGCGCACCATCGATGCGCTGGGTAATGTGCACTACGACGACAATCAGGTCATCCTGAAAGGTCCGAAAGCCTGGTCAAATCTGAATACCAAAGATACCAATGTCTGGAACGGCAGCTATCAGATGGTTGATCGCCAGGGTCGCGGCGTCGCCGATCAGATGAAGCAGCGTGGTGAAAACCGCTACACCATTCTTGAAAACGGTAGCTTTACCTCTTGCCTGCCCGGCTATAACAGCTGGAGCGTGGTAGGTTCTGAGATCATTCAGGATCGTGAAGAACAGGTTGCAGAAATCTGGAATGCCCGCTTCAAAATCGGCGCGGTGCCGGTGTTTTACAGCCCTTATTTGCAGTTACCGATCGGCGATCGCCGACGCTCCGGCTTTCTGATCCCTAATGCAAAATATGGCAGCAATAACGGTTTTGAGTTCATGCTGCCCTATTACTGGAACATCGCGCCACAGGCGGATGCGACCATTACGCCGCACTACATGAGCCGTCGCGGTACGCAGCTGCAAAACGAATTCCGCTACCTGACCGATGCGGGCGCAGGCCTGATTGAGTTTGACTATCTGGGTTCTGACAAGCAGTACGATAAAGATAAAGCGATCCGTAATATTTCCCAGAACGACGACTCTGACCGCTGGCTGTTCTACTGGCGTCATGCCGGGGTTTACGATCAGCACTGGCGCTTTAACGCCGACTACACCAAGGTCAGCGATCCTTACTATTTCAACGACCTGAGCTCGACTTACTATACGTCGACAGATGGTTACGCCACGCAGAAGTTCAGTATCGGTTATGCCGACACCAACTGGGATGCGACGCTGTCGAGTAAGGATTTCCAGGTCTTCTCGATCAACCGTAATAACAATATCTATCGTGCGCAGCCGCAGCTGGACCTCAACTATTATCAGAACGACGTTGGGCCTTTTGATACGCGCATTTATGGACAGGCGGTGAAGTTTACCAACGTCAATGAACGCTATCCGGACGCCACGCGTTTACACGTCGAGCCGACGATCAACCTGCCGCTGTCAAACGGCTGGGCAAGCCTGGATACCGAAGCGAAGCTGCTGGCAACCCATTATCAGCAGGATGGCGTTGAGTTTTACAATAACTCGGTGGATACCGATCGTAATAATCAGCTGAAAGAGTCGGTAAACCGCGTCATGCCGCAGTTCAAGGTTGACGGCCGCATGGTGTTTGACCGTGATATGGATTGGGCAGAAGGTTATACGCAGACGCTGGAACCGCGTGTGCAGTACCTCTATATCCCTTATCGCAACCAAAGCAACATCATGTCGTTTGACTCGACGCTGCTGCAAACTGACTACACCGGTCTGTTCCGCGATCGCACTTACAGCGGCCTGGATCGCATCGCTTCGGCGAACGATGTCGCGACCGGCATCACCTCGCGAATTTATGATAACGATCTGGTTGAACGTTTTAACGTTTCTGTAGGTCAAATCTACTCGTTTACCCCTTCCCGCACTGGTTTAAACCAGATTAGCAAGGAAGATGATACCGGCAGCTTGGTGTGGGCAGGTGATTCATACTGGAAAATTAGCGATCGTTGGGGCGTGCGTGGCGGGATTCAGTACGATACGCGCCTCGATAATGTCTCTCAGGGTAATGCGATTCTGGAATATCGCCGTGATGCCGATCGTATGATGCAGCTGAGCTATCGCTACAGCAGCCCGGACTATGTGGCCACGGCATTAGATCAGGATATTTCGTCTAACCCGATTTACAAAGATGGCATTTCGCAGGTAGGCGCAACCGCCAGCTGGCCAATTGCTGATGCCTGGTCCGTTGTCGGTGCCTATTACTACGATACCAAGGCATCTAAACCGGCCGATCAGCTGGTTGGCTTGCAGTACAGCTCATGCTGTTACGCGATCCGCCTGGGATACGAGCGCAAAATTAACGGTTGGGAAAACAACAACAGTAAATATGACAACCAAATCTCGTTCAACATTGAGTTACGTGGTCTGAGTTCCAACTATGGACTGGGCACCAACCAGATGCTGCGTCAGGGAATCTTGCCTTACCAGCGCGCTTTCTGATGTTGTGATATTTGACATGCAATCCCGCTGTGCGGAAAAAAGAATGGAAAAAGTATGAAGAACTGGAGAATGCTGATTCTTGGTGTGGCACTGACGGCTAACACCGCGTTCGCAGCCCCGCAAATGGTTGATAAAGTTGCCGCTGTAGTAAACAACGGTGTGGTGCTGGAAAGCGATGTCGATGGCATGATGCAATCGGTGAAAGCTCAGGCACAGCAGGCAGGACAACAGTTACCTGACGATCGCACGCTGCGTCATCAGATTCTGGAGCGCCAGATCATGGATAATATTATCCTGCAGATGGGGCAAAAAATGGGCGTGCAGGTTACCGACGAACAGCTCGATCAGGCGATTCAAAACATTGCGGCACAAAACCGCATGTCGCTGGATCAGCTGCGTAGCCGCCTGGCTTACGATGGTGCGAACTACCAAACCTATCGTGCCCAGATCCGTAAAGAAATGCAGATTGCCGAAGTGCGTAACAACGAAGTGCGTCGTCGTGTCACCATTCTGCCGCAGGAAGTGGACACGCTGGCTAAGCAGGTTGCCGCACAGAACAGTCAGGGTACCGAGCTGAACCTGAGCCACATTCTGCTGCCGCTGTCGGAAAACCCGACGCAACAGCAGGTTGACGATCAGGAAGCGCTGGCGAAGCAGCTAGTTGGTGAGATCAAGGGCGGAGCCGATTTTGGCAAGCTGGCGGTCACTTACTCAGCCGATCCACAGGCGTTGAAAGGCGGCAATATGGGCTGGGGCAAAATTGAAGAGCTGCCAACCATTTTTGCGCAGGCTGTTAGCTCAGCGAAAAAAGGCGACATCGTCGGCCCGATTCGTTCCGGCGTTGGCTTCCATATCCTGAAGGTCAACGATCTGCGTGGCGAGAGCAAAAACATCTCCGTGACCGAAGTGCACGCGCGTCATATTTTACTGAAGCCGTCACCGATCATGACCGATGCCCAGGCGCGTGCGAAGATCGAAGAAATTGCTGCTGATATTAAAAGCGGCAAGACCAGCTTTGTTCAGGCCGCGAAAAACTTCTCTGACGATCCTGGCTCAGCTAATCAGGGCGGTGATTTAGGCTGGACCTCGCCTGAAGTGTTCGATCCTGCTTTCCGCGACGCGTTACTGCGCTTGCAGAAAGGCCAGATCAGCGCGCCGGTGCACTCCTCTTTCGGCTGGCATTTGATTCAGTTGATGGATACCCGTCAGGTTGATAAAACCGATGCGGCACAGAAAGAGCGCGCTTACCGCCTGTTGTTTAACCGCAAGTTTGCCGAAGAAGCACAAACCTGGATGCAGGAACAACGCGCCAGTGCCTACGTGAAAATTTTGGACAACAATGCTCAATAACCACCGTGTGGTGATCACTCCCGGCGAGCCTGCCGGGATTGGTCCCGATCTCTGTGTCGCGCTGGCTCAGCGCGACTGGCCGGTTGAGCTGGTCATCTGCGCCGATGCCGATCTCCTGCTCAACCGCGCCGCCATGCTCGGTCTGCCGCTGGAATTACTGCCGTATCAGTCAGCCAGTCCGGCGACGCCGCAACGTGCTGGCACCTTAACGCTGCTGGCCATTAATGCGCCGCAACAGGTGCAGCCTGGCCATCTTGATGTCGCCAACGGTGCTTACGTGTTGGAGACGCTGACTCGCGCCTGTGATGGCTGTCTGGCCGGCGAATTTGCCGCGCTGATTACCGGTCCAGTGCACAAAGGCGTCATCAATGACGGCGGCATCGCTTTTACTGGTCATACTGAATTTTTTGCCGAGCGTGCCGGTTGCGAACGGGTCGTGATGATGCTGGCAACCGAAGAACTGCGCGTTGCTCTGGCAACCACGCACCTGCCGCTCAAGGATGTCTCAGCCACCATTACGCGTGACAGCCTGCATGAAGTCATCTCGATTTTGCATCAGGATTTGCAGCAGAAATTTGCTATTGCCCGCCCCCATATTTTTGTCTGTGGTTTGAATCCTCATGCCGGAGAAGGCGGACATATGGGTCGGGAAGAGATTGACGTTATTACGCCTGCGCTCGATGAATTACGTGCGCAGGGCATACAGCTGACCGGCCCGTTACCGGCCGATACGCTGTTCCAGCAAAAATATTTACAGCATGCCGATGCGGTTCTGGCGATGTATCACGACCAGGGTTTGCCGGTGCTGAAATATCAGGGCTTTGGCCGCGCCGTGAACATCACGCTTGGCCTGCCATTTATCCGTACTTCTGTCGATCACGGCACCGCGCTGGAACTGGCGGGCCGTGGCACAGCAGATGCGGGCAGCTTTATTACGGCGCTTAACCTCGCCATCACCATGATTAAGAGCAGTAATGAATAATCGCGTCCACCAGGGCCACTTCGCCCGCAAACGTTTTGGACAGAACTTCCTGAACGATTCCTACATCATCGACAGCATCGTCTCCGCCATTCATCCTCAGAAGCATGAGGCGCTGATTGAAATCGGCCCGGGTCTGGGTGCCTTAACCGAGCCGGTCGCCGAACGCCTTGATGCCCTGACGGTGATTGAACTGGATCGGGATTTAGCCGCACGGCTACAAACTCATCCGTTCCTCGGTCCAAAGCTGACCATTTATCAGCAGGATGCCATGACGTTCAACTTTGCCGAGCTGGCCGCCGAGCGCGGTCAGCCGTTGCGCGTGTTTGGTAACCTGCCCTACAACATCTCGACGCCGTTGATGTTCCATCTTTTCAGCTATACTGATGCGATCAAAGATATGCACTTTATGCTGCAGAAAGAGGTGGTTAACCGACTGGTTGCCGGACCGGGCAGCAAAGCCTATGGTCGACTCACGGTGATGGCGCAATATTATTGCAACGTGATCCCGGTACTGGAAGTGCCGCCAGAGTCCTTTACGCCGGCACCGAAAGTGGATTCGGCGGTGGTACGCCTGGTGCCTCACACTAGCGATCAACGTCCGTCAGTAAGTGATGTGCGCGTATTGAGCCGCATCACCACAGAAGCGTTCGGTAAACGTCGTAAAACCTTACGCAACAGTTTGGGTCACCTGTTCAGCGCTGAAGTGCTGGCAGAGATGGGCATTGATGCCACGCTGCGTGCGGAGAATATTTCCGTTGCGCAATATTGTCAGCTGGCTAACTGGTTAAGTACGCATCCAGAGCAGCCGCAAGAGAGCTAAATCATGAACGATTCGCCCCGGGTTTGTGTTCAGGTACAAAGCGTTTACATTGCAACTCACTCTTCGCCTGAAGATGAGCGTTATGTTTTTGCCTATACCATCACCGTGCGCAATCTGGGGCGTAATACGGTTCAGCTGATCGGCCGCTACTGGCTGATCACCAACGGCAATGGCGAAGCGTCCGAAGTTGAAGGTGAAGGCGTGGTTGGCGAGCAGCCGTACATTGAACCCGGCGACGAGTTCCAGTACACCAGCGGCGCCGTGCTGGAAACGCCGCTCGGTACTATGCAGGGCCATTACGTCATGGTCGACAATGAAGGCGAAAGCTTTCAGGTGGAGATCCCTGTTTTTCGCCTCGCCGTGCCCTCGCATGTCCATTGACAACCCTCGCGCGGAACCGCTTCGCGCGAGGGTTTATTCCTCAGGTAGACATTAATGAGTACCTATCTTATTGGCGACGTTCATGGTTGCTACGATGAACTGCAGTCGCTGCTGGCCCAGGTGGCTTTTGATCCCACTCAGGATACGTTGTGGCTGACCGGCGATCTGGTCGCTCGCGGCCCGGGCTCGCTGGAGGTGCTACGCTATGTGCGTTCCCTGGGCGATGCCGTGAGGCTGGTGCTTGGTAATCACGATCTGCATCTGCTGGCGGTCTACGCTGGTATCAGCCGCAATAAACCCAAGGATCGCCTGACGCCGCTGCTGGAAGCAGAGGATGCCGATGAGCTGATCAACTGGCTACGTCGCCAGCCATTGCTGCAGGTAGACGAAGAGAAAAAGCTGGTGATGGCCCATGCCGGTATTACACCGCAGTGGGATCTGGAAACGGCTAAAGTCTGCGCGCGTGAAGTGGAAGCAGTGCTGTCGAGCGACAGCTACCCGCTGTTTCTTGATGCGATGTATGGCGATATGCCGAATAACTGGACGCCAGAACTCACCGGTTTGTCACGGTTACGTTTCAGCACCAACGCACTCACACGCATGCGTTACTGCTTTCCAAACGGCCAGCTGGATATGATCAGTAAAGAGACGCCGGAATCCGCACCACCGCCGCTGAAGCCATGGTTCGCCATTGAAGGGCCGGTCGCACGCGACTATACCATTGTCTTTGGCCACTGGGCTTCACTGGAAGGCAAAGGGACGCCACCGGGCGTGATTGGCCTTGATACCGGCTGCTGTTGGGGCGGCGTGCTGACGATGTTACGCTGGGACGATCAGAGCTGGTTTGCGCAGCCGTCCAACCGCGAACGGCCGCTGGACGAATAAACAAAAGAATGCGCCTGGGCGCATTCTTTTTGCTTCACGCGCCGATTACGCCGCCATCTTCACGCGTTACCATAATCACCGACGAGCGCGGACGCGGACTGTCATTCGGGAAATGTGAATCGCCCTCTTCACCCGGATGCTGCACGTTAACAAACAGCGTTTTGTAGTCTGGCGTAAAGGCGATGCCGGTCAGCTCGCAGGATTTTGGTCCCACCATAAAGCGTCGAATCTCACCGGTCTGCGGATCGCCGGTGAGCATCTGATTGTTGCCCTGCCCCTCAAAATCCCCTTTATTGCTGTATTTACCGTCGGTCAGAATCCACAGGCGACCATCACGGTCAAAGCCGAGGCCATCCGGGCTGTTGAAGGTATTTTCAGCGGTGATATTGGGTGTACCGCGATAAATACCCTCCGGATGCGCAATCGGATTGCCACAGAGCGCAAAAATATCCCAGCTAAAGGCTTTCGCCGTGGCATCGCCTTTTTCATCCCAGCGAATAATCTGGCCGTAGATGTTTTTTGGCCGTGGATTAGCGGCATTGACTGGCATGCCTTCATCACCGCGTTTGCTGTTGTTGGTCAGTGTGCAATAAGCGCGACCATCGTGTGGATTCACTGCGATCCACTCCGGACGATCCATACGGGTTGCATTGACCCGATCGGCGGCGGCACGGGCGTTGATTAATACATCTGCCTGGCTGGCAAAGCCATTCTCTGCGGTCAAACCCTGCTGACCGTGCACCAGCGGCAGCCAGCGGCCGGTGCCTTTCAGTGGCGTGCCGCTGTGGTCACCGACAAACTCCGCGACATAGAGCGTGCCTTCATCCAGCAAGGTTTTGTTGGCGGCGGGGTTAGCGTTATCGACCTTACCGTGCGACACGAATTTATAGATATATTCGCCGCGTTCGTCATCGCCCATGTACACAACCAGCTCACCGCTTTTAGCCACGGTGACCGCTGCGTTTTCATGTTTGAAGCGGCCTAATGCGGTGCGCTTCACCGGCACAGAATGCGGATCCATCGGATCGATCTCGACGATCCAGCCGTGGCGATTAAACTCATTGGGATTTTTGGCAACGTCAAAGCGCTCATCAAAATCGGACCAGTTGCGTTCCGGCTCGTTGGGCTCAAGGGTGTAGCGTTTTTGCTGCGGCGTAATCTTGAAGTCTGCCTGTTTGGTACCGAAGTAGGTGTCGTAGTTCTCTTCGCAGGTCAGATAAGTGCCCCACGGCGTCTTGCCGTTAGCGCAGTTGCCAAAGGTGCCAAATACCTTCATGCCTGCGGGATCGGCAGCGGTCTGCAACGCCTTGTCGCCCGCTGCCGGACCGGAGAAACGCATCTCGGTATTGGCGGTAATGCGGCGGTTATAGCGGGATGGACGCACAACCTGCCAGCGATTGTCAGCCTGGCGTGCAATCTCTACAACTGAAACGCCGTGGGCCGCCTGTGATTTACGCACGTCCTCAAGGCTGGTGGCCTTTTTGCCGCCGTGAGCGAACAGGTACTGCTCATTGACATATTCATTGTTGATCGCCAACAGGCCGCGATGTTCGTCGATCGGAAAAAAGCTCATGCCATCGTTATTATCGCCAAACTGTTTTTCCTGATCGGCTGCGCTGTTTTTACCCTCTGGATCAAACGCCGGTGCGCCATCCACCAGCGGTTCACCCCAGGAAATCAGCACTTCAGCGCGATAGCCTTTGGCTACCACCATTGCATCGGCGGTTGAGGCAGGGATCCCGGTAAAGCCCAGCAGCTTGCTGTTTTGCGGTGCGCCGCTAACATCAGCAGCCTGCGCGCTACCCGACAAGGTGGCGCCAGAAAGAAAACCGGTCAGGCCAACGGCGCCGGTGGCGGCTAACAGCTGACGGCGTTTGGGATTGCGCAGGCGTTCGGCATCAAGGTGGGGGATTTTATCGGTCATCGTGCATTGCTTCCTGATTGGGGAGTGCTGAATGGAAGCAATGCTAACGGCGGATTATGACAGAAATGTTAAAAGCATGTAGAGATACTACAAAATGTGAAAATTAACGACGGCGCTCGAGGATCTCAAAACAGTAGCTGTGAGAATTCTGCGCATCCGCATCATGAAATTCACTGAAGGTGGAGTGCCATTCATCCGGCTCATAATCCGGGAATTGCGTATCACCGACAATTTCCGCATCAATATGGGTCAGATAAAGACGATCGGCTTTCGGCAGCATCTGCTCATAAATGCGTCCGCCGCCAATGATCATGATCTCTTCAGCCTCGCCAGCGGCGGCGATCGCCTCGTCCAGCGAGCTGACCCAGGTGACGCCTTCAGCGTGACCGGGCTGGCTGCTCACCACGATATTCAGGCGGCCCGGCAGCGGGCGACCAATGGATTCCCAGGTCAGGCGTCCCATGATCACCGGTTTGTTCAGCGTATTGCGTTTGAACCAGGCTAAATCAGCGGGCAGGTTCCACGGCATGGCGTTTTCCATACCAATCACACGGTCGGCGGCCAATGCGGCGATTAAACTAATCATGTTAAAAGACTCAGTGGAAAAATTGGCGCCATCATACGTAAGGGTGAAACTTTCGTCGATAGGCATAAAGCGCAATTCGTATAAAGCCCTGTTGCTACCAGCGATTTCTTATTGCGCAGCGTTTTTCACCAGCAAAGCCGAGAGTCGATGCGCGCGTGGCCTGCTGATAAAGCAAAGCACAACAGATCCCGGCAGCCTGATCCGGTCATTCTGTATTATCGCTGCGCGCTGAACCGATAAAGCACGCCGCAATAAAAAGCAGAAACAAAAACGGCTCCCGAAGGAGCCGCTTGATAGCGTTTCAGCCATCAGCCTTTGATCATGGCATGCATCTCTTGCACCGAGGTCACTTTTTCCGTTGGGTCAGCGTTTAGCGCCATGGTGGTGGCGAAGCTGCCATTCAGCGTGGTGTCATAATGCACCTTGTACTGCAACGCGCTGCGACGAATGACCTTCGAGTCTTCAATCGCCTGACGCCCTTCGGTGGTGTTGACAATATAGGCATATTCACCATTCTTCAGGCGATCCTGAATATGCGGTCGGCCTTCATGCACTTTATTTACCAGGCGTGGATTAATTCCGGCTTCGCCCAGCACCACTGCGGTGCCATGCGTGGCATCCAGCTCAAAGCCAAACTTCTGCAGCTTGATGGCCAGATCGACAATGCGCTTCTTGTCACCTTCGCGCACCGACAGCAGCGCGCGGCCCGATTTTTTCATGGTGGACTGTGCACCGAGCATCGCTTTGGCAAAGGCTTCCGCAAAGGTACGGCCAACGCCCATTACTTCACCGGTTGAACGCATTTCCGGGCCAAGAATCGGGTCGACGCCAGGGAATTTGTTGAACGGCAGCACCACTTCTTTTACCGAGTAATAAGGTGGGATCACCTCTTCGGTTACGCCCTGCTCGGCCAGCGTTTTGCCGGCCATCACGCGCGCGGCGACTTTAGCCAGCGGCACGCCGGTCGCTTTCGATACGAAAGGCACGGTACGCGCGGCACGCGGGTTGACCTCAATCAGGTAAACCTCATTATCTTTGACGGCAAACTGCACGTTCATCAGGCCACGGACACCTAATTCGAAGGCCAGTTTTTCCACCTGCTGACGCATTACGTCCTGAATCTCTTTATTCAGAGTGTAAGCGGGCAGCGAACAGGCAGAGTCACCGGAGTGCACGCCCGCCTGCTCAATGTGTTCCATGATGCCGCCAATCAGCACGCGCTCGCCATCGCAGATAGCATCAACATCCACTTCAACCGCATCATCGAGGAAACGGTCGAGCAGCACTGGCGCATCGTTGGACACCGATACCGCCGTCTGGAAATAACGCTTCAGGTCGACTTCGTCATAAACGATTTCCATCGCGCGGCCGCCCAGAACATAGGAAGGACGTACCACCAGCGGATAACCGATTTCTGCTGCCTTCTCTACCGCATGTTCCAGCGCGGTAACCGTGGCGTTTGCAGGCTGCTTCAGCTGCAGGCGATCCACCGCCTGCTGGAAGCGCTCACGATCTTCCGCACGGTCAATAGCATCCGGGCTGGTACCGATAATCGGTACGCCTGCGGCTTCCAGCGCGCGCGCCAGCTTCAGCGGCGTCTGACCGCCATACTGAACAATCACACCTTTCGGCTTTTCGATGCGGGCAATTTCCAGCACATCTTCCAGCGTCACCGGCTCGAAATAGAGACGATCTGAGGTGTCGTAATCGGTGGAGACGGTCTCTGGATTACAGTTGACCATGATGGTTTCATAGCCATCTTCACGCAGCGCCAGCGAGGCGTGTACGCAGCAGTAGTCAAACTCAATGCCCTGGCCGATACGGTTAGGACCGCCGCCCAGCACCATGATTTTTTCACGATCCTGATTCGGATTGGCTTCGCACTCTTCTTCATAGGTTGAGTACATGTAGGCGGTGTCGGTAGAGAACTCGGCGGCACAGGTATCAACACGTTTGTAGACCGGGTGCAGCGCATATTTCTCACGCAGCTTGCGGATTTCGAACTCTGAAACGCCTGCCAGTTTCGCCAGACGAACGTCTGCAAAGCCCTTGCGCTTCAGCGCCCGCAGGAAATCGGCGGTCAGGCCGTTTACGCCCTGCTGTGCCACCTGAGCTTCCAGCTGAATCAGCTCTTCAATCTGCACCAGGAACCAGCGGTCGATGTTGGTCAGGTTAAAGATGGCATCTAACGACATTCCTGCACGGAACGCGTCGCCAACGTACCAGATACGCTCGGCGCCAGCATCTTTCAGTTCACGGCGAATGCGCGTCATCGCTTCCGGATCGGCAAGGTTGACCACCGGATCGAAGCCGTGTGCACCGACTTCCAGGCCGCGCAGCGCTTTCTGCATCGACTCCTGAAACGTGCGACCGATGGCCATCACTTCACCCACCGACTTCATCTGCGTGGTCAGGCGATCGTTGGCACCGGCAAATTTTTCAAAGTTAAAACGTGGAATTTTCGTGACCACGTAGTCGATAGAAGGCTCGAACGAGGCGGGCGTACGGCCGCCGGTGATATCGTTCATCAGCTCATCCAGCGTATAGCCTACCGCCAGCTTGGCGGCAACTTTGGCAATCGGGAAGCCGGTGGCTTTGGACGCCAGCGCGGAAGAGCGCGATACGCGCGGGTTCATCTCGATGATGATCAAACGGCCATTTTCCGGATTGACCGAGAACTGCACATTCGAGCCGCCGGTCTCTACGCCGATTTCACGCAGTACCGCCATCGAGGCGTTACGCATGATTTGATATTCTTTGTCGGTCAGCGTCTGCGCCGGTGCCACGGTAATCGAGTCACCGGTATGAATGCCCATGGCGTCGAAGTTTTCGATGGAGCAGACAATGATGCAGTTATCATTTTTGTCGCGCACCACTTCCATTTCATACTCTTTCCAGCCAATCAGCGACTCATCAATCAGCAGCTCATTGGTTGGCGAGAGATCCAGACCGCGTTCACAGATCTCTTCAAACTCTTCGCGATTGTAAGCAATACCGCCGCCGGTGCCGCCCATGGTAAACGAAGGACGGATGATGCAGGGAAAGCCGACATCTTCAGCCACTTTCAGCGCTTCATCCATGTTGTGTGCGATACCGGAGCGAGCGGTGTCGAGGCCAATGCTCTTCATCGCCTTATCAAAGCGCTGGCGATCTTCTGCTTTATCAATCGCATCGGCGGTGGCGCCGATCATGGTGACGCCAAACTCCTCCAGCACGCCCTGACGTTCCAGTTCCAGCGCACAGTTCAGCGCCGTCTGGCCGCCCATGGTTGGCAGCACCGCATCCGGGCGCTCTTTTTCAATAATCTTGCGAACGACTTCCCAGTGAATCGGCTCAATATAGGTGGCATCCGCCATTTCCGGATCGGTCATGATGGTGGCCGGATTTGAGTTCACCAAAATAACGCGATACCCCTCTTCCCGCAGCGCTTTACACGCCTGCGCGCCCGAGTAGTCAAATTCACATGCCTGACCAATAACGATTGGGCCAGCGCCAAGAATCAGGATCGATTTTATGTCTGTGCGTTTTGGCATTATTTAGCTCCTGATAACGTCGCTTTAGAACGGTAGGCTTCAATCAATTCAATAAAGTGGTCAAACAGCGGCGCGGCATCGCCCGGCCCTGGGCTCGCTTCAGGGTGTCCCTGGAAGCTAAAGGCAGGTTTGTCGGTGCGGTGAATGCCCTGCACCGTGTGGTCAAACAGCGACGTGTGCGTGATACGCAGGTTTGCAGGCAGCGTCTGCTCATTTACCGCAAAGCCGTGGTTCTGTGCGGTGATCATCACGGTATTGTTATCGTGATCTTTTACCGGATGGTTGCCGCCATGATGGCCAAGCTTCATTTTGATGGTGGTGGCGCCGCTGGCCAGAGCCAGCAGCTGATGTCCAAGGCAGATACCAAACACCGGAACGTCCGTTTCCAGGAACGCTTTAATAGCCTCAATGGCGTAATCACACGGCTCTGGATCGCCAGGGCCGTTGGAAAGGAAAATGCCGTCCGGATTGAGTTTCAGCACCTCTGCTGCTGAGGTCTGTGCAGGCACTACCGTTAAACGGCAGCCGCGATCTACCAGCATACGCAGGATGTTGCGCTTGACGCCGTAGTCATACGCCACCACGTGATAAGGCAGGTCGGCATCGGCCTTTTGCTCGGGCAGATCGCCTTCCAGCGTCCAGCTGCCCTGGGTCCAGCGGTACGCTTCTTTAATAGTGACTTCTTTCGCCAGATCCATCCCCTTCAGGCCAGGAAACGCCTGCGCCTTTTGCAGCGCCAACGCTGCATCCGGATTGTCGCCCGCAATAATGCAGCCGTTCTGTGCGCCTTTTTCACGTAGCAGACGTGTCAGCTTGCGCGTGTCGATATCAGCAATGCCGACAATGTTAAGGCGGCACAGATACTCAGATAGCCCTTCTTCACTACGGTAATTGCTGGCCATCAGCGGCAGGTCACGAATCACCAAACCTTGCGCATGTACCTGAGTGGATTCTTCGTCGGCGGCATTGGTGCCGACATTACCGATATGGGGATAAGTGAGAGTGACGATTTGGCGGGAATAGGAAGGATCAGTAAGGATTTCTTGATAACCGGTCATTGAAGTGTTGAAAACAACTTCCCCCACTGCCGACCCCGTTGCCCCGATGGCCCGACCGTGGAATTGGGTTCCGTCTTCCAGAACCAAAAGTGCTGACTTAATCAAAACATCCTCCAGGGAATAAACAGTCATTATATATGCATATTAATTCATAACATGGGCACGAATCAATGCTAAAACCGACTAACTGTTCGAATTTTGGCAAATTGCGCGCATTCTAATGATCGTGCTGTCAGATGTCCAGCCTGAAACGACTTTTTTACCTTGTTTTGACGTCTTCAGCTGAATAACCAGGAATTAACTGTAAAATAGAGAGATAACGGCGCGGGATAAACGGTTGCGGAGCACACTTGCCATTAAACAGGGCTGCAAGAGCATTAAAAGTGGACCAATTGGTCAAAAACAGGCTTTTTCGCCTTCGATAACAGAGATAAACTGTAATTAATAACAGCTAAACGACAAATTAATATCGTAACCCCTGTTTTAAAGATAAAAATAAAGGGCAATAACATATTGCCCTTTCAATCAAAAAGTTACGATCGAAATAACCACATCACATGGCTCACCACACATCATAAATCCGCTAAATTCAGCACGTCGCGCATATCATAAAGCCCACTTTCATGGCTCTTAAGCCATGAGGCAGCACGTACCGCGCCTTTGGCAAAAGTCATGCGGCTGGTCGCCTTATGCGTAATTTCAACCCGCTCGCCAACGTCGGCAAACATCGCAGTGTGCTCACCCACAATGTCACCTGCTCGCACGGTAGCGAAGCCGATGGTCTGCGGCGCGCGTTCACCGGTATGGCCTTCGCGCGCATAGACTGCATGTGCATTAAGATCCCAGTGCATCGCATCGGCAATGGCTTCGCCCATCGCCAGTGCGGTGCCCGAAGGCGCATCCACTTTGTGACGGTGATGCGCTTCGATAATTTCAATGTCGGCATAGTCGCCCATCACTTTTGCGGTTTTCTCCAGCAGCATCAATACCAGATTAACGCCGACGCTAAAGTTAGCCGCAAAGACAATAGCGATATCCGCCGCGGCGGCCTGGATTGCCGCTTTACCCGCATCATCAAAGCCGGTGGTGCCTATCACCATCGCTTTACGATGCTGGCGACAAAAAGCCAGATATTCCAGCGTGCCTTCCGGACGGGTAAAGTCGATCAGCACATCGAAATCATCCACCACAGCGTCAAGATTGTCGCTTATCGCCACGCCCGTTTTGCCGCTAGCGGCCAGTTCACCGGCATCACAACCCACCAGCGACGATCCTTTACGCGCAATTGCCGCGCCCAGCATGACACCTTCAGCCTCAATCGCTGCCTGAATTAAAATGCGCCCCATACGTCCCGGTGCGCCGACCACAGCGATGCGGATATTATTCATAACCATTCATTCCTGATAAATTTTTATGCATGTAAAGCCTGAACAGGTTAACCAGCTGTTCACAGCTGCGCCACAACAAACATCGATAATAAGAATTTTATGCCAGCGGCACACCATTATCAGTAAAACAAATTATGTTGCGGCACGCCTGGCCAGTGGCGCTAATGTGCAGAAAGCGGTTCAGCGAAGGGAACAACGTGCGCGGGCAGCAGGCATAAAAAATGGCGCATCCTGTGCGCCATTTTAGGTGAGATCTTCAACGTCAGAGCTGGCGGACATCCACCCGCAGCTCTTTAGGCACTTCAAACACGATGTTCTCTTCGCGACCGCTCAGCTCGGTAACGTCGACGCCGCCCAGTTCGCGTAAACGCTGAATCACCTGCTGCACCAGAATATCAGGTGCTGACGCACCGGCCGTCACGCCAACGCAGGTGACATCTTTCAGCCAGGCTTCCTGAATGTCATCGGCAGAATCGATCAGGCGTGCCAGTTTGCCCGCACGCTGTGCCAGTTCGGCAAGGCGATTCGAGTTGGAGGAATTTTTCGATCCTACCACCAGCACCACCTCGGCCTCTTCGGCCAACGAACGCACCGCTTCCTGACGGTTGGTGGTGGCATAACAAATATCATCTTTACGCGGGCCAACAATTTTTGGAAAGCGCTCACGCAACGCATCGATGATATCGGAGGTGTCATCCACAGAGAGCGTGGTTTGCGTCATAAAGCACAGGTTGTTCTCATCTTTTACCTGCAGCTTAAAGACATCTTCCGGCGCTTCCACCAGATACATCCCGCCGTTGTCATTGCTGTACTGTCCCATGGTGCCCTGCACTTCCGGATGGCCTGCATGGCCGATCAGAATCGCTTCGGTGCCTTTGCGGCTGGCTCGCGCCACTTCCATATGCACTTTGGTCACCAGTGGACAAGTCGCATCGAACAACATGGTCAGCGCACGCGCTTTCGCTTCCGCACGTACCGCCTGAGAGACGCCGTGAGCAGAAAAAATCAGAATTGCACCGTCCGGTACTTCGCTGATCTCTTCAATAAAGATGGCGCCGCGCTCACGCAGGCTATTCACCACATAACGGTTATGCACCACTTCGTGACGCACATAGATTGGCGCGCCGTACATTTCCAGCGCCCGCTCAACGATGCTGATGGCACGATCTACGCCAGCACAAAATCCGCGTGGGTTAGCCAACAGGATTTGCATGATTCGTCTCCAGTACCGGATCTATCTCCAGCACATCGATATCAAAATGGATACTTTGCCCGGCTAAAGGATGGTTAAAATCCACGGTGATCGAATCGCCGGAAATTTCTCGTATCACGCCTGGCATTTCGCTGCCGTCCATGCCGGTGAACAACATAATTGCACCGATTTCTGGCTCGCCTGCCTGCACAAAATCGCGGCGGGAGAAGTACTGAATCATATCCGGGCTGGCGATGCCAAATGCATTCTCTGGCGTCAGGGTGAACGCGTGCTTGTCGCCCGCTTTCAGCCCAATAAGTTCCGCTTCAAGGCCCGCCGACAGGCTGCCGTCGCCAAGGCGAAACAGCGCCGGTTTGCCGTTGGCGCGCGTCGACTCAGCGGTAGAACCGTCTTCCAGTTTAAGAACAAAATGCACCAGAATGGCGCTGTCGTGCTGCACAAGCTCTGTCATGCTTTACCTTTATGCTTCGCCTGTTTGCCCGCGGGCGATAAAAAGCCCTCAAGCACGATCAGCACGGCGCCTACGCAGATGCCGCAGTCGGCAATGTTAAACGTGGCAAAGTGCCAGTTGCCGACATAAAAATCGATCATATCAACCACAAAACCGTGCCAGGTTCGGTCAAACAGGTTGCCCAGTGCGCCGCCAATGATCAGCGCATAGGCGATGTTATTGAGTTTTTTGCTGGCTGGCGTGCGATACATCATCACCAGCAAAGCCACGGCGATAGCAATCGCAATGGCGGCAAAAAACCAGCGTTGCCAGCCACCTTTATCGGCCAGGAAACTGAACGCCGCGCCATAGTTGTGCGCATAGAACAGATTCAGGGAAGGCATGATGGACAGCGTTTGATGCAGCAACATGTTGCTCATCACCCACTGCTTACTGGCAAAATCCACCGCAATCAGCACCACTACCAGCCACAACCAGCGTAGCCCTGTCGATAAAATTGGTCTGGTCATCAGGCAAATTTACGCTCTTCACCGGCGCCAGCGACGTTCGTCACACAGCGGCCACAGATATCAGGATGGTCAGCGTTCTGGCCAATGTCGGTGGCGTAATGCCAGCAGCGCGGGCACTTCTCGCCTTCTGCTTTATGCAGCGCGATTTTCAGCCCTTTCAGCAGTTCACTTTGTTGCGCCTCGTCGGTGGCCAGCGCGTAATCCGCCACCTGCGCACCTGAGGTCAACAGTACAAAGCGTAGCTCATCGCCGAGCGCCATCAGCTTAGCGGCCAGATCGGCATCGGCATACAGCGTTACGCTGGCTTCCAGTGCCCCACCAATGCGTTTTTCTGCGCGCGCCTGCTCAATGATTTTATTCACTTCGCCGCGCACCTTTAGCAGGTCCGCCCAATAAGCATCGTTCATTGATTCATCGGCGGTCATGCCAAACAGACCATCGAACCACTCTTCAGTGAACACGTATTTCGCACGTTTGCCCGGCAGAGCATTCCAGATTTCATCGGCGGTGAAAGACATTACCGGTGCCATCCAGCGCACCAGCGCCTCGGCGATATACCATAGCGCGGTTTGACAGCTGCGACGCGCCAGACCATCGCTCTTGGCGGTGTACTGACGGTCCTTGATCACATCAAGATAGAACGAGCCCATTTCAATGGAGCAGAACTGCATCAGACGCTGAATCACCTCATGGAAATCGTAGTTTTCATACGAGTTGATGATATCTGCCTGCGCCGCCTGCGCACGTCCTACCGCCCAGCGATCCACCACTACCATCTCTTCTGGCTTCACCAGATCGGTTTCCGGATTAAACCCGTTGAGGTTAGCCAGCAGGAAACGCGCGGTGTTGCGAATACGACGATAAGAGTCCGCCGCACGCTTCAGGATTTCATCAGAGACCGCCATTTCGCCCGAATAATCGGTTGAGGCGACCCACAGACGCAGAATATCGCCGCCCAGCTTGTTCATCACATCCTGCGGGCTCACGGTGTTGCCGATGGACTTGGACATTTTGCGCCCCTGTCCATCCACGGTGAAGCCATGCGTCAATACCTGGCGATACGGCGCTTTGCCTTTCATGGCGGTTGAGATCATCAGCGATGACATAAACCAGCCGCGATGCTGATCGGAGCCTTCCAGGTACATATCCGGCGTGTGACCGCCAAACTCAGGACGGGCATCGACCACGGAATAGCTGGTGGAGCCGGAATCAAACCAGACGTCCAGCGTATCCGGCACTTTATCGTAGTGATCGGCATCATCGCCCATCAGCTCGCGGGCATCGAGATCCCACCAGGCCTGAATGCCATCCTGCTCAACGCGTTGAGCCACTTTCTCCATCAGCTCAAGCGTGTCCGGGTGCAGCTGCTCGGTCTGTTTGTGCACAAACAGCGCCATCGGCACGCCCCATGTACGCTGACGCGAGATACACCAGTCCGGACGGTTGGCGACCATCGACTCAATGCGCGCCTGTCCCCAGTCTGGAATCCACTGCACCGCACCGATCTCTTTCAGCGACTGCGCGCGCAGGCCTTTCTGATCCATGCTGATAAACCACTGCGGCGTGGCACGGAAGATGATTGGCGTTTTGTGGCGCCAGCAGTGTGGATAGCTGTGATGGAGTTTTTCAACGTGCAGCAGTGCGCCTTTCTCACGCAGCAGCTCAACGATCATGTCGTTGGCCTTAAAGACGTTAACGCCATCCAGACCAGGCCAGGTGCCCGGCAGGAATGCGCCATCCGGGCCAACCGGGTTAGCGGCTTCAATGCCATATTTCTGGCCGATCACATAGTCATCCGGGCCGTGGCCTGGCGCGGTATGTACCGCACCGGTACCGGCATCCAGCGTTACGTGTTCGCCCAGCACCACCGGAGAGTGGTGATCCAGGAAAGGATGCTGGAACGGCATCAGCTCCAGTACAGCGCCTGCGGCGGTACCCAGTACCGTCCATTCGCTGACGCCCGCGCGCTTCATCATGCTCTCAACCAGATCTTTCGCCAGAATCAGCGCGCGGCCTTCGATCTGCAGCAGCTGATATTCAAATTCCGGATGTAGCGAGATAGCGCGGTTAGCCGGCATGGTCCACGGCGTGGTGGTCCAGATCACCAGCGAAACCGGGCCTGCAACGTCGGTCACACCAAATTTGGCCGCAACCGCGGCGGGATCGACCGCGTTGAACATCACGTCAATGGACGGTGAGGTTTTGTCGTAATACTCCACTTCTGCTTCAGCCAGCGCTGAACGACAGTCGAGACACCAGTGAACCGGCTTGGCACCCTTATGCAGATGACCGTTACCGATGATTTTTCCCAGCGCGCGAATGATGTTCGCTTCGGTCTGGAAATTCATCGTCAGGTAAGGGCGATCCCAGTCGCCAAGCACGCCGAGACGGATAAAATCTTTTTTCTGGCCTTCCACCTGCTCGGCGGCATAGGCACGGCAGGCTGCGCGGAATTCAGCAGCGCTGACCTTTTCACCCGGCTTGCCAATCATCTGCTCAACTTTATGCTCAATCGGCAAACCGTGGCAGTCCCAGCCCGGCACATAAGGTGAGTCATATCCCGCCAGGCCTTTCGACTTAACGATAATGTCTTTCAGAATCTTGTTAACCGAGTGACCAATATGAATGCTGCCGTTCGCATAGGGAGGGCCATCATGCAAAATAAAGGTTTTTTTCCCTTTTTTGGCTTCGCGGATGATGCCGTACAGATTGTCATCATACCAACGCTGCAGCATTCCCGGTTCGCGTTTGGCCAGATCGCCACGCATCGGGAACCCCGTTTCCGGCAAGTTCAGGGTAGATTTATAGTCACTCATCAGATTCTCGGTTCCGTATTTCGGTGTTTAGACCGGTGTTTGTAGCCCGAAATATTGTCGGGCGGTCACCACATCTTGGGCAATTTGCGCTTTCAGTTCATCAAGCGATGCGAAGCGCTGCTCATTGCGTATTTTTTGACGTAACACCACTTCTATATGGCGTCCGTACAGGTCCATTGCAATATCCAGCAGATGAACTTCTAACTGTTGTCGTATTCCGGCCACCGTGGGCCGCGTGCCGATATTGGCGACGCCTGGCAGCGGTGCATCGGTCAGGCCGCGCACTTCAACCGCGTACACGCCCTTCACGGGCGAGACAAAGCGCCGCAGCGGCAGATTGGCAGTAGGAAAGCCGATGGTTCTTCCCAGCGCATCACCATGCACTACGCGGCCGGAAATCGTGAAAGGATGGCCCAGCAACGATTCCGCCAGCGGCAAATCGTCACTGGCCAGTGCCTGGCGTACCGCGGTGCTGCTGATGCGCTTGCCGTCTTCGCAGAAAGTCTGCGTACTGACGACATCGAAGCCATATTGGGCGCCAGCGTCCTGTAATAACAGGAAATCCCCCTGGCGGCCAGCGCCGAAGCGGAAATCATCGCCTACGGCGAGAAACTTCACGTTCAGCTTGTCGACCAGCAGATCGCTGACAAAACTTTGTGCCGTGCGCGCCGCAAACTGGCGATCAAAACGCACGCAGAGCACCGAGTCAACGCCCAGCTCAGCCAGATAGCGCAGCTTCTCCCGCAGGCGGGTCAGACGCGCCGGCGCGTTGGCACCGGCAAACAGCTCCAGCGGCTGCGGCTCAAACAGCATCACCGTTACCGGCAGCTGGCGTTTACGCCCCTCTTCACACAGCCGTGTTAGCAGCGCCTGATGTCCACGATGTACACCATCGAAATTACCGATCGTCAGCACACAGCCGCGATGCTGTGCTCTGAGATTATGTATACCGCGTATGAACTTCATGGCTGACTCAAACGTGTGGAAAGTGGCGGATTATACCTTGTACAGCGGTTAAGGTTAACCCGTGTTACGCGGCTTTAGTCGATTCTTCACGGCATTTCGCGCCAGTAAGGCCACATCTGCCTACATCGCCGATTTTTTTCTGGCGAAATACTGTATTCAATGGGACGAAGCTGGTAGAATCCTGCGCCATCAAATACGTAATCAGGCGTTGTTCCACAAACGGCGCTTATTTGCACAAATCCATTGACAACAGAAGGCTTAAAAGGCATAGTCCTCGGCCTTTGATTTGTCCTAATAGAACACATTTGGGAGTTGGACCTTGGCTAATATCAAATCAGCTAAGAAACGCGCCGTAACATCTGAGAAGCGTCGTAAGCATAATGCAAGCCGTCGTTCAATGATGCGTACTTTCATCAAGAAAGTACACGCGGCCATCGCTACTGGCGATAAAGAAGCTGCACAGAACGCATTTAACGAAATGCAACCACTCGTGGACCGTCAGGCTGCTAAAGGTCTGATCCACAAAAACAAAGCTGCGCGTCATAAGTCAAACCTGACTGCTGCAATCAACAAAATGGCGTAATTGCCACCCTGTTGTAAGCTTTGTATAAAGAACCGGCTGCTAGCCGGTTTTTTTATGCCTGCGATTCGCCAATGCGCTGACAAACCTGCGTGATAGCGTGGATGTGAACGTTGCCTGCTGGCCGTTAAATGCTGAATGTGATGTCAGGAAAGACAGGATTGGTACGCGGAGAATAACAGGCAGGATTAGGCCGGCGAACCGGCCTGAGGCATGATTAGATGGCGCAATAAACGCGCGCTTCACGTGGCGTGTAGATACCAAACGTCACCAGGCTCAGTAAGCCATTAACAAACGTCTGCTGCACTTCAACCCGGCTAACTTTTTCCTGGCCGCCGCATACCTGCGCCGCATCAATGCTCTTACGCTGACCGATACCTGAAACAAAGAACGGCTGGCTGGTGGTTTTCGTCGCCGCACCAACTTGATTCTGCTTCATTACGAAAGTCTGCTGCGCACAGCCGGTTAAACTCAGAGCCAACAACGCCGCAACACAAAGCTTGTTCATAAATATCCTTATCGCCTGAAATGAAATAATAAATGCTGAGTGAAATCATCACTCAGCCAGCAATCAGGTTATCGACAGCGACAGCAGAAACATTAGAAAGGTTTTTGAGTACGTCTTAACGGATACGTTGAGCAAAATAGTACAGCAATAAAAAAAGCCCCTGCAGTGCAGGGGCTTTTTATGTTTACCGCAGCGTTTCCGCTTAGCGAGTCAAATCGTCGAAAAACTTTTTGACGCCATCGAGAAAGCTTTTTGAGCGCGGGCTGTTCTTCTCACCCGCCGCACCACCAAAGCTCTCTTCCAGCTCACGCAGCAGCGACTTCTGCTTCTCGTTCAGGCTAACCGGCGTCTCAACCACTACGCGGCACAGCAGGTCGCCCTGGTTGCCACCACGTACCGATTTAACGCCTTTGCCACGCATGCGGAACAGCTTGCCGGTCTGCGTCTCTGCAGGCACCTTGAGCTTCACGCGGCCATCCAGCGTAGGCACTTCGATTTCGCCACCCAGTGCAGCCATCGCGAAGTTGATCGGCACTTCGCAATAGAGGTTATTCTCTTCACGTTCAAAGATTGGGTGTTTCTTCACCGCTACCTGAACGTAGAGATCGCCTGCTGGCGCGCCCTGCTCACCGGCTTCACCTTCGCCGTTTAAGCGAATGCGGTCGCCTGTGTCCACACCGGCCGGAATTTTCACCGACAGCGTTTTTGACTTCTCAACGCGTCCATGACCGTGACAGGCATTACACGGATCTTTAATCACCGAACCGCGTCCATGACAGGTTGGACACGCCTGCTGCACCGTGAAGAAGCCCTGACGCATCTGCACCTGGCCCGCACCGTGACAGGTTGGGCAGGTCTGCGGCTGCGTACCCGCTTTCGCGCCGCTACCGTGACAGATATCGCACTCTTCCAGAGTAGGAATGCGGATCTCTTTGGTCACGCCACGTACCGCTTCTTCCAGCGTTAACTCCATGTTGTAGCGTAAATCGGCACCACGTGAGGCACGCTGACGACGTCCGCCGCCGAAGATGTCACCGAATACGTCGCCAAAGATATCACTGAAGTCTGCACCGCCACCGCCGCCAAAGCCGCCGCCGCCGTATCCACCACCGCCGCCTTGTTCAAAGGCTGCGTGACCATACTGGTCGTAAGCGGCACGCTTCTGCGCATCGGTCAGGATCTCATACGCTTCCTTGACCTCTTTGAATTTACCTTCGGCGTCTTTGTCGCCCTGGTTACGGTCGGGATGGAACTTCATCGCCAGGCGTTTATAGGCCTTTTTGATTTCACGCTCTTCCGCCGATTTCGGAACGCCTAAAATCTCGTAATAGTCTTTCTTCGCCATGTTTTTAATGCCCTTAACAAACATGAACGGGCGTGGAGAAAACTCCGCCGCCCGTGCTGGTTAACAGCGGTTGTCAGGGCAACCGCCGTGCCCGATCAAGGGCGATTATTTTTTGTTATCTTTAACTTCTTCGAACTCAGCATCGACAACGTCGTCATCTGATTTCGCAGAAGCATCCGCCGCACCGGCATCCGCTGCGCCCGCCTGAGCCTGCTGCTGTGCCATTTCCATCAGTTTGCTGGAAACCTGCATCAGCGCCTGCATCTTCTCTTCGATGGCCGCTTTGTCTTCGCCTTTCAGCGCGGTGTTCAGCTCGGTAAGGGCCGCTTCGATCGGAGCCTTGTCGTCAGCTGACAGTTTGTCACCCGCTTCGTCCAGCTGCTTACGCGTGCTGTGGGCAATCTGGTCGCCCTGGTTGCGGGTCTGCACCAGCTCTTCAAATTTACGGTCAGCTTCGGCGTTGGCTTCAGCATCACGCACCATTTTTTCGATTTCAGCTTCGTCCAGACCGGATGACGCTTTAATGGTGATCTTCTGCTCTTTACCGCTGTTTTTATCTTTAGCGGAAACGTGCAGGATACCATCGGCATCGATGTCGAAAGTCACTTCGACCTGCGGCATGCCGCGCGGTGCTGGCTGGATACCATCAAGGTTGAACTGACCCAGCGATTTGTTATCCGCTGCGCGCTTACGCTCACCCTGCACCACGTGAATGGTCACCGCAGACTGGTTATCTTCTGCCGTTGAGAACACCTGGCTGTGCTTGGTCGGGATCGTGGTGTTCTTGGAAATCAGCGCCGTCATCACGCCGCCCATGGTTTCAATACCCAGCGACAGCGGAGTAACGTCCAACAGCAGAACGTCTTTCACTTCACCAGCCAGCACGCCACCCTGAACCGCTGCGCCTACGGCAACTGCTTCGTCCGGGTTAACGTCTTTACGTGGCTCTTTACCAAAGAACTCGGCCACTTTCGCCTGAACCATTGGCATACGTGTCTGACCACCGACCAGAATCACGTCGTTGATGTCAGTCACGGACAGACCCGCATCCTGCAGTGCAACTTTCAGCGGCTCGATTGAACGTGCAACCAGATCTTCAACCAGCGACTCCAGTTTAGAACGGGTCACTTTGATGTTCAGGTGCTTAGGACCGGTTGCATCCGCCGTGATGTACGGCAGGTTAACGTCGGTCTGCTGAGCAGAAGAAAGCTCAATTTTCGCTTTCTCAGCCGCTTCCTTCAGACGCTGCATCGCCAGCGGATCGTTGTGCAGATCGATGCCCTGGTCTTTCTTAAATTCTGCCACCAGATAGTTAATCAGACGGCTATCGAAGTCTTCACCACCCAGGTGGGTATCACCGTTGGTCGCCAGAACTTCAAAAGTTTTTTCGCCTTCAACTTCGTCGATTTCGATAATAGAGATATCGAAAGTACCACCACCGAGGTCATATACCGCGATAGTACGGTTGCCCTGACCTTTGTCCAGACCGTATGCCAGCGCAGCAGCGGTAGGTTCGTTGATGATACGTTTTACTTCCAGACCTGCGATACGACCGGCATCTTTGGTCGCCTGACGCTGTGCGTCGTTGAAGTAAGCAGGTACAGTGATAACCGCTTCGGTTACTGGTTCGCCCAGATAATCCTCAGCCGTTTTCTTCATTTTCTTCAGCACTTCAGCAGAGATCTGCGGTGGTGCCAGCTTCTGATCTTTTACGTTGATCCACGCGTCGCCGTTGTCAGCGTTCATGATTTTGTACGGCATGATTTTGATATCACGCTGCACTTCTTCGTCCTGGAAACGACGACCAATCAGGCGCTTGATAGCGAACAGTGTGTTCTGTGGGTTGGTCACAGCCTGACGCTTAGCCGGCTGGCCTACCAGAATTTCGCCATCTTGCGTATAAGCAATGATGGAAGGTGTGGTGCGGTCGCCTTCGGCATTCTCAAGAACGCGTGCTTTACCACCGTCCATGATTGCAACACATGAGTTAGTTGTACCGAGGTCAATACCAATAATCTTACCCATCTGAACATCTCCCACTTAAATTCGTATTAATTCGGTTGTGAACCTGTTATGCGGTCGCTTTCAG
The DNA here is from genome assembly GCF_001517405.1 of Duffyella gerundensis. NCBI lineage: Bacteria > Pseudomonadati > Pseudomonadota > Gammaproteobacteria > Enterobacterales > Erwiniaceae > Duffyella > Duffyella gerundensis. Next base: position 752,171 of record NZ_LN907827.1, on the reverse strand, counting down.
CTGTTTCAACTCTCAGCGTCCGCTTTTTTTTGACTCACAACATTGCGATGACAAGTAAATGGGGCCGCTTCACACAGCATCAAGGGTTAAACGTGAAAAAATTTTCGTGGCGGGATGAAAAAGGCAGAAAAACGGCGCTCGGTGAGCGCCGTGACAGGCGGGGATCAGGCGTTCACTTCGTTAAGAACATCACCACGGGAATGACGGCCATTTAACCAGACCCCGACCAGAAAACCGATCGCCGCCAGGGCCAGCACATAAAATGCCGGTGCCATCGGGGTTAACGGCATCATCAGAGTGACAAAAATCGGCGTTAACCCACCAAAAATGGCGTAAGCCACGTTGTAGGAAAACGAGATGCCGGTAAAACGCACCGCCGCGGGAAAGGCAGAGACCATCACAAAAGGCACCACGCCAACCACGCCAACGCTGAGCCCAGCGAGAGCGTAGGTAATGAACAGAGCGGCGGTTGACCCTGCGGCCAGCTGGAAAAAGAGCCAGCTGCAGATCCCCAACAGCACGCTGCCGACCATAAGGACTTTACCGTCGCCAAAGCGATCGACCAGCAGGCCGGAAAGGATACAGCCGACGATCAGCATCAGCGTCGCCAGGCTGTTGGCTTGAAGCGTTAACGCAGCGGCAATGTGATGCTGTTTCTGCATCAGCGCAGGCGCCATTAAAATCACCACCACGATGCAGGCGGATAACAGCCAGGTGAGCAACATCGACACTACTATGCTGCGTTTGTGGCGGGCAAGAATCGCCTTGATGGGCAGAATATCCGCCAGCGCCTTGCGCTGCTGCATCTGTTTGAACACCGGAGTTTCATGCAGCCAGCGGCGCAGGTACATGGCGATCAGGCCAAAAATGCCGCCGAGAAAAAACGGTATGCGCCAGCCATAATCGGCCACCGCCGTTGGCGGCATCACCGTATTGATCAGCGTGGCCACCAGCGACCCCAGCAAAATGCCAGCGGTCAGTCCGGCAGTCAGCGTGCCGCAGGCGAAACCGATGCGTTTTTCCGGCACGTGCTCGGCCACAAAAACCCAGGCGCCCGGCACTTCACCGCCGATGGCTGCCCCTTGCAACAGACGCAGCAACAGCAGCAACAGCGGCGCAGCAATGCCGATCTGGTGGTAAACCGGCAGCGCGCCCATCGCCAGCGTCGGCAGCGCCATCAGTAAAATGCTCAGGCTGAACATCTTCTTGCGGCCCACTTTATCGCCAAAATGCGCCATGATAATGCCGCCCAACGGACGGGCCAGATAACCCGCGGCAAAAATGCCAAAGGTTTGCATCTGTCGCAGCCATTCTGGAATGTCGGGCGGGAAAAACAGCTGCCCGATCACCGCAGCGAAAAAGACAAAGATAATGAAATCGTAGAATTCAAGCGCGCCACCCAGCGCTGCCAGCGACAGCGTGGTGTAATCCTGACGATTAAGACGGGGGTGGGTTTGCTGAGCCATCATGATGCGTAGGTTCCCGGAGGCAAAAAAAAGTAAGTTTGCACTGTAAAGCTGCGCTTACTATACCGTCACTTTTCCGCCACACCAGCGAGCCTGCATCTTATGCCTGAAAAACGGGATTTTTAGAGGTTTGTTTCACGCCTGGCGCTTTTCGGACGAAAAGCTGCTACTACCGCGCTGTGCGTCTCCACGTAAGGGCCATCCAGCAGTTGAATACAGTAAGGTACGCTGGCAAAAATTCCGTGCACCCGCGTATTACCCGCCTCATCTTTGACGCCTTCCAGCGTCTCTTTGATCGATTTCGGCTGGCCTGGCAGATTGATAATCAGCGACTGTTTACGGATAACGCCCACCTGACGCGACAAAATAGCGGTCGGCACAAAGTTGAGGCTAATCTGGCGCATCTGTTCGCCGAAGCCCGGCATTTCACGATCGGCCACTGCCAGCGTGGCATCCGGCGTCACATCGCGGCGCGCCGGCCCGGTGCCGCCGGTGGTCAGAACCAGATGACAGAAGCGCTCATCCACCAGCTCGCAGATCGCCTGTTCAATCAGCGACTGCTCATCGGGCACCAGCCGCGTCTCTACCTCCCAGCTGCTGGCCAGCGCGCTTTGCAGCCAGCTTTCCAGCGCAGGGATGCCCTGATCCTGATAGATGCCGTTGCTGGCGCGATCTGAGACGGAGATCAATCCAATACGTAACGTGTTCATAGGGTGTATTCACTTAGTGACGACGCCAGAGAGGCGAACAAAAGAAGGCGCCTGAAGGCGAATAGTAGATGAAAATGACAAAAATGTGGCCGCCTGGCGGCAGCCACAACGATCGGTTTACAGCAGTTCGGCAATCATTTTCTCAAGTTTGCCCTGATCAACGGCAAAATTGCGGATGCCCTGTGCCAGTTTATCCACCGCCATCGGATCCTGATTATGTTCCCACAGGAACTCCGACTCGGTCATTTTAGCCGGACGCGCTTGCACTTCGCCGTTCCAGGAGAGTTTACGCTCCAGGCTGCCTTCGCTCTCTGCCAGCTCTTTCAGCAGCGCCGGAGAAATGGTCAGGCGATCGCAGCCCGCCAGTTCAATGATTTCGCCTACGTTACGGAAGCTGGCGCCCATGACCACGGTTTCATAGCCGTGCTGCTTGTAGTATTCATAGATTTCAGAGACAGAAACCACGCCTGGATCTTCGTGCGGCGCATACTCTTTTTTATCGGTATTGGCTTTGTACCAATCCAGAATACGACCGACGAAAGGCGAGATTAAAAACACGCCCGCTTCGGCGCAGGCACGCGCCTGGGCAAAGGAGAACAGCAGCGTCAGGTTACAGTTGATGCCCTCTTTTTCCAGCTGCTCAGCCGCACGAATGCCCTGCCAGGTTGAGGCCAGCTTGATCAGGATGCGCTCGTTGCTGATGCCTGCGTCGTTGTAAAGCTTGATCAGGCTGCGCGCTTTGTTAACGCTGCCTTCGGTGTCATAAGACAGGCGTGCATCCACTTCGGTGGAGATGCGGCCCGGCACCAGCTTAAGAATCTCCAGACCAATATTGACGGCCAGCTTGTCCGAAGCGTACTGAATCTGCTCTTCTTTATCGTTGCTCTGCGCGCGCGCCCAGACGATCGCTTCATCAATCAGCTTGCGATATTCAGGGATCTGCGCGGCGTTAAGAATCAGGGAAGGGTTGGTGGTGGCGTCCTGCGGCTGGTACAGCTTCATCGCGGCAATATCGCCGGTGTCAGCCACTACGGTAGTGAACTGACGTAAGGAAGTAAGTTTGTCCGTCATGGTTGTGATTCTCTTAAGTTAGACTGTGAGGGTGTAAAAAGTCTGTTGCGATAATATCACGGGGAAACCGCGGCGCAAGGCGAGCATGATAGCCCTCGCTGATAGTATTGATTTGCCACCCGGCGGCGGTTTTTTGTTACCATCCGGGCAGGATATTTTTTTTATTGTCTCCGCAATTCAGCGGGTTAAGCAGGAAACAAACGATGTTAATGGTGATTTCTCCCGCCAAAACGCTGGATTTCGAAAGCCCGCTGGCGACGCAAACCTTCACGCAATCCGCACTGTTAGATAAATCACAACGGCTGATTGATATTGCGCGCCAGCTTTCTCCCGCGCAGATCGCCTCTTTGATGAGCATCAGCGATAAACTGGCGATGCTCAACGCCGAACGCTTTAATGCCTGGCAACCGCCCTTCTCGCCTGATAATGCCCGTCAGGCCATTCTGGCTTTCAAAGGCGACGTCTATACAGGCCTGCAGGCAGAGACGTTTAGCGAGCAGGATTTCAGCTACGCCCAGTCTCATCTGCGTATGCTTTCCGGTTTGTATGGCGTGCTGCGCCCACTCGATTTGATGCAGCCTTATCGTCTGGAAATGGGCATCAAGCTGGCGAACCCGGCAGGCAACGATCTCTATCACTTCTGGGGAGAGACCATCACCGAAACCCTGAACGCGGCGCTGGCGGCACAGGGCGATGACGTGCTGATCAATCTCGCCTCTGATGAGTATTTCAAAGCGGTTAAGGTGAAGTCGCTCAACGCCCGCATTATTAAGCCAGTGTTCCTTGATGAGAAAAATGGCCGTTATAAAGTGATCAGTTTCTACGCCAAGAAGGCGCGTGGTTTAATGAGCCGCTTTGTGATTGAGAATCAGATCGCCACGCCAGAAGGGCTGACCGCGTTTGCCGTTGACGGTTACCGCTTTGATGCCGCGGCCAGCAATGACAGCGAACTGGTGTTTCGTCGCGCCGAACAGGCATAAAAAAGGGCGCCAGCAGGCGCCCCGTTCAATCCACCTTTTCCCGCTTATTTCAGCAGAAACGCGCGCAGTTCAGCGAATTCTGGTGCCATTTTGTGCGACAGCAGCGGCAGATCGGCGCGCTCCGCCAGCTCTTTCGGCAGCGGCAGCTTTTGCTCGAGAATAGATTCCACGCTCTCGATGAATTTTGCCGGATGCGCTGTGCCGAGGAACAGACCAAACTCCCCTTCCTGCAGCTGATCACGCAGCATGCGATAGGCGATCGCCGCGTGTGGCTCAGAGATATAGCCCAACTCAGCCAGCTCGCGCATGGTGGATTTGGTGGTTTCATCATCCACGGCGCCATAGGCGAGATCGGTCATGCGCCAGGTTTTACGGCGGAACAGCTCTTCCACGCGCGGCCAGTTATTCGGCTGGCTAACATCCATCGCGTTGGAAAGCGTCGATACCGTCAGATTTGGCTGCCATTCACCGCCCTTAAGGAAACGCGGCACGGTGTCGTTGGCGTTGGTGGCAGCGATGAAACGCTTCACCGGCAGACCCAGCGATTTCGCCAGCAGGCCCGCGGTTAAGTCACCAAAGTTACCGCTCGGCACGGAGATAACCAGCTGGTTACGCTGCTCCTGCGGCAGCTGCGCCACCGCTTCGAAGTAGTAGCAGACCTGCGCCAGCAAGCGGCTGATGTTAATGGAGTTAGCAGAGTTCAGGCCGATGGTCTGGCGCAGTTCCTGATCGTCAAACGCCTGCTTCACCAGCGTCTGGCAGCGATCAAAATCACCGTCAATGGCGATGGTTTCGATATTGCCGCCAAGCGTACAGAACAACTTTTCCTGCAGCGGGCTGATCTTGCCCTGCGGATAGAGGATCACCACGCGCACGTTATCCATGCCGTAAAACGCATGCGCTACCGCCGCGCCGGTATCGCCGGAGGTGGCGGTCAGAATGGTGATCTGCTCATCGGCACCGCTGATATAGGCCAGCATTTGCGCCATAAAACGGCCGCCAAAATCTTTAAACGCCAGCGTTGGGCCGTGAAATAGCTCCAGACAGGCGATATCGTCGCTGACTTTTACGACCGGCGCCGGAAAAGCAAAAGCATTTTTCACGCGTTCCTGCAGCTGGTGCGCGCTGATCTCATCGCCAATCCAGGCAGAAAGAATTTTGCTGCTGCGGGTGACAAAATCCATCTCCAGCATTGCATCGATATCGGTCAGTTCAAACTCAGGCAGTTCCAGCGGAAAAAACAGCCCCTGCTGCGATCCCAGGCCCTGTTTTACCGCCTGTGAAAAGCTGACCTGCTCGTTATGATCTTTAAGGTTGTAGAGTTTCATCGGTTATCCCAGTTTACGTGCGCCTGCCGTATCAAGACGGCAGATATGGACGAAGCCTTCATCATTCTGCAGATAGTGCTGGCTGAGCCAGTCAGCCATCCGCTGTGCGGTTGCGGCGTTATTGCAGACGGCAAAGAGCGTTGGGCCGGATCCAGAAATGCCGCACGCCAGCGCGCCAATATCCTGTGCCGCCTGCCGTGCTTCAGCAAAACCCGGTAATAATTTGGTGCGATACGGCTCGGCAATCACATCCTGCATCAGTTTCGCCGCCAGCAGCGGCTGCTGCGTATGGCAGGCGTGAATGAAGCCCGCCAGATAACGGCCATGGCGGATGCAATCTTCCTTGCGATATTGCGCCGGCAAAATCGCCCGCGCTTCCGCGGTGGAGACTTTGATGCCCGGATAGGCCATGACCCAGAGCCAGTCATCAAACGCGGGTACCGCCTGACTAATGATACCATTCTCTTCCAGCATCAGTTGCAGGCCGCCAAGGAAACAGGGCGCGACGTTATCATAATGCACGCTGCCGGAGATGCGCCCTTCCAGCTCGCCCATCAGGCTCAGCAGTTCGGTATCGTTCAGCGGCTTACCGCAATGTTCGTTCATCGCCATCAAACCGGCCACCACGGAACAGGCGCTGGAGCCGAGCCCGGAGCCGATCGGCATGTTCTTCTCCAGCGTCATGGCCACCGGCACCTGTTTACCAATCGCCTCGCAAAAACGCGTCCAGCACTGGTAAACAATATTCTCCTGTTCGTTGGTCGGCAACTTGCTGACAAAACGGCCGCTGTTTTTCAGGCTGAAGCGCTCGGCGGCTTCCACCGTGACGCAATCGCCCAGCAGCGTGCCATCTATCGGCGATACCGCGGCGCCGAGTACGTCAAAACCGACGCTGACGTTACCGATTGAAGCGGGTGCATAAATCTTAACCATGATTAAATCCCCAACTTCCAGGAGAGCGTACGCAGCAGATCGGCAAATACGCCTGCGGCCGTAACATCGTTGCCCGCGCCATAACCGCGCAGCACCAGTGGAATCGGCTGATAATAGCGGCTGTAAAACGCCAGCGCATTCTCGCCGTTTTTGACTTTATAGAGCGGATCGTTACCGTCCACGGCATCAATCTTCACTTTGCAAACGCCGCCCTCTTCAATCACACCCACAAAGCGCAGCACTTTACCCTCGGCACTGGCGTGAGCCACGCGGCTGGCAAAGGCGTCATCCAGCTCCGGTAGGCGCTGCATAAAGCTCTCGGCGTCCGGCAGTGCGGCCAATTCGGCAGGCAGGATCGGCTCAATTTCAATATCGGTGAGCTCCAGCTGGTGTCCCGCTTCACGCGCCAGAATCAGCAGCTTGCGCGCCACATCCATGCCGGAAAGATCGTCACGCGGATCGGGCTCGGTAAAGCCCATTTCACGCGCCAGCGCGGTAGCGGCCGAGAGTGAAACGCCCTCATCAAGCTTGCCAAAAATAAACGACAGCGAGCCGGAGAGAATGCCGGAGAACTTGATCAGCTCATCGCCCGCGTTAAGCAGGTTTTGCAGGTTTTCAATCACCGGCAGGCCGGCACCGACGTTGGTGTCATAGAGGAACTTGCGGCGCGATTTTTCTGCCGCTGCGCGCATTTGCAGGTAGTAATCCCAGCTTGAGGTGTTGGCCTTTTTGTTCGGCGTTACCACGTGGAAACCGTTGCCGAGAAAATCCGCGTAGAGATCGGCCACCGTCTGGCTGGACGTACAGTCAACAATCACCGGGTTCAGCAGGTGATACTCTTTCACCAGACGCGTCAGATGCGCGGTGTTGAACGGCTCTTTAGCGCTCTGCAGCGCGGTTTTCCAGTTGCTTAAATCGATGCCGTGCACGTTGGTCAGCAGCGCTTTTGAATTCGCGATGCCGCACACTCGCAGATCGATATGCTTCTGCTTGAGCCAAGCCTGCTGGCGCTGCAGCTGATCGAGCAGCGCGCTACCAACGCCGCCAACGCCAACCACAAATACCTCAATCACCTGATCGGTGTTGAACAACATCTGGTGCACCACGCGCACGCCGGTGGTGACGTCGTCGTTGCTGACCACCACCGAAATTGAGCGCTCAGACGAACCCTGCGCAATGGCAACAATGTTGATGTTGGCGCGCGCCAGCGCCGCAAAGAATTTAGCTGAGATGCCACGTAGCGTGCGCATGCCGTCGCCGACTACCGAGATGATCGCCAGCTGCTCCATCACTTCCAGCGGATCCAGCAGGCCATCTTTCAACTCAAGATAAAACTCCTCATCCAGCACGCGGCGCGCACGCAGCAGATCGCTTTGCGGCACGCAGAAGCTGATGCTGTATTCAGAAGAGGATTGGGTAATCAGCACCACCGAAATGCCGGAGCGCGACATGGCAGCAAACACGCGCGCAGCCATGCCGACCATGCCTTTCATGCCGGGACCAGAGACGTTGAACATCGCCATATTATTCAGGTTGGTGATGCCCTTCACCGGATTTTCGGTGTCGCCGCCCTGGCCGCCGATTAGCGTGCCTGGCGCCTGTGGATTAGCGGTGTTCTTGATCAGGCACGGAATTTGAAACTGGGCGATAGGCGCGATAGTGCGCGGATGCAACACCTTGGCACCAAAATAGGAGAGCTCCATCGCTTCCTGATAGGACATCGATTTCAGCAGGCGCGCATCGGGCACCTGGCGCGGATCGCAGGTATAAACGCCATCAACGTCGGTCCAAATTTCGCAGCAGTCGGCGCGCAGGCAGGCTGCCAGCACAGCGGCGGAATAGTCAGAACCGTTACGGCCCAACACCACCAGCTCGCCGCGCTCGTTTCCGGCGGTAAAGCCCGCCATCAGGATCATGTTCGTGACGGGAATATGGCTGGCGGCGATGCGACGGGTGGATTCAGCAATATCTACGGTTGATTCCAGATAGTGCCCCACGGCCAGCAGCTTTTCTACCGGATCGATCACGCTCACCTGGTGACCACGCGCCTGCAGCAGCGCTTCCATAATGGCAATAGAGAGTTTTTCACCGCGGCAAATAATGGCAGCGTTGATGCTGTCCGGGCATTGCCCCAACAGGCTGACGCCATGCAGCATCTGTTTTAACTGGGCGAATTCCAGTTCGATGATGGTATGGAGTCGGTCATATTCAAAACCGGGCTGCCTCTCTGCCAGCCCCTGAAGCAGTTCAGAGAAAATGCGCTCCGCATCGCTGATATTCGGCTGAGCATCCTGCCCGCTGATGGTTTTTTCGATCATCGCCACCAGGTGATTGGTGATTTTTGCTGGCGCAGAGAGCACGGTGGCGACCTGTCCCTGTTTGGCGTTGCTTTCCAGAATATCGGCAACGCGTAAAAACCGCTCTGCGTTGGCAACTGAGGTTCCGCCGAATTTCAGCACTCGCATAGTTAACACTCTCCTGATTTTTGCCGAAAAAAAAGCCCGCACTGTTCAGGTGCGGGCTTAGTTTTTTCTTTTTCTGGTATGCGTCAGCCCGCACCGTTACCTGTGGTAATGGTGGTGGTAATAATTGTGATGTTCAGGCTGATGTTTCGCATGTAGATTTATTCTGTCTTTTTATGTCTGTCTGTGTTCCAGAATTAAAGCAAAGTGCTATTTAAGTCAACGGAATTCTGATTTTGTGCTGCGGCCAAAATCAGAGACTGCATCCTCGTTTCGCCATGCGACAATCCGTTTCTTTTGCGGGCTGACCTCAGCGCAGCAAGTCGCCCCATTTTCCTGCGATCATCCAGCATTTTTATCTATAAGGTTTTTTTCTATATCGTGTAACAGTCGATGTAGCATGGCGCTGTCGCGCTGTTCCAGCACGCCCAGTCGCTGCTGTAACCAGTCAGCCATTTTTTCATCGTCGCTGACGTTCAGCCGAACCAGCAGCTGCTCAATGCGCTGACGCAATGCCGCCAGTTGGCCCGCTTCACCCGGTGCTGCTGCTGGCGCCACCACTTTATTCAGGGCGGCCAACTGATAGCAGTAAACCATCACCGCCTGACCGAGATTGAGCGAGGGATAATCAGCCGCCATCGGAATGCCGGTCAGCAGATCTACCTGATCCAGTTCCTCATTGGTTAACCCGCTATCTTCACGTCCAAACACCAGCGCCATGCTGCTCACCCACTGCTGCTTCTCCAGCAGAATGTTTTCAACCTGCTGCGGCGTCGCGTAATAGCGAAATTTTGCCCGGCTGCGTGCGGTGGTTGCCACCGAAAAATCGATGTCGGCCAGCGCATCAGCCAGCGTGGCGTAATGCTGCAGATTATCAATGATATCGCCCGCGCCATGCGCCACCCGGCGGGTTGCCGGATCGTGCTGCGCCTCACTGGCGACAATGCGCAGCTGCGTAAAGCCCATGGTTTTCATAGCACGGGCGGCGGCACCAATATTTTCTGGTCTGGCGGGCGAAACGAGAACAACAGGAAAAAGCATAGCGATCCGAATCCTGGTAAAGGGCATGCGATATGTTAACACGCGCGGCATCAAGCCAGGCACGTAGGTTGATAAGCGTATGTATTGAATGTCGACTAATGGGTTCATCCAGCCGGTTTGCACAACAGTACATAATTACGCGAGTTAACTGCACATTAACGCTTGTCATTCAGTATGTTGTCATTTGTTAAATTACAATCAATGTGATGTCGGCCTGGCGTAATAAAAAGGTTGCCAATTTGCTGACAAATGTGACCTAAACCGGCATTCTGGTAAGAGTTTTTCAGCGAAGTGTTAACGTGCTACACTTGCCTTTGATACACGTCAACGAAGCGTTGTTTTAATGCTTAGCGGTTGTAGTCTTCGCTGTTATGTTGCTGTTAATACCGTTAGGATATAATCCATTCAGGCATTGCGATTGCGGTGCGGAATCCATCCTGACGGGTCGCATCGCGAAAGATATCGTTGGCGCTGATGGACGATGGATCAAAAACATAATGAGTATGCCGATGACGGCTAAGCGTATGCTGATCTTCCAGCACCCTGCCATCCGGTCAGTCCAAACCCCCTTTGTTGGCAATTTTAGGTAGCGAAAACATGCAGACCCCGCACATACTTATCGTTGAAGACGAATTAGTAACTCGTAATACTCTCAAAAGTATTTTTGAGGCTGAAGGTTACATGGTTTACGAAGCTACAGACGGTGCTGAAATGCATCAGGTTCTGACGGAAAATGACGTAAACCTGGTGATCATGGATATTAACCTGCCAGGTAAAAATGGTCTGTTGCTGGCGCGTGAATTACGTGAACAACAGAATGTCGCCCTGATGTTCCTGACTGGACGCGACAACGAAGTCGATAAGATCCTGGGTCTGGAAATTGGCGCCGACGACTACATTACCAAGCCGTTTAATCCCCGCGAATTAACCATTCGCGCACGCAACCTGCTGTCGCGCACCATGAACCTCGCCGCGCTCAGCGAAGAGCGTAAGCTGGTAGAAAGCTATAAATTCAACGGCTGGGAACTGGATATTAACAGTCGTTCACTGATCAGCCCGCAGGGCGAACAGTACAAGCTGCCGCGCAGTGAATTCCGCGCCATGCTGCATTTCTGCGAAAATCCAGGCAAGATTCAGACTCGTGCTGACCTGCTGAAAAAGATGACCGGCCGCGACCTGAAGCCGCACGATCGTACGGTTGATGTCACTATCCGCCGCATTCGTAAGCATTTTGAATCGACGCCGGATACGCCAGAAATCATCGCCACCATTCACGGCGAAGGTTACCGCTTCTGCGGTGAGCTGCAGGATTAAAAAAACGCCCGCGGGCGTTTTTTTTAACTGTTATTCACGCCACGGCATGATTGGCACCGCGCTGAGCGCATTTTTCGGCGATCCATCTACCACACGGTCGGAATAGCTGAGATAGATCAGCGCATGACGCTTCTGGTCAAAAAAGCGTACCACCTGCAGCTTTTTAAACACCAGCGAGGTGCGCTTTTTAAACACCACTTCGCCTTCGGCTTTACCCTGCGCAATCTTATCGCTCAGCGTCACCGGTCCAACCTGCTGACAGGAAATGGCGGCGTCAGCGGTATCTTCTGCCAGACCCAACCCCCCTTTGATGCCGCCGGTTTTTGCCCGGCTGATATAGCAGGTCACGTTCTTCACGTCGGGATCGTCAAACGCCTCAACCACAATTTTGTGGTCCGGGCCAAAAATCTTAAATACCGTGTCAACCGAACCCACTTCTTCCGCCTGAGCAGCACACGCTGAGAGCGCGAGCAGCGAGAGGGCCAGTGCATTTTTTAATTTCATACTGTTACCATTGCCAAAAGAATTAATGCCGTTATAAGGTGTCTGCTCTGTTCACATTGCCTTACCTGCGCTGTAATCAGCTCGCCATGATATAGCACAATCAAACAAACAAAACTGCCGCATCACCCTGCGCATTTAGTGCTATCATTCGTCCGATCGTCCTACCTGCGCCAAACTGAGTACTATGAGGAAGTTATATGGACCAAGCCGGTATCATTCGCGATTTGCTTGTCTGGCTGGAGAGCCATCTGGATCAACCGCTATCACTGGATAATGTGGCAGCGAAAGCAGGTTACTCCAAGTGGCATTTGCAAAGAATGTTCAAGGATGTCACGACGCATGCGATTGGCGCTTATATCCGCGCGCGTCGTCTGTCTAAAGCCGCCGTTGCGCTTCGTCTGACCAGCCGCCCTATTCTGGACATTGCCCTGCAATACCGCTTTGATTCACAGCAAACGTTCACACGTGCCTTCAAAAAACAGTTTGCGCAGACGCCCGCATGGTATCGCCGCGCGTCCGAATGGAATTCATTTGGCATTCGCCCGCCGATTCGTCTGGATGATTCCACGCTGCCCGAGCCGACGTTTGTCACCCTGCCGGAAACCCTGCTGGTAGGACAAACGCAAAGTTACAGCTGCACGCTGGAACAGATCTCGCGCTTTCGTGACGAAATGCGCCTGCACTTCTGGAAGCAATTTCTTACTGAAACCGATCGGGTGCCACCGGTGCTTTATGGCCTGCATCAGGTACGCGCCAGTCAGGAGAAAGATGATGAGCAGGAGATCCTGTACACCACTGCGGTGCCTGCCGATCAGCTGGCGAACAGCATGCAGTCGAATCAGTCGGTGCTGTTAGAAGCGGGCGATTATGTGCAGTTTACCTACGAAGGTCCGCGCACTGAATTGCAGGAGTTCATTCTGCTGCTGTACGGCACGTCGATGCCGACGCTGGGATTAACCCGTCGTTACGGTCAGGATATCGAGCGCTTTTATACGCACGGCGGCAAGAAGCTTGCTGAGCCGCCGGTCGACGTGCGCTGCGAATACCTGATTCCAATCCGTCAGCCGCAAACGGCCTGACGCGGGCACTACAGGCCGGGATTCCCGGCCCGCTTTGCCACTTTTAGCGCTGCAGCTCGTCGAGAGCGGGTGCATCCAGATGCGACACATCGCCCGCAGTTTCCACAATCCATCCCTCTGCCAGCCAGGCACTTTGCTGATGATCGACGCGTGAAATCGAACAGTTGCGCAGTCGCAACCGGCGTTCCGCGTGCGCAGGCAGGCCCAGAATAGTGCTCACCAGCGCGCCCAACGCCATGCCGTGGCTCACCAGCAGCGGACGGCTGCCCGCAGGCAGATCGAGGCAGGCGTTCAGCGCCGCGTGCATGCGCGTGGCCAGCTCGGTCATCGATTCGCCCTGTGGAATGCGACCGCCTTCGGTGCCATCCACCAGCGCTTTACGCCAGCGCTCTTCCTCTTCGCTCAGGCCATCGAGCGGACGCTGTTCCAGCACGCCCATATTGAGCTCGCGCAGGCGAGGATCGAGCGTCACGCTACAGCCGCAGGCGTCGGCAATGATCTCCGCGGTGCGCTGCGTGCGCCCCAGATCGCTGCAAATCACATGGGTAATGCCCAGGGTTTTTACCCGTTCACCAACCTGCTTCGCCTGATGTTCACCTTTTGCGGTGAGCGCGCTGTCAGATTGCCCCTGAATACGGCGAGCCGCATTCCATACCGTTTCTCCGTGGCGAACAAGATAGACCTGTAGCATGCTTTTTTTCCGTTATACTGCGTCAAATTTTCTGAAGGTGGCCCCAGGTTTCAGCGTCTGCTGGCCGGCGACTTTCAGCACCACGATCACTTAAAAGGAACTGCCTTATTATGTACCATGTTGTCGCTGCCACCAAAAACCCGGCGAAAATTAGTGCAATAGCTCAGGCATTCAACGACGTTTTCGGCGAGGCATCCTGCCATATTGAAGGCGTCGAGGTCGATAGCGGCGTCGCCGCCCAGCCGCTTACCAACCTGGAAACGAGAACTGGCGCACGCCAGCGTGTGATGAATGCACGTCAGGTGCGCCCGGAAGCCGATTTTTGGGTAGCCATTGAGGCCGGTATTGAAGAGGATACTGCATTCGCCTGGATGGTGATTGAAGATCACAAACAGCGCGGTGAATCGCGTTCCGCCAGCTTTGTGCTGCCGCCGGTGGTGCTCAGCGGCATCGCACAGGGACGTGAACTGGGCGATGAGATGGCGCGGCTGACCGGCGTGGCCAACATCAAGCATCAGGGCGGCGCCATCGGTGCGTTTACGAAAGGCCTGCTCAGTCGCAGCAGCGTCTATCATCAGGCGCTGATTCTCGCGCTCAGCCCGTTTCATCATCCGCTTTACCAGATGAAAACGATCGACTCAGATCTTATCTGATCCGTTCAGCAACTGCGCCTCCAGCCAGCTTTTCAACGCGGGTGGCGCGGTTTTCAAACTGTTTGAGCCACGGGTAATGGTTGCGATACCGGCGCCCAGCTCACTTTTCAGCTCACGCTGGCTCATCTCACCACGCATCAACTCCTCAATAATCCGCAGTCGGGTGCCCAGCGCCTCGCGCTCGTCAGGCGTCATCATCAGTTGCAACAGCGGCAGCTGCAAATCCTGCTCAAACGCGCGCTGCAGCAGCGTGATAAAACGCAGCCAGTCGTCGTTGCTTTGTGGGTCGTCAGATAAAGATGCTGGGATCATGAAGGGCTTCCGTACTCGTTAGCGAGTACGGAAGGATAGCACACTCAGTAACGGCGATTCCACTCGTGGTCAGCAATCAGCTTGTCGGGTTGACCCATCAGATAACGATAATAGGCATCGTAAGCGAGCACGTTTTTTACATAGCCACGCGTTTCTGAGAAGGGAATGGTTTCGATAAACGCCACCGCATCCAGCCGTCCGGCACTTTTTCCCAGCCAGCTGCGCACGCGCGACGGTCCGGCGTTGTAGGCGGCCGAGGAGAAAATACGGTTCTCATCAAACTGCTGATAGACGTAATCGAGATACTGCGTGCCAATCTGGATGCCGGTCTGCGGCTCCAGCAGCTGGCCGCTGTTAACATAGCCGGGAATATTGAACATTTTCACCGTATGCGTCGCCGTGGCGGGCATCACCTGCATCAGGCCACTGGCGCCCACCGGTGAACGCGCTTTCGGGTTCCATGCGCTCTCCTGACGCGCAATTGCCATCGCATAGCTCTGCGGCACGCGCTTACCTGCGGTCGCACGGGCAAACTGATCCTGATAGGCCAGCGGGAAGCGCTCGCGCAGGTTATTCCACAGCTTGCCGCTGATGGTCGCCTGCACGCTGAGATCCCACCAGCCGCGCTCCAGCGCATAACGCGCCAGCATCTGCTGCTGGGACGGCGTTTTACTGGCGATCAGCCTGACCCACTCACTGCGCGCCAGGTTATCCATCTCCCAGTACATCAGCTCGCGTACGCGGGCAATCTCTGCGCCCTGCCCGACCGAACCGTCCGGACGCGGCGCCTCGTTGATCTGCAGCGGATAATCAACCCCCAGCCGTTGCGCGGCGACCATCGGATAGAAGCCGCGTGACTGCATCAGCTTACGCAGGATCTCGTTCGCTTCCTCTTTGCGGCCGCGCTCGATCAGCAGATCGGCCTGCCAGTATTGCCACTCATCTTTCTCTTTTGCCTCAACCGGCAGACGGGCGATCCAAGTGTTCATGCCGCGCCGATCGTTATTGCCCAGCGCCATACGTACCCGGCGTTCCAGTAGCGAAGTCGATTCGCTGCTCATGATGACATTGTCACGCCAGCGCGCCTGCTCAGGCGTGACATCGTTGTCCATCAGCCGCCAGGCGACGGCATCTTTCAGCCCCTGCGCGTCGCTGTCGCTCATCTTCTGCGCCTTCACCAGCAGCGGAATCAGCGCCTGCGCATTGACCACATCCTGACGCGCCAGGCGGGTAAAGGCGATGCTGGTGGCCTGGCGCGTGAAGTCGGTTGGTCCAACGCTGGTGGCGAAGGTGCCGACGGTTTGCGGATCGTTTTGCAGCGTCGTTAACGCCGCCGCCATGGTTTGATAATCCGCAGGCAGGGTTTTCGCCAGCGCAATCACCAGGCTGTCGTTGCCCTTTTCCATCGCCAGCCGCATACGCGCCAGCGTGGTAATAGGCGAGAGATCGCCGGTGGCCTGCCAGACGCTGAACAGCTTGTCACACTCGGCGGGCAAGGCGGTGCCGCGCAGCCAGATGGTCTTAGCCGCATCATAGGCGACCTGCTGCTGGCCGGTGGCCCATTTGGCGTAATACCAGTTGCAGTGCGCGGCAACCGGCTCCGGCTCGGTCGGGCTGAAGGCCAACAAACCGCTCCAGTCCTGGCGGCGCGCCAGTTCGTTCACAAAGCGCGAAGAGAGCGTGCGCACCGGCGGCAGCGTAGGATAACGGCGGATAAAGTTGCTGACTGCCAGGCTGGTTTCATTGTCCAGATTCTGCGACAGCAGGCGATATTCGAGATAAGGATAAAGCGGATAGTCCTGCAGGCCCGGCAACATCTGTTGCACGGTATCCATCTGTTTGTTATCCCAGGCCTGTTTGATTTGCTGATAACGTTCGCGTTGTTCATTGAGGGAATCGGCAAAAGCACTGCCTGTTACGCTCATCAGGCACACGCCGGCCATCCAATAATGCCACTTCTCCACTTGCATCTCCTCTTTGTCGCACTGCCCGACTGCATGCCTGGCTCCCTTCATGCTAACCAGGGGACTGACCTCTTGCCATGTCCTGAAGAAAATTTACCTGTCACGCCCGACGCACCGCGATCGTTCATGCGTCGCGCTATCACTGTGCAAAAAAGCATCACAAAAACTTATGGGTGAGATTTATTCAATAATATTCAACGCATTATAAATATGGCACAGCCTTTGCTCTGTTGAATCCCATCTTGTATACCAGATGGAACCCCGATTATGGCATCGACATTCGGCTTCACGCTGCAGGCCTGGCAGCAGCACTATCAGCAGGATGCAGAGCGCATCTTTCCGACGCTGGAAGCGCACCTCGCCGCGCTTTCCCTCTCTGATAATGCCTGGCTCTGGCTGGCAACACCGGCGCAGTTGCAGGAGCAGCTTACGCCGCTGATCGCGCGTTACCGGCAGGATCCCGATGCGCTGCCGCTGTTTGGCGTGCCGTTTGCGGTGAAAGACAATATTGATGTGGCGGGCTGGCCGACCACCGCCGCCTGCCCGGCCTTTCGCTATATCGCCGAGACCGACGCCTTTGCCGTAGCGCAGCTCAAAGCCGCGGGCGCGGTGGTGATCGGCAAAACCAACCTCGATCAGTTTGCCACCGGACTGGTGGGGACCCGCTCGCCGTTCGGCGCGGTGAAAAACACCTTCAACCCGGCGTACGTCAGCGGCGGATCCAGCTCCGGTTCCGCGTCAGTGCTGGCGCGCGGTCTGGTCGCCTTTTCGCTGGGAACTGACACGGCAGGTTCAGGACGCGTGCCAGCAGGCTTTAACAACATCGTTGGCCTGAAACCCACCAAGGGCTGGCTCTCTGCGCGTGGCGTGGTGCCCGCCTGCCGCCTGAACGATACGCTCTCCATCTTCGCGCTCACCGTGGAAGATGCCTGGCAGGTGGCGACGCTCGCTGGCGGCTATGACAGCGCGGACGGCTATTCGCGTCACGATCCGGCTACCGCGCCCGCCGCGCTGCCCACCAGTCCAGCCTTTGCCATTCCCGCCAGTCCGCAATTTTTTGGCGATAACCAGGCGCAGGCGGCCTGGGAACGCGCGCTCGCCGCCCTCACCGCGCTTGGCGCCACCCTGCACCCGATTGATATGCACGCCTTTCATCAGCTGGCGGAGCAGCTCTATTTTGGCCCGTGGGTCGCCGAGCGCACCGCGGCGGTGGGTCATATGCTGCAGCAGCCGGAAGAGATGGATCCGGTGGTGCGATCGATTGTCGCCAGCGGCCTGCAGTACAGCGCGGTCGATGCCTGGCAGGCGGAATATCAGCGTGCCGATCTGGCGCGCCAGATTCAGCAAACGCTGGCGCAGTTTGCTGCCCTGATCGTGCCCACCTCGCCGACCATCCATACGCTGGCGGAGATGGCGCAGGAGCCGATCCTCTATAACTCACATTTTGGCACCTACACCAATTTCACTAACCTCGCCGACCTCTCGGCGCTGGCGCTACCGGCCGGTTTCCGCGACGACGGCCTGCCCGCAGGCATCACGTTAATCGCGCCCGCCTGGCACGATCGCGCGCTGGCGGACTTTGGCCTGCGCTGGCAGCAGCAGATGGCGCTGCCGCTGGGCGCCACCGGCCAGGCGCCGCCTGCACAGCGTCCTGCCGCCCTGCCGCCCTCGCCACAGCACGTGCGGCTGGCGGTGGTCGGTGCGCATCTCACCGGCATGCCGCTCAATTTCCAGCTCACCACCCGCGACGCCGTGCGGGTGGAGGAGACCACCACCGCCGCACGCTATCGCCTGTATGCACTGACCAGCGGCCCGATACTCAAGCCGGGCCTGATGCGGGCGGAGACCGGCGGCGCGATTACCGTGGAGTTGTGGGATATGCCGCTGGCCCGCTTTGGTGAATTTGTTGAGGAGATCCCCACACCTCTCGGCATTGGCACGCTGCAGTTGGCCGATGGTCGTCAGGTAAAAGGCTTTATTTGCGAACCGGCGGCGCTGAGTGAGGCCACGGAAATCACACATTTTGGCGGCTGGCGTAACTGGCTGGCTCAGAGGGAGACGCACTGATGTTTAGCACCGTATTGATCGCCAACCGCGGTGAGATCGCCTGCCGCGCCATTCGTACGCTGAAGCGCCTCGGCATCACCAGCGTGGCCGTTTATTCCAGCGTCGATCACAATGCGCGTCACGTTAAAGAGGCGGATATCGCCGTGCCGCTCGGCGGTGACAAAGCCAGCGACAGCTATTTGCGCATCGATAAAATCCTCGATGCCGCCCGCCAGACCGGTGCCGAGGCGATCTGGCCGGGCTACGGTTTTCTGTCAGAAAGCCTGGCGTTTGCCGATGCCTGTGAGCAGGCGGGTATCGCCTTTGTTGGTCCTACCGCGCAGCAAATTGGTGAGTTTGGCCTGAAGCACCGCGCCCGTGAGCTGGCGGCGGCAGCGGGCGTGCCGATGACGCCGGGCACCGCGCTGCTCGATTCGCTGCCGGAGGCGCTTGCCGCCGCCGGACAGATTGGCTATCCGGTGATGCTGAAAAGCACCGCGGGCGGCGGCGGTATCGGCCTGACCCGCTGTGAAGATGCCGCGGCGCTGACCCTTGCCTGGGAGAGCGTGCGCCGCCTGGGCGAACAGTTTTTCAGCGACGCAGGCGTATTTCTGGAACGCTGCATCGACAATGCCCGCCATGTGGAAGTACAGATTTTTGGCGATGGCCAGGGCAAGGTGGTCGCACTGGGCGAACGTGACTGCTCGCTGCAACGCCGTAATCAAAAAGTAGTAGAAGAGACACCTGCGCCTGGCTTATCCGCCGCGACCCGCGCCGCGCTGCTGGCATCCGCCGTGCGGCTCGGTGAACAGGTGAGCTATCGCAGCGCGGGCACGGTGGAATATATCTGGGATCCGATGCACGACGCCTTTTTCTTCCTGGAAGTTAACACCCGACTGCAGGTTGAACATCCGGTGACCGAAGCGGTAACCGGCCTCGATTTAGTGGAGCAGATGCTGCGCGTCGCCGCCGGTGAACCCATCGACTGGGCACGTCTGCAGCAGGCACCGCACGGCGCGGCCATCGAAGTACGGCTTTATGCGGAAGATCCGCTGAAGAACTTCCAGCCGAGCCCGGGAATATTAACCGCAGTCAGCTTTCCGCCCGACGTGCGCGTCGACACCGGCATCGACACCGGCTCAGCGGTCTCGGCTTTTTACGACCCGTTGATCGCCAAGCTGATAGTGCATGCCGAAAACCGCACCGCGGCGCTGGCAAAAATGGCGCAGGCGCTGGCCGCCACGCAGTTACACGGCATTGCTACCAACCTCGACTATCTGCGTCAGGTGATCACCCACGACGCCTTTCAGCAGGGCAATGCCTCCACGCGCCTGCTTGATAGTTTTGTGGCCCGCTCGCCAGTGGTGGAAGTGCTGCAACCCGGCACCTGGAGCAGCATCCAGGATTATCCTGGCCGAACCGGCTACTGGGATATTGGCGTGCCGCCTTCCGGCCCGATGGATGATTTCGCCTTTCGACTGGCTAACCGCATCGTCGGCAACGCCGTTGAGGCGGCGGGCCTGGAGTTTACCCTGCAAGGGCCAACGCTGCGCTTTCACAGCGAGGCGCTGATCGCCCTGACCGGCGCTGACTGCGGCGCCCGGCTGGATGAGGAGCCGGTGGCGCTCTGGCAACCGATCGCCGTGCGTGCCGGGCAGACGCTGCAGCTGGGCCGTGCGCAAACCGGCTGCCGGGGTTATCTGGCGGTGCGTAACGGCTTCGACGTGCCGCTCTATCTCGGCAGCCGCGCCACCTTTGCGCTGGGCGAATTTGGCGGGCACGCCGGGCGTACGCTGCGCGTGGCAGATATGCTGCCGATCTCACAGCCTGCACTGGCCGCCTGCACCACCCCCGCGCCCACCGATGCACCGCAGCCACTGGACAGCGCGCTGATCCCGCATTACGGCGATGAATGGTCAATCGGCGTACTTTATGGGCCGCACGGTGCGCCTGATTTCTTTACCGAAGCCTCTGTCGATACCTTCTTTGCCAGCGAATGGCAGGTGCACTACAACTCCAATCGCCTTGGTGTGCGGCTGGTCGGGCCGAAACCGCAGTGGGCGCGCGCCGACGGCGGCGAAGCGGGCCTGCACCCTTCCAACGTGCATGACTGCGAATACGCCATTGGTGCGGTGAACTTCACCGGCGATTTTCCGGTGATCCTCACCCGCGATGGACCAAGCCTCGGCGGCTTTGTCTGTCCGGTCACCATCGCCAAAGCGGAACTGTGGAAAGTCGGTCAGGTGAAGCCCGGCGATCGCATTCGCTTTCATCCAATCGGTTTTGAGCAGGCACAGGCGCTGGAGCAGACCCATAACCAGATCGTTGCACAGCTTAAGCCAGTTACGATGCCGACCTTTGCCACCCCAACGCTGACCGCACAGGACGGCCAGTCGGCTACCCTGTTGGCGTCGCTGCCCGCAACCGCCACCTCGCCAGCGGTGGTTTATCGCCAGGCGGGCGACAGCTATGTACTGATTGAATATGGTGAAAACGTACTCGACCTGGCGCTGCGGCTGCGCATCTGGCTGCTGATGAAGGCGCTCAACGAACGGGCACATCCGGCGATTCTGGAGCTGGCGCCAGGCGTACGCTCGCTGCAAATTCGCTATGACAGCCAGCAGCTGGCGCAACCGTCGCTGATCGCGCTGCTGCTGACCCTTGAGCAGACGCTGGGCGATGTCTCCACCATGAAAGTACCCTCGCGTATTGTCTGGATGCCGATGGCATTTGAGGACAGCGCCACCCTCGGTGCGGTTGAGCGCTACCGGGAAACGGTGCGCGCCAGCGCGCCATGGCTGCCCAACAACGTCGATTTTATCCAGCGTATTAATGGCCTCGCCAGCCGCGATGCGGTGCGCGATATCCTGTTTGACGCCAGTTATCTGATTCTCGGGCTGGGCGATGTCTACCTCGGCGCACCTTGTGCGGTGCCGATCGATCCGCGCCATCGTCTGCTCAGTTCGAAATACAGCCCGGCGCGCACCTTTACCGCCGAAGGCACGGTGGGCATTGGCGGCATGTATATGTGCATCTACGGCATGGATTCCCCCGGTGGCTATCAACTGGTGGGCCGCACGCTGCCCATCTGGAACACCTTCCTGAAAAACGGGCAGTTCAGCGCCGACCAGCCCTGGCTGCTGCGCTTCTTCGATCAGGTGCGCTTCTATCCGGTCAGCGAAACGGAGCTGGCGACGCTGCGCGACGATTTTCGCGAGGGCCGCGCCGCCATTCGCATTGAAGAAACCACCTTTGATTTCGCCGCGCACAACGCCTTTCTGGCTGAGCATGCCGCTGACATCAGCGACTTCCGCGCGCGCCAGGCGATCGCCTTTGCCGAGGAGGTGCAGCTGTGGACAGAAGAGGAGCCGGAAGCGCTGCTCGCCGCCGCACCTGCCGACGCACTGCCCGATGAGATGGATGCCCTGCAGGTCAGCGCCGACATCAGCGGCAATATCTGGAAAGTGCTGGTCAAGCCAGGCGATCGGGTGGCCGCAGGCGATACGTTGATCGTGGTGGAGGCGATGAAAATGGAGCTGGCGATCGCCGCGCCGCAGGCGGGCCAGGTGAGACGTATCGCCTGTCAGGCGGGCCGCCCGGTGACGCCCGGTGACGCGCTGCTCTGGCTGGACGTCTGACGATGTCGCTGGATTTCCAACAGAAGCGGGCCAAAGGTCAGCCCGCGGTACTGGCCGAGCGCATCTACCAGACGCTGAAAAATGACATTTTCGACTTCCGGCTGATGCCCGGCGATCGCTTCACCGAAAGTGAGATCGCCGAGCGGATGGCGGTCAGCCGCACACCGGTGCGTCAGGCGCTGTTCTGGCTGGAACGCGAAGGCTACGTCGAGGTGTTTTACCGCAGCGGCTGGCAGATCAAGCCGTTTGATTTCGCCTGGTTCGAGGAGCTTTACGAGCTGCGCATCGTGCTGGAGTGCGAGGCGATCCGCCGACTTTGCCTGCTGCCCGCCGCCACCTGTGCCGCACGGCTGGCGGAACTGTGCCAGCAGTGGACCGCGCAGCCGCTACCGGAGCCCGGCGCGATCACCTCTGCGCTGGATGAGCAGTTTCATATGACGCTGGTGGCCGCGGCAGGCAACGGCGAAATGGCACGCATCCATGCCGAACTTACCGAGAAGATTCGTATTATTCGCCGCCTCGATTTTACCCGCGAAGATCGCGTAGCGGCGACATACCGCGAACACGCCGCCATTTTACAGGCGGTTTTACAGCAACAGACCGCGGAGGCGCAGCGCTTGCTGACCGAGCATATCGCGGTCAGCAAGGCAGAAGTCAGAAAAATCACATTACACATGCTGCAACAGGCCAGGCATCCACTCACCAGTTAACTTCTACTTTTAAGGGTTCAGAGATGAAAAGACGTGCATTGCTTAAGGTATTTGCCCTTTCCGCGACCGTAGTCGGCATGGGTCTGTCATGGAGCGCGCAGGCGGCGGAGACCATCAAGGTGGGCATTATGTCCTCGCTTTCCGGCACCATGGCGATCTCCGAAACGCCGCTGAAAGATGTCGCCCTGATGACTATTGATGAGATCAACGCCAAAGGCGGCGTACTCGGCAAAAAGCTGGAGCCGGTGGTGGTCGATCCCGCGTCAAACTGGCCGCTGTTTGCGGAAAAAGCGCGTCAGCTGTTGAGCCAGGACAAGGTGGCGGCGGTGTTTGGCTGCTGGACCTCGGTTTCGCGCAAATCGGTGCTGCCGGTATTTGAAGAGCTGAACGGCCTGCTGTTTTACCCGGTGCAGTATGAGGGCGAAGAGATGTCGCCCAACGTCTTTTACACCGGCGCCGCGCCAAACCAGCAGGCCATTCCGGCGGTGGAATACCTGATGAGCGAAGATGGCGGCAGCGCCAAACGCTTCTTCCTGCTGGGTACCGATTACGTCTATCCACGCACCACTAACAAAATTTTGCGCGCCTTCCTGCACAGCAAAGGGGTCAAGGACAGCGACATCGAAGAGGTCTACACGCCGTTTGGCTACAGCGATTACCAAACCATCGTGGCTAACATTAAAAAATTCGCTGCCGGTGGCAAAACTGCGGTGGTCTCCACCATCAACGGCGACTCCAACGTGCCGTTCTACAAAGAGCTGGCCAATCAGGGCATCAAAGCCACTGATATTCCGGTGGTCGCCTTCTCGGTAGGTGAAGAGGAACTGCGCGGCATCGACACCAAACCGCTGGTGGGGCAGCTCGCCGCCTGGAACTATTTCCAGTCGGTGGATAATCCGACCAACGCCAAATTTGTGGCCGATTACCGCGCCTGGGCCAAAGCGAAAAAGCTGCCGAATGCCGATACCGTAGTGACCAACGATCCAATGGAAGCGACCTACGTCGGCATCCATATGTGGGCGCAGGCGGTGGAAAAAGCGGGCACCACCGACGTGGATAAAGTGCGTGCCGCCATGGCGGGACAAACGTTTAAAGCACCGGATGGTTTTACGCTGACCATGGATCAGACCAACCACCATCTGCACAAGCCGGTGATGATCGGCGAAGTGGAAGATAACGGTCAGTTCAGCGTGGTCTGGCAGACCGAACAGCAGGTGCGGGCGCAGCCGTGGAGCCCCTACATCGCGGGCAACGACAAGAAGCCGGATCATCCGGTGAAATCGAGCCAGTAGTTCGCCTTCCCCTTCCGCAAGCGGAAGGGGACATTTCTCCCAGCCACGCTCATCGGGACGTCAGTGATGAATATACGCCCTCTTCTTTTTAGCCTGCTGCTGTTGCCGCTGTTTGCCAGCGCCGGGCCAGCCGGCGATTTCGCGGCGGCCAGCCGTACGCAGCAGGCCACGCTGCTGCAACAGTGGGCCGCACAGCCCGATCCAGCACGCCTGCCGCTGTTACAGGCGCTGCGCCAGGAAACGCTGGTAGTGGATCAGCACAAACAGCCGTTCAGCGAGCAGGCGGGCAAGCTGGTGGCGCTGGAAGGCAGCGGCGCGCCCGACGGTGCCACCAAAAAGCTGTTTATGAATAACCGGTTACGTGTGTTGATTGCCGGTGCGCTCGCGTCGCATCAGCTGGTCAGCGACGATGAACAGACGCGTCTGCATGCTGCCGTGGCGCTGCAACGCGATGCCCTGCCCGCGCAGCTGTCGCTGATTGAGCAGCAGCTGAAACGGGAACAGGTTGCTGCGGTGCGCGACGCGCTGCTGCTGGCAGCTGCCAACCTGCAGCTCAGCGATGCGCAGGCAGCGGTACGGTTGCAGGCGGTGCAGCGGCTCGGCACCACTGGCGATCCGCAGGTGCAATCCAGCCTGCAGCGGCTCACCCTGCAGGAAAATGAACCCGATGCCGGGGTGCGCGCCGCTGCGGTTGCCAGCTTGCATCAGGTAGAAAAGCGCCTGATGTGGGGCGAGCTGCTGGGTCAGGCATTTAGCGGCTTGTCGCTGGGATCCATTCTGCTGCTGGCAGCGCTGGGGCTGGCGATCACCTACGGCCTGCTGGGCGTGATTAATATGGCGCACGGCGAAATGCTGATGCTTGGCGCCTACGCCACCTGGCTGGTGCAGAATCTGTTTCAGCGTCTGGCCCCGGAATGGCTGGCCTTTTATCCGCTGCTGGCGCTGCCGGTGGCTTTTTTTATCACCGCCGCCATGGGCATGCTGCTGGAACGCACCATCATTCGCCACCTTTATGGTCGGCCGCTGGAAACGCTGCTCGCCACCTGGGGCATCAGCCTGATGCTGATCCAGCTGGTGCGCATGCTGTTCGGTGCGCAAAACCTGGAGGTGGCGAACCCCGGCTGGCTCTCTGGCGGGCTGCAGCTGCTGCCTAATCTGGTGCTGCCTTATAACCGTATCGCGGTGATCCTGTTTGTGGCGGCGGTGCTGATCCTCACCTGGCTGCTGCTGAACAAAACTCGCCTTGGCCTGAACGTGCGTGCCGTGACGCAAAACCGCGCCATGGCCGAATGCTGCGGCGTGCCCACCGGACGCATCGACATGCTCGCCTTCGGCCTTGGCTCAGGCATCGCCGGGCTGGGCGGCGTGGCGCTGTCGCAGCTGGGTAACGTTGGCCCCGAACTCGGTCAGGGTTACATTATCGACTCCTTTCTGGTGGTGGTGCTCGGCGGCGTGGGTCAGCTGGCCGGTACGGTGGTCGCCGCGCTGGGCCTCGGCATTCTCAATAAGGTGCTGGAACCGCAGATCGGCGCGGTGCTGGGCAAGATCCTGATTCTGGTGTTGATCGTGCTGTTTATCCAGAAACGGCCGCAGGGGCTGTTCGCCATGAAAGGAAGGGTGATCGACTGATGACACAACCGATGACGCTTACCGTGGCGCGCAAAGCGCCGCGTCTGACCCTGACACTGGGCATAGTGATCACCGCGATGCTGCTGGCGATGCCGTTTCTGGCGCTGCTACCGGCGGATCATCCGCTGGCCCTGTCGGCCTACACGCTAACGCTGACCGGCAAAATTCTCTGTTATGCCATTGTCGCCGTGGCGCTGGATTTGGTGTGGGGTTACGCCGGACTGCTGTCGCTGGGACACGGGCTGTTCTTCGCCCTTGGCGGCTACGCCATGGGTATGTACCTGATGCGCCAGGCGGCGGGTGACGGGCTGCCAGCGTTTATGTCGTTTCTCTCCTGGCACGAGCTGCCCTGGTTCTGGGTCGGCACCCAGCATTTTGCCTGGGCGCTCCTCTTGATTATGCTGGTGCCTGGCCTGCTGGCGCTGCTGTTTGGCTTCTTCGCTTTTCGCTCAAAAATCAAAGGCGTCTATTTCTCGATCATGACCCAGGCGCTGACCTACGCCGGGATGCTGCTGTTCTTCCGCAATGAAACCGGCTTCGGCGGCAACAACGGCTTTACCGGCTTTACCACCCTGCTCGGCTTCCCGGTTAGCGCCATCAGCACGCGCATCGGCCTGTTTATCGCCACCGTGCTGCTGCTGCTGGCCAGCCTGGCGATCGGCTTTGCACTGGCGCGCAGCAAGTTTGGTCGCGTGCTTACCGCGGTGCGTGATGCGGAAAACCGGCTGATGTTCTGCGGCTACGATCCGCGCGGCTTCAAGCTGTTTGTCTGGACGCTCTCGGCGGTGCTGTGTGGCCTGGCGGGCGCGCTGTATGTGCCGCAG
This sequence comes from Duffyella gerundensis, assembly GCF_001517405.1. Classification (NCBI taxonomy): domain Bacteria; kingdom Pseudomonadati; phylum Pseudomonadota; class Gammaproteobacteria; order Enterobacterales; family Erwiniaceae; genus Duffyella; species Duffyella gerundensis. The sequence goes on along the minus strand of NZ_LN907827.1, from coordinate 725,524 downwards.
GTTGGCATTATCAATCCCGGCGAGATGTCGCCGACTAACTCGATTGAAGCGGCTATCTGGGTGGCGCTGGGTGGCCGCGGTACGCTGATCGGCCCGCTGCTGGGCGCGGCGGTGGTCAACGGAGCCAAAAGCTATTTCACCGTTGCCTTCCCGGAGTTCTGGCTGTTCTTTCTCGGCCTGATGTTTATCCTGGTGACGCTGTTTTTACCACGCGGCGTGATCGGCCTGCTGCGACGGAGGAAAGATGACTGATTCCCTTTTTACCCAGCCGCATCCGGCGGACCGCTGGCGTCAGCAGAGCGATCCAGTGCTGCAGCTGGATCGCATCAATGTCTCTTTCGACGGTTTTCGTGCGCTGACCGATCTGTCGTTGCAGATCGGCGTGGGCGAACTGCGCTGCATTATCGGTCCCAACGGTGCCGGTAAAACCACCCTGATGGATGTGATCACCGGCAAAACGCGGCCCGACAGCGGCACGGTGCTTTACGACCAGGACAGCGATCTGACTCGCCTGACGCCGGTGGAGATCGCCCGGGCGGGCATCGGCCGCAAGTTTCAGAAACCCACGGTGTTTGAGGCGCTGACGGTGTTTGAGAACCTGGAAATCGCTCTGAAAACCGATAAATCGGTGTGGGCCAGCCTGCGCGCCCGGCTCGACAGCGCTCAGCGCGATCGCATCGATGCGGTGCTGAAAATGCTGCGGCTCGGCGGTGAGCGTTCACGGCTGGCGGGGCTGCTGTCGCACGGCCAAAAACAGTTTCTGGAAATTGGCATGCTGCTGGTGCAGGAGCCGCACCTGCTGCTGCTCGACGAACCGGCAGCGGGCATGACCGATGCCGAAACCGCCTGGACCGCCGAACTGTTTCGTGATCTGGCGGGCACGCATTCGCTAATGGTGGTCGAGCACGACATGGGTTTTGTGGAAACCATCGCCGATCACGTGACGGTGCTGCATCAGGGCCAGGTGCTGGCGGAAGGTTCGCTGCGCGACGTGCAGGCCAATGAGCAGGTCATCGACGTTTATCTGGGGCGCTAACATGTTAACCGTAACCGATCTCAATCAATATTATGGCGGCAGCCATATTCTGCGCGGCCTCTCTTTCAGCGCGCCGCCGGGCGAAATTACCTGCCTGCTGGGGCGTAACGGCGTGGGCAAAACCACGCTGCTGAAATGCCTGATGGGCGTGGTGCCAGTGAAGTCCGGCACCATTCACTGGCAGCAGTCGGTGATCAATCAACGTAAACCGCATCAGCGCGTGCAGGCGGGCATCGCCTATGTGCCGCAGGGCCGGGAGATCTTTCCGCGTCTGACCGTGGAAGAGAACCTGCTGATCGGCCTGTCACGCTTCTCCGGCGCACAGGGAAACACCGTACCCGAAGAAATTTATCAGCTCTTTCCAGTGCTGCACGACATGAAACAGCGACGCGGCGGCGATCTTTCCGGCGGCCAACAGCAGCAGCTGGCGATTGGTCGTGCGCTGGCCTGCAAACCGCAGCTGCTGATTCTTGATGAGCCCACTGAAGGCATCCAGCCGTCGGTGATCAAAGAGATCGGTGCGGTGATCCGCCAGCTGGCACAGCGCGGTGATATGGCGATTTTACTGGTGGAGCAGTTCTATGATTTTGCTGCTGAACTGGCCGATAGCTACCTGGTGATGTCGCGCGGCGAGATCGTGCAGCGTGGCCGCGGTGCGGAGATGGAAAAAGAGGGCGTGCGCGGTCTGGTAGCGATTTAGGGCAGCGGGATCGCTGCCCTGGGACCCTTTATAACAGGCCGGTTTCCACCGAGAAGTGCCGCGTTTCACCGGGCGCCAGGCTAAGCAGCGTGCCCGCCTGTTGCGCCGCGCGAAATCCCTCTGGCCGACAGGTGGCTGGCAGTACAAAGGCGGCTACCTGCTGATCGGCATTATGCAGGATCCAGCGTGTGGCATGGCTGAACTGCTGGCTGGAGAAGCGCGTCATCAGCGCATAGCCTTCTGGCGAATGCAGCTCAAACTGCAGCATATCGCCATACTGCGCCAGATCGTCAGCAAAGAAGACGATTTCCGGATCGTACAGCTCTGGCCGATCCAGCACGGCAAACTGCTGCGGCTGCTCGGCCAGCTGCGCGGTGTAATCGCGCCAGGCGGGCGTTGGCCGCACATGCGCCGGAATGCTGCTGCGCAGGGAAAATGCCGTATCCGGAATCGACTGCACAAAGCGCCCCTGATCCACCCACGCCGCGTTGATATGGCACATGTACTGCAGCGGCATCGGTGCGCCCGCCAGGTTCGTCACCGACATCTCAATCTGCAGACGTGGTGTGTCGGCTTGCAGGCGCACCGCCGGTGTCGCGCGATAATGATGGCCAAATCCCTTGATGTACTCGCACTCGCCAGAGAGCGATACGCTCTCCTCCTCCAGCGTCAGCCAGGCGGCATCCATGCGGGCACACGGCATTTCGCCATGCAGCGGATGGCTGTCTTCCGCCGCCGGGCAGCCGTTAGCCAGCAGGCCGGAGTGAAAGGCAAAGCAGCCGTAAGTATCGATAATGCTGCTACCGGGCAGCGGTTGACTAAAGGCGTTGCCCATGGTCAGCGAACGATCATCGAAGGCCGCATCCCAAATCATCTGCCCATAAAAAGGCAGCACGATCGCGTAGCCACGGCGGTTGCTGATGCGGACGGCTTCAACGCCCGCCGGATAGCGAAACAGCTCGACCCTAAATGCCGCATTCTCCAGCAGGGTAAACGGTGTGGCCTGGAATTGTTCCCGGCACAGATGGATGCGTGTACTCATAACGCCTCCTGTGCCAGCTGGCCGCTGGCGCGACGCAGTTTGTTGTGGCGTAGCTCACCCCAGAAATAACAGCCGACCCAGACAAAGCAGAGCAGCGACACGCCGAACGCCAGCTGCATCGATCCCAGATGGTCAGAGACCAGCCCCTGCAGCGCCGGAATAAACGCTGCGCCCACAATCGCCATGACGATAAAGGCGCCCGCCACCTCGGTGTATTTGTTCTCAACCGTTGCCAGCGTATTGGCGTAAATGGTCGCCCAGCACGGCCCGAACAGACAGCTGACAAACACCGCGGCATACACCGCCGTGAAGTCAGGCACTAGCATCACGTAGAGCAGGGTTAACACGCCGAGCACCGAATAGGCGATCAGCACCTTTTCCGCCCGGAAGCGCGCCATCAGGAAGTTGGCGATAAACTTGCCGAGGAAGAAGCAGATAAAGCTGTAGATCATAAAGTTAGAGGCGTGGCGTTCGTTAACCGCACCGAGATTCAGCGCCAGGCGAATGGTGAATGACCAGACCGCCACCTGCATGCCGACGTAGAGAAACTGCGCCACGATGCCGCGTTTGAAGCGACGGTTTGTTGCCAGATAGCGGAAGGTCTCGCTCAGCGACGGCAGCGAGGTGCGGTTGCTTTCCGGCTTGCAGTGCGGATAACGGGTAAACATAAACAGCACCATCACCACTACCAGCACCATCACCAGATATTTATAGGGCTCCAGCGTGTGTTCGAGCATGCTCAGACGGAAGGCATGCAGCTGCTCCGGGTTCATGGCGGCCATCTGGCTGTGCAGGCTGTCGCCCTCCTGAAACACCAGATATTTGCCCAGCACAATGCCCATCAGTGCGCCAACCGGATAAAACGTCTGGCTGATATTGAGCCGCAACGTGGCGTGTTCACGACGACCAATCATTGAGCTATAGGTATTGGCCGCGGTCTCCAGAAAGCTGAGGCCGATAGCAATGGCAAAGATCGCCGCCAGAAACATGGTGTAAGTTGCCATGTGCGACGCCGGGTAAAACAGTACGCAGCCAACAATATAGAGCGCCAGCCCCATCAAAATCGCCAGTTTGTAGCTCGCTTTGCGGATCACCAGCGACGCGGGAATGGCAATCAAAAAGTAGCCGCCGTAAAAGGCGCTCTGCACCAGCGCGCTGGCAAAATCGCTGAGCGCAAACACGCTTTTAAACTGGGTAATCAGAATGTCATTGAGGCTGGCGGCGCAGCCCCACAGCGGAAACAGGCAGGAGAGCAGAATGAACTGGAACAAAGGCGTTTTGTTTAAATAGCCGTCGGGTTGCTGCGCAGTGATCGGTTGCATGGTGGACCTCAATGAACGTTGAGAAAACGCTGGAAGGTGTCGGCATCGGGATAGGACGATTGGGTACCGCGGCCGGTGACGCTACAGGCGGCATAGGCTACGGCGCTCTGCATGGCGGCAGCTACGTCGCCGGTTGCCACCAGCCGTTGGGCAAAACAGCCGATAAAGGCGTCGCCTGCGCCGCTGGTATCAACGGCGTTGACCGTCAGCGAGGGGACGTGATGGCTCTCGTCACCCTGTAACCACAGTGCGCCGCGCTGGCCGAGGGTGATCACCAGGTTTTTCAGCCCCTGTTGCAGCAGCGATTGTCCCGCCAGCCGCACCTGCTCATCACTGGCTACCGGCATGCCGGTGAGGATCGCCAGCTCGGTTTCATTGGGCATAAAGAAGTCGCATTTACAGGCGTAGGCCATATCCAGATCGTTCACGGCGGGCGCGGGATTAAGGATCACTTTTATGCCCGCCTCGCGCGCAAAGTCGATGGCGTAATAGACGGTTTCCAGCGGCACTTCCAGCTGCAGGATGATCAACTGACAGGCCCGCAACGCGTCAGCCGCGGCGTCGATATCAGCCGGCTTCAGCCGTTGATTGGCACCTTTGATAATCAGGATGCGGTTTTGCGACTGATCGTCCACAAAGATAGGCGCCACGCCGCTGGAGGTGCCGGGCGCGGAGGTCACATAGCGCGTATCGACGCCCTGCTGCTGTAAATTGGCGAGGGTGCCAGGGGCAAACAGGTCGTCCCCGACTTTGCCAACCATCATCACGCTGGCGCCGAGCTTTGCCGCCGCCACCGCCTGATTAGCCCCTTTCCCGCCGCAGCCAAGGGCGAAATCAGGCGCTTCCAGCGTTTCCCCCGCCTCTGGCAGGCGGTTGGTATAAGTAATCAGGTCCACCATATTGGAACCAATGACCGCAATATCCATGTTGTTCTCCCGGTTAAAATTAACGCATTAATTGTTATTAAAATCACAATAACAATTCATTAACGTTAATTTTGTGACAATAACCACATCCCTGAAACGCGGTATAAATCAAATTACCGGCGATAAAGCGCAACGCAGCGTGTTACTATTTTCACAAACCTGTTGCAGGCGGAAAAATCTGGCGGCTCATTTCGTCAGCGCAACGTAAGCGATTGCGTGTGGTTTGCCGGGCGATCGCTTTGCGGGTAAGATTAAAAGCCCGGCTGCCTGAAGGCATACAAGCCCTTAAAATTAAGCACATTTGTGCTGATTACCGGCTACGGCCACCGCGATGTCATCACTCAGAGAAACACTATGGAAACCCGGCGCGACGAACGTATTCATAAGCTTACTCAGGCGCTTAAGCACACCGATAAACTGCATCTGAAAGATGCGGCGCAGTTGCTGGGCGTCTCTGAAATGACCATCCGCCGGGACCTCAGCGAATGCGCCTCCACGGTAGTGTTGCTGGGTGGCTATATCGTTAGCGATCCCAAACATCACGTCGGCCACTATTTCATATCCGATCAGCACGGACAGAATGCCGCGCGCAAGCAGCGGCTGGCGCAGGTCGCCGCCGGACTGATCGCGGAAAACGATACGGTGTTTTTTGATTGCGGCACCACCGTGCCTTACATCATTGACGCCCTGCCCGACTCGCTGAGCTTTACCGCGGTCTGCTGCGCGATGAATACCTTTCTGGCGCTGAAGGAGAAACCGGCCTGTAATGTGATCCTCAGCGGCGGTGAATTTCACGCCGATAATGCGCTGTTTACGCCAATCGGCGCACACTCGATTCTTGACGATCTCTGCCCGACGCTGGCTTTTATCTCGGCAGCGGGCATTGATAAAGATCAGGGCGCTACCTGCTACAACATTAATGAGCTGGCAATGAAACATCACGCCATGCGCCGCGCCCGTCAGCGAATCCTGATTGCCGACAGCAGTAAATATGGCAAGGTGCTGCCAGCACGCATCGGCGAGCTGCGCCGCTTTGATATGCTGGTCAGCGACAGCGCGCCGGATGAGGCGCTGGCCGCCAGCATGGCGCAGCAGCAGCTGGCACTGCATCTGCCCGGAGCGTGAGCGCCGTCGGCGTTTTCGCTCTGCCCTCTGCGGTTGCGGAAGAATCCGCGCGCATCGGCTGTGAATAGCGGTTAAAAAAGGCTAAACTTCGGGATCGAACGTTACCGAAAACCGATCCCAAGAGGCTCAATACAACGTGGCTCAATTCGTCTATAGCATGCATCGCGTCGGCAAAGTGGTTCCGCCGAAGCGACATATCCTGAAGAACATCTCGCTCAGCTTCTTCCCTGGCGCCAAAATCGGCGTACTGGGTCTGAACGGCGCAGGTAAATCAACGCTGTTACGCATCATGGCCGGTATCGATAAAGATATCGAAGGTGAAGCGCGTCCGCAGCCCGGCATCAAAATTGGCTATCTGCCGCAGGAGCCGCAGCTAAACCTTGAACACACCGTGCGTGAGTCCATTGAAGAAGCGGTATCCGAAGTGGTTGGCGCGCTGAAGCGCCTCGACGAGGTTTATACGCTTTACGCTGAGCCGGACGCTGACTTCGACAAGCTGGCCGCTGAACAGGGCCGTCTGGAGGAGATTATTCAGGCGCACGATGGCCACAACATCAACAGCCAGCTGGAACGCGCCGCCGATGCGCTGCGCCTGCCGGACTGGGATGCGAAGATCGCCAACCTGTCGGGTGGTGAGCGTCGTCGTGTGGCTATCTGCCGTCTGCTGCTGGAAAAGCCAGACATGCTGCTGCTCGACGAACCAACCAACCACCTTGATGCCGAATCCGTTGCCTGGCTGGAACGCTTCCTGCACGACTTCGAAGGCACCGTGGTGGCGATTACCCACGACCGTTACTTCCTTGATAACGTAGCGGGCTGGATTCTGGAGCTTGACCGCGGCGAAGGTATTCCGTGGGAAGGTAACTACTCTTCCTGGCTGGAGCAGAAAGATCAGCGTCTGGCGCAGGAAGCTTCATCTGAAGCGGCGCGTCGTAAGTCGATTGAGAAAGAGCTGGAATGGGTTCGTCAGGGCGCGAAAGGCCGTCAGTCCAAGGGCAAAGCCCGTCTGGCACGCTTTGAAGAGCTGAACAACGCGGAATACCAGAAGCGTAATGAAACCAGCGAACTGTTTATTCCACCGGGCCCGCGTCTGGGCGACAAAGTGGTGGAAGTGAACAACCTGCGTAAATCTTACGGCGATCGCGTGCTGATCGACGATCTGACCTTCTCCGTACCGAAAGGCGCGATTGTCGGCATTATCGGACCGAACGGCGCCGGTAAATCGACGCTGTTCCGCATGCTTTCCGGTCAGGAACAGGCGGATCAGGGCAGCATTGAACTCGGCGAAACGGTGAAGCTGGCCTCTGTGGATCAGTTCCGTGACTCGATGGATGGCAGCAAAACCGTTTGGGAAGAAGTCTCAGGGGGTCAGGACATTATGCGCATTGGCAGCACCGAAATGCCAAGCCGCGCCTATGTTGGCCGCTTCAACTTCAAAGGCACCGATCAGGGCAAGTTTGTCGGTGAGCTGTCTGGTGGTGAGCGTGGTCGTCTGCATCTGGCGAAGCTGCTGCAGGTTGGCGGCAACATGCTGCTGCTCGATGAGCCAACCAACGACCTCGACATTGAAACCCTGCGCGCGCTGGAAAACGCCCTGCTGGAATTCCCTGGCTGTGCCATGGTGATCTCGCATGACCGTTGGTTCCTCGACCGCATCGCCACGCACATCCTCGATTACCAGGATGAAGGCAAGATCGAATTCTTCGAAGGTAACTTTACCGAATACGAAGATTACAAAAAACGTACGCTGGGCGCTGCCGCACTGGAGCCAAAACGTATGAAGTACAAGAAGATGATCAAGTAATCATCATAAGGGAGCCACAGCGGCTCCCTTTTTATTGCCGATCAACGATAGAACGCCCGCAGCACCTCACTCTGCAAGACAAAATCGATGTAGCGCGCCACCGCCGGCGAATTCAGTTTTCTGTCCGGATAGACCAGCCAAAGCTCATTGCCCGTGACTTCCCATTCCGGCAGCACTTTCACCAGCTGCGCCTGCGATATCTCATCGCTGAGAAAACGCGGCAGCAGCGTAATGCCACCGCCTTCAATGGCGCACTGACGGGCATAAATCAGATTGTCGGTCAGGTGCGTTGGCGGCAGCAGCCAGCGATAGCTCTCTTCACCCTTGCTCAGCAGCCATTCAGCCCAGGCACGATGGGCAATCGACTGGTGCTCCGGCAGCTGATGCGGATGATGAATCGCCGGGAAGCGCGCCAGATAAGCAGGCGACGCCACCAAATCGCGCTGACAGTAGCCGATGCGTCGACCAATCAGTGTCGAATCTTCCGGCTTCCCGGTGCGCAGCGCGATATCTACCCCCTCCTCCACCAGATCGCGCCGCTCATCGGAGATCAGCACTTCCAGCGTCACCTCGGGATAGCGCCGCTGAAACTCAATATTGCATTTCGCCAACAGCGTAGCGCCAATGCCCGCCGGGCTGGTAATGCGCAGCCGCCCGCTAGGGTTCTCCCGCAGCCGTGCGATCGCCTGTTCAGCACGCTCACTGGCCTGCAATAGTTCCTGACAATGGATCAGGTAACGTTCACCGGCAAAGGTCAGGCTCAGCTTGCGCGTGGTGCGATTGAGCAGCCGCAGACCCAGCTGCTGTTCCAGCTGGCTGATGCGCTGACTGACGCTCGATTTTGGCAGCCCGGCGCGCTGGGCCGCTGCGGTGAAACTGCCGCAGCCCGCCACCAGCGCAAACAGCGCCATATCCTGCAGTTGCTTAAACATGATTGTTCACCTGAGACGAACGCTGTGTGAGTTATTGTCCATATTATCATCGCTGGCGGATGCCACTACACTTAAGGCATCAACCAAGGAGAACATCGTGAATATTCGAGCCATTGCTATCAACCCTGAGAACCCCGCGCAGTTTATTGAGATTCAGCCAGAGAAGCCGACGCCGGGCGAATACGATCTGCTGGTGGAAGTGAAGGCGGTATCGGTCAATCCGGTCGATACCAAGGTGCACAAAGGCGCGCAAAAAAATGGCCTGCAGCAGCCGCGCATCCTCGGCTGGGACGCCAGCGGCGTGGTGCGGGAAGTGGGCAGCAGCGTCACAAATTTCAAAGCGGGCGACGAAGTCTATTACGCTGGCGATCTGACCCGTCCGGGCAGCAACAGCACGCATCAGCTGGTGGATGCGCGTATTACCGGCCACAAGCCGACCTCGCTTGAGTGGGCAGCGGCGGCGGCGATTCCGCTAACCGCACTGACCGCGTGGGAAGGCCTGTTTGAGCGTCTCCATCTCGATCAGGCGGGCGCCGACAAAACGCTGCTGATCGTTGGCGGCGCGGGCGGCGTGGGTTCACTGGCGATTCCGCTGGCTAAGCTGCGCAGCAAGGTCAAAGTGATTGCCACCGCATCGCGCCCGGATTCGGTGAAATGGTGTCAGGAACGCGGCGCCGATCTGGTGATTGACTACAAAGATATGCCGGGCGAGCTGGAGAAGCATGGCCTGAAGCAGGTCGATTATATTTTCTGCCTGAATGATACCGATGGCCACTGGAACACCATGGCACAGCTGATTGCGCCGCAGGGCCATATCTGCACCATCGTGGAAAATGAGCATCCGCTGTCGATGGATCAGCTGAAGCTAAAAAGCGCCGCGCTGCACTTTGAACTGATGTATACGCGCAGCATGTTCAAGACGCCAGATATGGCGCAGCAGGGTGAGATTCTGGATGCGGTGGCGACACTGCTGGATGAAGGTAAACTGCAGGGCACGCTGAGCGAGACGCTGCACGGCCTGAGCGTTGATACGCTGACGCAGGCACACGGCAAAGTGCTGGAAGGCCACATGCGTGGCAAAGTGGTTATCGCTTACTGATAGCCTCTGGCCGACCGGCCAGCCAGCGCAGGTGACGGGCCAGCGGGCGTGATGCTCGCTGGCCCGTTTTCGATCAGGCTTTTACCAGCGCGCGCACCAATTCGACGCAGCGTAAAAACCGGCTGTCATAATCATCTTCTTCCACGTGCACATAATCGACCTGGTTCGCCTCGAGCATCGATACCAGCAGCGTCTGAAACTCACGACGATCCACCGAGCTGCCAAGACTGCGCAGCCCGTCGGCCACCCAGGGCACATTGTTCTCCAGCAGGATCACCAGATCGAAACGATATTCATCGATCAGCGCCTGCACAAACGGATGTTCGCGCCCTTCATACTTTTTGCAAAACGCCTGCGTGGTAACAAAATCGGTGTCGATAAACGCCACCTTGTTAGCGTACTTCACCGCAAAGTCGATATATTGCGCCTGGCCCAGGGCGATTTTGTCGTAGTCGGAATATTGCAGTGCCATTTCGTCACCGCCAAGGTGTGAGAAAACGTAATCGCGACCATATTCCCAGGCGCTGGTGGTGTTGAAGATATTGGCCAGCTTGTTAACCAGCGTCGATTTGCCGCTCGATTCGCCGCCTAAAATCGCCACCGTACGGACAAAGAACGGCTTCACTTCGGTAGGAATGTATTCCCAGTAGTGAAACGGATTCTGGCGGATCTGCGCGCCGCTGATGTTCATAAAGGATCGTTTTGGATCGATCACCCGCGCCTCGATCCCCAGATGCGCCTGATACTGCGCGCCATCCTGCTCTTCGCTGGTGTAGACACAGTCCGGCAAAATGCCCTCATTGGACATATAGGTCTGAATACCGGCGCTCCAGACATCCCAGCCGTGCGGATAAGGCTCCATGCCCTCTTCGTTAAAGGCGTGAATATGAATATTTTTCTGATATTTAAAGGTCTGCAGCAGCCAGCGAAGGCGATCGCTGACCGTCGGCTGTTGCGACATGGCACTGTTTTCAAACAGCTGGCGATCGCGCGAGTCGTCATAGCCCATCACGATATGCAGCTCATCCACCTGGCTACAGGCACGCTGGATCAGATAAATGTGCCCGGTGTGCAGCGGATAAAACTTGCCGAATACCACGCCAATGGTTTTCTCACGACGCGGAAACTCCAGGCCTAAAAAGCGGTGCAGTGCCTCCAGCTTCTGGGCGCTGGGGCTTTTGATTTTGGCGTTTAACAGCTGGCTGAGATAGCCTTTGGTCATGCCGCTGGCGTCTGCAACCTGTTGCAGCGTATGTCCCTGCTGGCGGATAGCCGTTTTAAGATACTCAAATGACGACATGATCTGCCTCCTGCGTAAAGGGTATGCCGGGCTGAGCGAAAAGCGGCCCCGCAGGGCCGCTGTGCATCAGAGTTCGTCCAGAATCGCCAGCGCATCGGCCAGCTTTTTAACGCCAAACACCTGCATGTTTTCCGGCATCCGTTTCGGTACGTTGGCCGCCGGAACGATGGCGCGCTTAAAGCCGTGCTTGGCCGCTTCGGAGATGCGCTCCTGACCGCTGGGCACCGGACGAATTTCGCCAGCCAGGCCGACTTCGCCAAAAATCACCAGGTCAGGCGGCAGCGGACGGTCGCGCAGGCTGGAGACCATCGCCAGCAGCAGCGCCAGATCGGCACTGGTTTCGGTGACCTTCACCCCGCCAACCACGTTGACGAACACATCCTGATCGGCCATTTGCAGGCCGCCATGACGGTGCAACACCGCCAGCAGAATGGCGAGGCGGTTCTGCTCCAGCCCTACCGCCACGCGGCGCGGGTTGCCCATCATCGACTGATCGACCAGCGCCTGAATCTCCACCAGCAGCGGGCGCGTGCCTTCCCAGACCACCATCACCGAACTGCCCGGCGTCACCTCATCGCCACGCGAGAGAAAAATCGCCGACGGGTTGCTGACTTCGCGCATGCCCTGCTCGGTCATGGCAAACACGCCCAGCTCATTGACCGCGCCAAAGCGATTTTTATGGCTGCGCAGCGTGCGGAAACGCGAATCGGCATCGCCGTCGAGCATCACCGAACAATCGATGCAGTGCTCAAGCACTTTCGGCCCGGCCAGCGATCCATCTTTGGTGACGTGGCCAACCATCACAATCGCCACGCCGCGGGTTTTGGCGAAGCGCGTCAGATAGGCAGCGGTTTCACGCACCTGCGCCACGCTGCCCGGCGACGACTGAATGTCCGCCATGTGCATCACCTGGATTGAGTCGATCACCATCAGCTTCGGCTGCTCCTGCTCGGCGATCAGGCAGATCTGTTCGATGCTGGTTTCCGACAGCATGTTCAGATCCTGAGTCGGCAGACCGAGACGGTGCGCGCGCATAGCGACCTGCTGCAGCGACTCTTCGCCGGTGACATACAGGGTTTTCATGCCCTCTGCCAGCTTGCACAGCGTTTGTAGCAGCAGCGTACTTTTACCGGCGCCGGGACTGCCGCCGATCAGAATGGCGCTGCCGGGCACCACGCCGCCGCCAAGCACGCGGTCAAACTCTTTAAAGCCGGTGGAGAAGCGCGGCAGCTCTTCCAGGCTAATGTCCGAAAGCTTTTGCACGCGGCTGACGCCGCTGCTGCCCGCGTAGCCCGACAGACGCTCATTGCGCGCCACCGTCGGCGAGGCGGCAAGCCGCACTTCGGTAATCGTATTCCACGCCTGGCAGGCGCTGCACTGCCCCTGCCAGCGAGGGTAATCTGCGCCGCATTCATTACAAACAAAGGCACGTTTTGCCGCTTTGGCCAAAGTAACTCCTCAGTTAACGCTCTTCGTGAATCAGGCTGCCGCTGAGGATGCAAAAGACGCCCATCAGATCGGCATGCCGAATGGTCACGTTGGTTTGTTCATTTACTTTTGGCTTGGCGTGATAGGCGATGCCCAGCGCCGAAGCCTTGATCATCAGTAGGTCGTTAGCGCCATCGCCAATCGCCACGGTCTGTTCCGCTTCGATGCCAAACCGCTGCGCCAGCTTGTGCAGCGTGTCGGCTTTATATTGCGCATCGACAATCGGCCCAATCACCTCACCGGTGAGTTTGCCGTCGCGGATCTCCAACTCATTGGCCACTACCGCCGCCAGATGCAGCTTGTCGCGCAGATATTCGGCGAAGAAGGTGAAGCCGCCGGAGGCGATCGCCACCTGCCAGCCCAGCGCCTGCAGCTTTTGCACCAGCGTAATCAGGCCCGGCATCAGCGGTAGCCGATCGCGCACCTGCAGCAGGATATTGGCGTCGGCATCTTTCAGGGTGCCCACGCGCTGGCGCAGGCTGGCGGTGAAATCGAGTTCTCCGCGCATGGCGCGTTCGGTGACTTCCGCCACCAGCTCGCCACTGCCAGCCAGTTTGGCAATTTCATCGATGCACTCAATTTCAATGGCGGTGGAATCCATGTCCATCACCAGCAGGCCCGGCGCTTTCAGGTAGGGAATTTTCCCCAGCGGCGCGACATCGAAGCCCGCGTCATGAGCCAGCTTAGTGGCTCGCGGCGTTAGCGATCCCGCCAGACGCACCACCTGATATTCATCGACGCACCAGGCGCTGACGATAACCATGGCGGCACCAAGCTGATGCTGAAACGCCGTCAGACGTGCTTTATCCAGCCCGCGTCCATACAGCAGCCAGCCGGTACGTCCGGCACGATAATCCAGCGGCATGACTTCGTCACCGCTGAGAGAAAGGGGTAAACCTGGCCAGAGTGAAAGATCGGCGGGCAGGTCGCTCCAGGTCAAACGATTTGGCATTACAGCTTCTCCAGGCGGGACAACAAAACCACGCAAGAGGCTACCCTGTCAGCGACGCTTCTGGCAACATAAAGTGTCGAAAACGACCCGGCTTCTGTCCAGAGTGAGATAAGGTTCGAGATGGCAAAAACCAAGTTGAAATTCCGTCTGCATCGCACGGTGATTGTGCTGATCTGCCTGACGCTGTTAGTGGTGCTGATGCAGGGTGCGTCCTGGTTTAGTCTCGGCCATCAAATGGCACGTTCTGAGCAGGTAGAAGAGCTGGCGCGCGCGCTGACTCGCCAGGTCGCCTTCAGCCTGAACCCGCTGATGGACAACAGCGACAACAACCGGGCGCAAATTGAAGCGATCCTCAACCAGCTCACCGATCAGAGCCGCATTCTTGACGCCTCGGTTTACGCCGATGACGGCTCACTGGTGGCGCACAGCGGCGAAACCATTCGCGTGCGCGATCGCCTGGCGCTCGACGGTCAGCGTGCGGGCAGCTATTTCAATCATCAGCTGGTGCAACCGCTGGAGAACAGCGATGGCCCGCAGGGTTTTCTGCGCGTTACGCTGGATACGCACGTGCTGGTGACCGAAGCCAAACAGGTTGATAACACCACCAACATCTTACGGCTGATGATGCTGCTGGCGCTGGCGATTGGCATTATTTTAACCCGCACTCTGCTGCGCGATCGGCGCACACGCTGGCAGCAGTCGCCGTTCCTGTTAACCGCCAATACGCCGGTAAAAGAGGACAGTGACGACGAGCAGACAGAGCCGGAGCAGAAGTCGTAAGGCGAGTGCAGAGCAGCACAGAGTAAAGCCGGGCGAGAGCTCGCCCGGCAGGCAATCAGGCTTTATCGCCTAACAGCACAGATTCCAGCGCGATTTTGATCATGTCGCTGAAGGTGGTCTGACGCTCTTCGGCGGTGGTCTGCTCGCCGGAACGGATATGATCCGACACGGTACAGATCGCCAGTGCTTTCGCACCGAACTCAGCGGCCACGCCATAGATACCCGCGGCTTCCATCTCCACGCCGAGGATGCCATATTTTTCCATCACGTCGAACATCTGCGGATCTGGCGTATAGAACAGATCGGCGGAGAAGATGTTGCCTACGCGAGCATCAACGCCCAACGTTTTCGCCGCATCAACCGCGTTACGCACCATGTCAAAGTCAGCAATCGCCGCGAAGTCATGATCTTTAAAACGCATACGGTTAACTTTGGAATCGGTGCTGGCACCCATGCCGATGACCACATCACGCAGTTTTACATCGGCACGCACCGCGCCGCAGGAACCGACGCGAATGATTTTCTTCACGCCAAACTCGGTGATCAGCTCTTTTGCATAGATTGAGCAGGAAGGAATGCCCATGCCGTGGCCCATGACTGAAATACGACGGCCTTTGTAGGTGCCGGTATAGCCAAGCATGCCGCGCACGTTGTTGACCTCTACCGCGTCCTCAAGGAACGTCTCGGCGATATGTTTCGCACGCAGCGGGTCACCGGGCATCAATACCACGTCCGCGAAGTCACCCATTTCTGCATTAATATGAGGCGTTGCCATAATTTTTCCTTTTCAGTGTTACGTCAGGCCACCAGCGGTGGCCTGTAATGATTCGCCGCGATTAGAGCAGGCTTTTGCCATATTCCATATCGGAAAGACCGAAATATTTTGCCACCGTCTGACCGATGTCGGCAAAGGTGTCGCGATAGCCGAGGAAGCCAGGCTTCACGTCCGGGCCGTAAATCAGGATCGGAATGTGCTCGCGCGTATGTTCGGTGCCTTCCCACGTGGGATCGCAGCCGTGGTCGGCGGTGAGGATCAGAATATCGCCCTCTTTTACCTGCGCCATTAGCTCAGGCAGGCGGCGGTCAAACAGCTCCAGTCCGCCAGCGTAGCCCGCCACGTCGCGACGATGTCCCCAGGTGGAGTCAAAATCAACGAAGTTGGTGAACACGATGGCGTTATCCGGCGCGGTTTTCATCTCTTCTACCGTGGCGTCAAACAGCGCGTCCAGGCCGGTGGCTTTGATCTTTTTGGTGATGCCGACGTGGGCATAGATGTCAGCGATTTTACCCACTGAAATCACTTCGCCCTGCTTCTCATCCACCAGCTTTTTCAGAATGGTTGGCGACGGTGGCTCAACGGCCAGATCGTGGCGGTTGCCGGTGCGCTCAAAGTGCCCGGCTTTGTCGCCGACGAAAGGACGCGCAATGACGCGACCGATGTTGTAACCGCCTTCGGTCAGCGCTTCACGGGCGATTTCGCACAGGTCGTACAGCCGTTGCAGACCAAAGGTCTCTTCATGGCAGGCGATCTGGAATACCGAGTCGGCAGAGGTGTAGAAAATCGGCTTGCCGGTTTTCATGTGCTCTTCGCCCAGCTGATCCAGAATTACGGTGCCGGATGAATGGCAGTTGCCGAGATAGCCCGGCAGGTCCGCTTTTTCCACCAGCAAATCGAGCAGTTCCTGTGGGAAGCTGTTCTCTTTGTCGCTGAAGTAGCCCCAGTCAAACAGCACCGGCACGCCAGCAATTTCCCAGTGGCCCGACGGCGTATCTTTACCGGAGGAGAGCTCGCTGGCGTAGGCGTAGGCACCGATGATTTCAGCGTTGGCATCCAGTCCCGGCGGGAAGCGGCCGGTTGAGGCTTCTGCGGCTTTACCCAAACCCAGGGCGGTCAGGTTCGGCAGATGCAACGGGCCTTTACGGCCTTTGTCTGCTTCACCGTTAAAGCACGCCTCGGCAATGTGGCCAAGGGTATCTGACCCATGGTCGCCGAACTTGTCGGCATCTTTACTGGAGCCGATTCCGAAAGAATCCAGCACCATGATAAACGCACGTTTCATGTACGACTCCTGCGCGTGAGCGCATCAAATTTAAAAAATCGATCAGAGTAGTATACGGCTATTGGGTGATTCTGCGATAGACCATCGGTGTGGTTGCTGCCGCCTGCTCCGAAGTTT
The DNA here is from genome assembly GCF_001517405.1 of Duffyella gerundensis. Classification (NCBI taxonomy): domain Bacteria; kingdom Pseudomonadati; phylum Pseudomonadota; class Gammaproteobacteria; order Enterobacterales; family Erwiniaceae; genus Duffyella; species Duffyella gerundensis. Next base: position 708,841 of record NZ_LN907827.1, on the reverse strand, counting down.
GTACCGCGGCGCGGATCTCCTGCGCGGCCAGCTGCCAGCTCGCCTCATCAGCGGCATGCACAACGGCCAGCGGCGTCTGCTGATCCACTCGCTGACCCAGCGCGGCCATCTCGCTAAGGCCGACGCTGTAATCGATGGTATCGCTGGCGCGACGACGGCCGCCACCCATGGTGACGATGGCCATGCCGATGGCACGCGTATCCATCGCCGTGATCACGCCAGGGCGTTCGGCGTAGACCGCCTTGCTTAAGGTTGCGGCAGGCAGATAGCGATCCATGTTGCTGATGAAATCAGCCGGGCCACCCTGTGCCGCCACCATGCGGCCAAAGCACTCCGCCGCCGCGCCGTTGTCCAGCACCGTCTGCAGCTGACGACGCGCATCGGCGTCGTCGCTGGCCAGACCGCCCGACAGTAGCATTTCGCTGCACAGCGCCAGCGTCACTTCCAGCAGACGCGGATTACGGTAGGCACCGGTGAGGAAATTCACCGCCTCACGCACTTCCAGCGCGTTACCGGCGCTGGAGGCGAGCACCTGATTCATGTCAGTCAGCAGCGCACTGGTTTTGCAACCGGCGCCGTTCGCCACGCCGACGATCGCCTGCGCCAGCTGCTCTGAGGCTTCAAAGGTCGGCATAAAGGCGCCGGAACCCACTTTGACATCCATGACCAGCGCATCCAGGCCTTCCGCCAGCTTCTTCGCCAGAATCGAGGCGGTGATCAGCGGAATAGAATCCACGGTGGCGGTAATATCGCGAGTGGCATAGAAGCGTTTGTCCGCTGGCGCCAGCGAGTTGGTCTGGCCGATAATCGCCACGCCGACCTGCTTGATCATCTGCCGGAAGCGTTCGTCGTTGGGGAAGATATCGAAGCCGGGGATCGCCTCAAGCTTATCGAGCGTGCCGCCGGTGTGACCCAGCCCACGCCCGGAGATCATCGGCACGAAGCCGCCACAGGCCGCGACCATCGGGCCAAGCATCAGCGACGTCACGTCACCCACGCCGCCGGTGGAGTGTTTATCCACCACCGGGCCGGCAAGATCCAGCGCCTGCCAGTTGAGCACGCTGCCGGAATCGCGCATCGCCATGGTCAGCGCCACGCGCTCAGAGAGCACCATATCGTTAAACCAGATGGTCATGGCCAGCGCGGCAATCTGCCCTTCCGTCACGCTGTTATCGCTGACGCCCTGAATGAAAAAACGGATCTCTTCTTCGCTCAGCACCTTGCCGTCACGCTTTTTGCGAATAATTTCCTGTGGCAAAAACATGTCGATCTCCCGATCTTTTAGCGCAAAGAGTTAGTAGCTGGAGGTGCTGGCGGCAACCTGATGGCCCGTGGCCTGCAGCAGGCTGGTTAACAGGCTCGAGGCGCCAAAGCGGAAATGACGCGCATCGGCCCAGTCGCTGCCCAGAATGTCATCGGCCAGCTTCAGGTAGATCGCCGCATCGTCAGCGGTACGCACGCCACCGGCAGGCTTAAAGCCAACCTGCTGCTGCACGCCTTTGTCACGGATGACGCTGAGCATGATTTGCGCCACTTCCGGCGTGGCGTTCACCGGCACTTTACCGGTAGAGGTTTTGATGAAGTCGGCACCGGCATCGATAGCGATTTCAGAGGCCTGACGGATCAGTGCTTCTGATTTCAGCTCACCGGTTTCAATGATCACTTTCAGCAGCACGTTAGCGGCGGCGCAGGCTTCTTTACAGGCTTTCACCAGCGCAAAACCCACTTCCTGGTTGCCTGCCATCAGCGCGCGATACGGAAACACCACGTCAACTTCATCGGCACCGTAGGCAATTGCCGCGCGGGTTTCGGCCAGCGCGATATCGATATCATCATTGCCGTGCGGGAAGTTGGTGACCGTCGCGATGCGCACCTCTGGCGTGCCCTGCTCGCGCAGCGCCTTGCGGGCAACCGGGATAAAGCGCGGATAGATGCAGATAGCGGCTGTGGTGCCCGCAGGCGAATTGGCCTGACGGCATAGCGCGATCACTTTGGCATCGGTGTCATCGTCGTTCAGGGTGGTCAGATCCATCAATTTCAGCGCGCGCAGCGCAGAGGCGGTTACATCACTCATGTTTATTCTCCAACTTGCAGACAAGGTAAACGCGCCGTGCAGCGCGCAATGTTAAAATAATAACAGACTGAACCCGACGGAAACGTGCGGACAATCACATCACCACGGCGAAGCGGCGGGCAGATGGGCAATAACGTGCCTCGCCGCGGCCTTTCAATGTGATAATTTTAACATAGAACGGGCCGGGGTTGGAAATCGCCAATGGGCTCAAAATGCGAACAGGCGTCGGGTGGTAGCGTAAATCGTGCTGGCGATCTGCTCAGCCGGTTCACTGCGCAGTTCGCACAGCGCCTGCCAGACACGCCGCACCTGTTCCGGCCGATTCGGCTCGCCCTGAAAGCCATTCAGCGGCATATCGGGCGCATCGGTTTCCAACAGCAGCGATGAGAGCGGCAGCTGCGCGATGGTGTTGCGCGTCTTGCTGGCGCGTGGATAGGTAATGGTGCCGCCGACGCCGATCGCATAGCCCAGCTTAATAAACGCCTCTGCCTGCTGCAGGCTACCGGCAAAGCCGTGTACCACGCCGCGCCGGGGCAGATCGATGCGACGCAGGTGCAGCGCCAGCTTGTCGTGCGTGCGCCGGGAATGCAGGATCACCGGCAAATCGTGGTCGCGCGCCAGCCGAAGCTGCGCATCGAGCAGCCATTGCTGTCGGCTAAAGTCCGGCTGCTCCATGTAGAGATCGAGACCGATTTCACCGATTGCCACCAGCTTAGGCGGCTTGCTGGCGAGCAGCGTGTCCAGCTGCGCCAGATGGGCATCCTGATGCTGATTAATCACAACAGGATGCAAACCCAGCGCGGCCCACAGCGGTGGGTGATCGCTGGCCAACTTCAGCACGCCGGCAAACCGGCTGGCGTCCACTGCGGGCACAATGATGTTTTCCACGCCTGCCGCGGCAGCCAGACGCAGGCTTTCCTCGGTGCGATCGATAAAAGGGGGAAAATCAAAATGGCAGTGGGTGTCGATAAACATCTCTTTCATCCGATAAACCTCAGAACAGGATTAAGCAGTTTACCTTTGGCAGGCGCGACGAAAAACAGCGATACACGAGGAAGAAAACAGAGGGCGTCGAAACGCGGATAAAGCGAGTGTTCACTGTTGTGCGGCAGCAGCGCCTTATTGCAAAAAGCGCCGCCGCACCATAAAAAAACGCCCTCAGCGAGGGCGTTTTTCTGTGCAGGCGTTGTTCAGACGTTCTCTGCCGTAATCTTCCTGTACGATACCGGAAAACCAGTCATTATTCCCTGCGGTCCAGACAGCATCGTTATCAAACCACTCTGCCCAAACCAGCCACATCTGGCCTTTCCATTGTTTCCATTTGCCAACGACGATGTCGCCATTCATGACTGAACTCCGATCTTACAGGCGATCAACTGTTCTAGAGGCGCTTACGGCCCGTGAACAGGCTGATCAGGAACAGGATGATACCTACCACGAAGACAACTTTAGCGGCCCATGCTGCGGTACCCGCCAAGCCACCAAAACCCAACGCGGCTGCAATCAGTGCAATGACCAGAAAAATAATACCCCAACGAAACATAAGCCTCTCCTTAACCATAGTGAAATCGAACTGCTTGTGCATCCAATCCAGGGGAGTATCCCGCGAATCGTCTTTTTATATACCGACTGCAGCCTGCGAACAGGCTGCATAAATCATTACGATTTAACGGTCAGGTCGTTTTTAACGCTTTTCACGCCTTCAATGGCTTTTGCGATACCTTCTGCGCGGTCTGACTGCGCTTTGTTATCGACGGTTCCTGATAACAGAACAACGCCATCATTGGTTTCCACTTTCACTTTACGTGAAGGGATGATGTCATCTGCTAACAGTTTAGCCTTAATTTCGCTGGTTGTTGCAGCATCGCCTGCATAACCTTTAACTGACTGATTTTTGCTGTCTTTAACGTGTAGCTTATCGCTAACGGATTTCACGCCTTCAACTTTTTTAACCAACGCGACGGCTTTTTCTGCCTGATCCTGAGAGGTAACGAAACCGCTCAGCGTGACCACGCCGTTGTGCGTTTTAACGGAAATGTCTGTGCTTTTAATTGCGTCGTCATCTACCAGTGCAGCTTTTGCTTTGGCAGTAACACCGCTGTCATCCATAAAACCATCGACTTTTTTCATAGAACTATCGATTTTAGAACCTGCGCTGTCGGCGGTGTTCTGTGCTTTATGGGTCATGGTTTCTTCTGCCAGAGCAGAACCACTCATCAGCGCAGAACCAACCAGTACAGCCATCAGAGTTTTAGCAATCTTAGTCTTGTTCATCGATTTCTTCCTTCTATCAGTTGATTCACCTGCATCTGCAGGCTTACAGCAAAATTTACGCTTGCTGTTGAAACGGGTGGTACGGAATTAACCCGTATAACACCGCACCCGATGAAGTAATCATAGACGGCAATTTCCGTTCTGCTTGATTTTTTGGTTAGAAAACAGGGGAAAGGAATTTTTTAAGAGGAGTCTGTAGCGATGCATGCTGAGAAAACAGCAGAGGTGAGCGATTTTTATGGGCCGGGGCGCACATTATAATGCGCCCCGACGTCAATCCCGCTATTAGTGTTCGCGGGTTTTACGGAACACCACTTCCGGATAGCGTTCCTGAGTGATATTCAGGTTCACCATGGTTGGCGCAATGTAGGTAAGATTGTCACCGCCATCCAGCGCCAGATTGACTTCGTTTTTGCGCTGAAATTCGTCGAATTTCTTCACGTCCGGGCAATCTACCCAGCGGGCAGTCGAGACGTTAATCGCTTCGTAGATCGCCTCAACATTGTATTCGCTTTTCAGACGCGCCACGACCACATCAAACTGCAGTACACCCACCGCGCCGACGATCAAATCGTTGTTGTGCACCGGACGGAAGACCTGCACTGCGCCCTCTTCCGACAGCTGCACCAGCCCTTTCAACAGCTGCTTCTGCTTCAGCGGATCGCGCAGACGAATACGACGGAACAGCTCTGGCGCAAAGTTAGGGATGCCGGTGAACTTCAGATTTTCGCCCTGGGTAAAGGTATCGCCAATCTGAATGGTGCCGTGGTTATGCAGGCCGATGATATCGCCCGGCCAGGCTTCTTCCACGTGGGTACGATCGCCCGCCATAAAGGTCAGCGCATCGGAAATCACCACGTCTTTGCCGGTGCGCACCTGGCGCAGCTTCATGCCTTTTTCATACTTACCGGACACCACGCGCATAAAGGCGACGCGGTCACGGTGTTTCGGGTCCATATTGGCCTGAATCTTAAACACAAAGCCGGTGAACTTGTCTTCATGGGCTTCAACCACACGCGCATCGGTTTTGCGCGGCATCGGTGGCGGTGCCCACGACACCAGGCCATCCAGCATGTGATCAACGCCAAAGTTGCCCAGCGCAGTGCCGAAAAACACCGGCGTTAGCGAACCCTGTAAAAAGGCATCCTGCTCAAACTCATGCGATGCGCCCTGCACCAGCTCCAGCTCTTCACGCAGCTGCGCGGCCAGCTCTTCGCCTACCGCCTGATCGAGATCCGGGTTGTGTAAACCTTTGACGATGCGCACTTCCTGAATGGTGCTGCCTTTGCCTGACTGATAAAGGTAGGTTTCATCTTTATAAAGGTGATACACGCCTTTAAACAGTTTGCCGCAGCCAATGGGCCAGGTGATGGGCGCACAGGCGATTTTCAGTTCGCTCTCCACCTCATCCAGCAGCTCCATAGGATCGCGAATATCGCGGTCCAGCTTGTTCATAAAGGTGATGATTGGCGTATCGCGCAGTCGCGTCACTTCCATCAGCTTGCGGGTACGATCCTCAACGCCTTTTGCCGCGTCGATGACCATCAGGCAGCAGTCCACCGCCGTCAGCGTACGGTAGGTATCTTCCGAGAAGTCTTCGTGTCCCGGCGTGTCCAGCAGGTTGACCAGGCTTTCACGGTAAGGAAACTGCATCACCGAGGTCGTGATCGAAATACCACGCTGCTTTTCCATCTCCATCCAGTCCGATTTGGCGTGCTGGTTGGAGCCACGGCCTTTTACCGTACCGGCGGTCTGGATCGCCTGTCCGAACAGCAGCACTTTTTCAGTGATGGTGGTCTTACCGGCATCGGGGTGCGAAATAATGGCAAAAGTGCGGCGACGCGCCACTTCTTGCATAAAGGGTGCATTTGACATGGATAGGTCTTCTGTTTCAGCGCCCGGCAGCCCGCTGGCTACCGGGCCGGGAATTCACGATGGCCGGCATTTTCGCCGATCTGTGAGGGTTAAACAATGCAATGCCGCGTAATCATGCAGAAAAGCGGCTGAGGCGTCACGCCGGCAACGATGAAACCCCTCAGGCAAACAGCAGGGTTTCGAGCTCATGCAGCGAGGCTACTTCCCAGTCTGGCGTAATCTGCTCTGGCTTGCTGCGCCCGTCGGCGTTCAGCCAGCAGGTTTTCAGCCCGGCGTTGATGCCGCCTAAAATGTCGGAGTCGGGATTATCGCCCACCATTAGCACGCGATCGCGCGGCGGATGGCCCATTTTTTCCAGCGCGTGATTGAAGATATCGGGGTGCGGTTTAGCCACGCCAACCTGCTCCGAGATCACCAGCAGATCGAAGAAGCCCAGAAAGCCGGTGCGCTGTAGCCGCGCCTGTTGCAGCGCGGTAAAACCGTTGGTAATGATGCCCATCTTCACTTCGCCCTTCAGGCGTTCGATCAGATTAACGGCACCTTTCAGCGGCACGCAAATCTCCGCCATGGCGTTTAAAAAGCCGCTGTTGAGCGTATCCGGCGTGACGTTCAGCCGCTCCGCCCACGGAGTAAAGCGCTGATGCTGCAGTTGCAGCGCGCTAATGGCGCCATTCTGATATTCCACCCACAGCGGCTTGTTGATCGCCTGATAATCGGCGTAATCACCTGCGGAAAAAGCCACGTCATACTGACGAAACAGCTGTTGCAGTCCGGCAAAAGCGTCAAAGTGAAACAGGGTGTCGTCGGCGTCGAAAAGAATCCAGTCCCAGTTAGCTAACATCGTTTCCTCACAAGTCGGGCGACGATTACAGCGTCAGCGCCATAATGATCGCATCTTCACGGCCGGTGGCCGTGGGATAATAGTTGCGGCGCAGCGATACCTGATTAAATTCCAGGGATTCATAGAGTTGAATCGCGGCCTGATTGGACGCGCGCACTTCCAGCCACAGGGTCAGCACATCGCGCTGCAGCAGTGCATCAATCAGATGCAGTAGCAGCTGACGGCCAAAACCCCGCCGCTGGAACGCCGGATCGACCGCAATGTTAAACAGCGTTGCTTCATCCAGCACCACCTGCGTGATGGCAAAAGCGGCCAGCGTGTCGTCGACCGTCAGCCGATAATTCAGGTAGCGCTCGCCCTGATTGCTGGCAAGGGTTTTTTCCGTCCACGGAAAAGCGTGGCTGCGCTGCTCAATGGCAAACGCCTGCGGTAAATCATTCGGGGTGAGAAAGGAGATGGCCGTCATGTTCACAAATTTGTCGCCAGAGTGCGCGTTTCGCCGCGCCGTTGTAATAAAGCTCATCTAAAGCCGGAGAATCGAGCTGAATGCCTGCGCGCGTCAGCGGATCGCTCAGGCCAAGGCACCAGCTGGCGTACTCGCCCTCTTCCGGCAGCATTGCTACCTGATCGGGCGTCAGCGGCATCACCTGATGCGGCTCGAGCGCCAGCGCGCGCAGCACATCAGCCACCAGCGCATCATCCAGCGCTGGCGGTACCGTCGCCACGATCAACAGCCGCGTATCGGGCGCCACCGTCAGGGCTATTTCACCTTTCAATGCGCGCGGACGCCGCAGCTGATACTGCGTAATGCCCATCTGCTGTAACAGCCAGTCACGCCTGGAAGCCATAATATTAACCCGTTTTAGCCACAAGAATGCGGCGCTATGCTAGCAAACCCATCGAACATGCGCCAACAAACCACTATACTCTGCCCTCAGTTTTTTAAGGAGCCAACCATGCCCGCTTTTTCCCCGGCCAGCGAAGTAATCCTGCGCCACAGTGATGAATTTACCGAACGCCGCGTGCTGTTTGCCGGCGATCTGCAGGATGACCTGCCCGCCCAGCTTGAGACGCAGCTCAGCAAAGTCTTTACTCAGCAATACCATCACTGGCAGTTGCTTAGCCCGCGCCTGGAAGAGAACGCGCGTTTTAGCCTGGTGGCAACCGCCGATGACGTCAGCGATTGCGATACGCTGGTTTACTACTGGCCAAAGAGCAAGCCAGAAGCGCAGTACCAGCTGCAAAACCTGCTCTCCCTGCTGCCTGAAGGCTGCGATCTGTTTGTGATCGGCGAAAACCGTAGCGGCGTGCGCAGCGCGGAAGGCATGGTTGAGGCGTGGGCAAAGCTGGATAAAATCGACAGCGCCCGCCGTTGTGGCCTCTATCATGGCAAGCTGGAAACCCGTCCTGACTTTGATGCAGAGAGCTTCTGGCACAGCTACGAAGTGGATGGCCTGACCATTAAAACCTTGCCTGGCGTCTTCAGCCGTGATGGCCTTGATGCCGGCAGCCGCCTGCTGCTGTCTACGCTGAGCGCGCATACCAAAGGCAAAGTACTGGACGTCGGCTGTGGCGCAGGTGTGCTTTCTGCCACGCTGGCCAGCCATTCGCCGAAGGTGCGTCTGACCCTGACCGACGTCAACGCAGCGGCCGTCGCGGCCAGTAAAGCGACGCTGGCAGCCAATCAGCTGGAAGGCGAAGTGTTCCCGAGCAACGTCTTCTCTGACGTTACCGGCCGCTTCGATATGATCATCTCCAACCCGCCGTTTCATGAAGGCACGCAAACCAGCCTTGATGCTGCTCAGACGCTGATCCGCGGCGCGGCGAAGCATCTGAACACCGGCGGCGAGCTGCGTATCGTGGCTAACGCCTTTTTGCCGTATGCCCAGGTACTGGACGAAACCTTCGGCAGTCATGAAGTGCTGGCGCAGACCGGTCGCTTCAAGGTTTATCGTGCGGTTTATGGTCGTGCCGCCAAAGCGTTACGCAGCGCGAAATAAGCGAGAAATGTCCGTTGCCGTCGGCGGCTGACGCTTTTTGCGGCAATCATCCGACGGCGGCGAAATATCTGTTGACGTCCTGAGTAAAACCTCTAGAATGCGCCTCCGTGGTGGCAATACGGTTTCGTGTTGCGGGTATGCGAAGGTGGCGGAATTGGTAGACGCGCTAGCTTCAGGTGTTAGTGTCTTAACGGACGTGAGGGTTCAAGTCCCTCTCTTCGCACCAAACATCACAACTGTTTTATATCGCACAGCATTTGCGCGAAGGTGGCGGAATTGGTAGACGCGCTAGCTTCAGGTGTTAGTGTCTTAACGGACGTGAGGGTTCAAGTCCCTCTCTTCGCACCATGCGGTGATATAATTCAGGACAACTTATTGCGAAGGTGGCGGAATTGGTAGACGCGCTAGCTTCAGGTGTTAGTGTCTTAACGGACGTGAGGGTTCAAGTCCCTCTCTTCGCACCAGTTGTCTTTTTCTCTTCTGCTTCACTGCATTATTCCCCTGCTGTTTTCTGCACGTTTTCCTGATCAATCCTGTTTCATCATCCAGACGCTATTGTTTCACGCCGCCCTGCGGGCGCTTATCCCGTGGTAAAATTCAGTGAAATGGCCGCCAGTGCGCCCGCCAGAGCCAGACAGGATGGCAACAGCAAATAGTGACGCAGCGTTTTATGAAACAGCATGGTCGCAGTCAGCAGCAAAGCGATAATCATCACCAGCCGCCATTCGCTGTAAGAGAGCTGCATCATTGCCAACAGCGGCAACGCCGTGCAGGGCAACAGCACGCCCCACGCGCTATCCAGCCGTTTGCCCATGAACCAACTCACCCCCCACAATCCACATGCGGTAAACATGGCAATGATCATGCTTTTAGCCCTTAGATGATAATGATTACCACTAGCATATGATAATTTTTATCACTTTGCAGCAGGCCGGTGAAACTTTCCCGCCGCCGGATGACAGCCTGGGACGAAAATGCTAAATTCGCTCCGCTTCACACTCAGCTTATCCTTATAAAAAAACAACCCGGCCGCTGGCAGGCGTTGTTGCTTTCGCATCGCGCTTTAATATGTAAAAGCCATGACGAGTACTTAAATGAAATTACAAAGTTATGATGAATTACTTCACAGCAAATACCGATTATCGTTGTTATTATTTTTGGCGCTTAATTTAGCCGCATCGCTGTTTTGTTGTATCCCCGGCACCAGCCTGACCCCCACCACGCCGACCTTACCGGCGATAGTTATTGCCATCAGCAGCGCCTTGCTGTTATTCGCGTTATTTTTCCTTTCTAAACGCAAATTAGCCTTATTAACGTTGGTCGCCTTTTTTATGGGCGCATTATGGGCATGGCATATCACCGATAAATATTTACGCGGCCTGTATATTGATGGCGTTTTTTTATTGTTCAGCCTGATCACCATTTTTTTTATCAGTGCCATCGCGCTGAGCGATTATCTGCTCGCCTTCTGTTTGCATATTGCCCCGGCCTCGTCGGCGGTGCTGGTGCTGGATCAGGGCGAACACCGGCTGTTGATCCTCTTTACCCTCGCCCTGCCGCTGATCGGTTTCACATTGCAGCATATGATGCGCCGCCGCAGCGATCGCTTTACCCGTCAGCTGGTGCAGCAACTCTATGCGGAGAAAGAGAGCTACAGCGATCTCAGCATGCTCGATCCGCTGACCGGCCTTTATAATCGCCGCGGCCTGAAAAACCGGCTGGCAAACCTGCCGGGCGATGGCACCAGCAATCACTTCGTGCTGCTGCTCGATATCGATCATTTCAAGGCATACAACGACAATTACGGTCATGCGATGGGCGATCAGGCACTGGCGCGCGTCTCGGTCGCCATTCGCGATGCGGTGCGCTCGCGAGATATTGTCGTGCGTTACGGCGGTGAGGAGTTTCTGGTGCTGCTGACCAATGTGGATGCCGCCATCGCTATGAAGCTGGCCGAGCGCATTCGTCAGTACGTGCTTAACCTTGAGATACCGCATCTGTTCAACGATCGGGTCGCCACTCATGTCACGCTCAGCGCCGGGATTGCCCCGCTGAATGAAGCGGGCTTTGAAGCGGCACTCGCCAACGCCGATCGGGCGCTTTACGTCGCCAAACATCAGGGTCGCAACACCCTTCTCGCTTGGGAAAACCTCTCATCGGCGCGCGTTGTGCAAACGGCCAGCGCGCGTTAATCCCTTCCGGCTCGCTACCGCGGGCCGGGCAATTTTTATGCATAATCTTTTTTGCCGCTATTGTGAGCCTGGTTTTTTATGGATAGAATCAAGAACGATTATCATTTGTTTTCGTATCCCGATTCCCTATACAGGATGTCGCATGGCCACTCTCTCTCGTCAGGTACAGCAGTTCAGCAGCGCACCGCTGATCTTTCTGCAAAGCGATCGGCCACTGGCGACATCCATCGACGCGCTGCTGCATGAGCATCGCGCCTACTTCATCGATACGCTGCACCTCAACGGCAATGCGCCCGCCGACAGCCTGACGCTGGGCGAATGGTCCACCAGCGCCTGCTGGCAGGATCTGCAGCAGCGTTATGGCGATGACGTTTACAAGCAACATCCCGATCAGTTACGCGAAGCCAAGCCGCTGCAATCGCTGTGGGCACAATGGTATTTTGGCCTGCTGGTACCGCCGCTGATGCTGGCGCTGATCCTCGAATCCCGCGCGCTTGACTGCTCGCCACAGCATATCCGCCTGCAACCGCACGCTATCGGTCGTCCGGCCGCGTTCTGGATTGATGTGCAGGAAGATGAAGACGCGCGCTATCTTAATGCGGTGCAGCGTATCGATCGCCTGGTGCAGCACACCTTAATCCCGATGGTCGACGCAATCACCCGCCACGGCGACATCAACGCGCGACTGATCTGGAACAACACCGGCTTTTTGATGCACTGGTTTTTAGGCGAACTGAAAGAGAGCATTCCGGAACTGACCCGTCTGGCGCTGGAACACGCACTGTTCTTCAATAAGCAGCTGATCGACGGCAGCGACAACCCGCTTTATCGCACGGTGATTCCACGCAACGGCACCATGGAACGCCGCAGCTGCTGCCAGCGCTATCGCCTGCCCGACGTGCAGCAGTGCAACAGTTGTACACTCGCCGCCAGCTAACCAAAATTTCATCCTGACGACATTTACACTTCAGGCTGCTTATGGCAGCTTTGTTGCCTTCTTTTTGCCTGGAGAACAGCATGAGCCTGGAGTCGGTACGGCGCTTTTTCGCCGAACATGCGCCTGACATCGACATTATTGAGCTGGCCGAAAGCACCGCCACGGTGGAGATGGCCGCACGCGCGCACCATGTCGCCCCGGCGCAGATCGCCAAAACCCTGTCATTGAAAGTGAAGAATGAGGTGATCCTGGTGGTGACCTGTGGCGACGCGCGGCTCGATAACCGCAAGCTGAAGCAGGCGCTGGGTGCCAAAGCACGCATGCTCAGCGTGGATGAGGTGGTGAATTATACCGGCCATCCGGTGGGTGGCGTGTGCCCGTTTGGCCTTGAACAGCCATTGCAGGTTCTCTGTGATATTTCGCTGCAACAATTTAGCGAAGTCTTGCCCGCCGCCGGTTCAATCCACAGCGCGGTGCGTATTTCGCCAGCGCGCATGGCCGAACTGACCGATGCGCGCTGGGTAGATGTCTGCCAGTAAAACGCGACTTTGCGCTGCCTTTTCAGAAGCGATCGCGCTTTATGAACAAGGCAGCGCAATTCATTAATCCATCATTCCAGCAATAGCATCGCTCGCCGGGCATCTCACACTTATTCCTGAAATAAGAAATATCCGTATTAACAGCTCGGTTAATACGCTTCTTTCATCACCGCAAAATAACCCTTAATAACCTTAAGTGGACGCCATTAATAAACGGCATACCGACACTGATAATATTCCGCTTGCAGATCGTTTAAAGCAGAAAGAGAGCGATACTTTAAGAACAATCGCAGCATTGAAATGGCAAATAATGTGATATAAATCACCACCAGAACACTCTTTCAGCTTCCTGATTTTGACCCGCCTCGTTGCGGCAAAGCTCAGCTTAATTGCAGGTCAACTATGCCCAGTTTGTTTGCCATTTACAGGAAATTCAGATTTCCTTTCAAATTCATGCATGCGGCGGTTAAGTATCCTGCTGCCAACGCCAGCGTGAAAAAATACTCGGTGATGTCGATCGAAGAGACTATCGATCGTCTGCTGAGTGATAAAACGGTGTCGTTAGCGCGTTATGGCGATGGCGAGCTGGAGATGACCTACTACAAAAACATCGGCTTTCAGCCCTTTGATGCACGCCTGTCAGAGCGCCTGAAAATGGTGCTGCGCGATGCGCGTAACAACCCGAACTGCCTGATCTGTATGCCGGATGCCTTCCGCAACATGTCGAGCATGCGTTCAGGTGCCGCACTGTTCTGGTTCTTCCATAAGTCTTTCTATTTCAAGCGCTATCAGGGTCTGCTGGATCAGAATTACCAGTACGGCAACACCTCGGTGACGCGCCCGTATCACGATTACAAAGACAAAACGCTGTCACGCACCATCTTCGAAAAATTCAAACTGCTGTTCAAAGATCAGCGCGTGCTGATCGTTGAAGGTAGCGGAACGCGTTTAGGTCTGGGCAACGATCTGATGGACAGCGCCAAAGAGATTAAGCGTATTACCACGCTTAACCGCAACGCGTTTTCGGTCTATGACAAGCTGCATGCAGCCATTGTTGAGACCGCGCCGAACTTCGATCTGGTGCTGGTTTCACTGGGCCCAACCGCCACTCTGCTGACCTACGATCTGAGCAAACAGGGCATTCGCAGTATTGATACCGGCCACATTGATATCGAATATGAGTGGATGCGCGCGATGGCCACGACCAAGGTGAAAGTGGAAGGCAAAAACGTCAACGAAGTGGGTTCACTGCTCACCGATGATAATGCCGTGCAGGATTTGACTTACCAGCAGCAGATTCTGTTTCACGTGGGTGAAAACGGCAAGCCTGCGGTGGCACCGGCTACCGTCTGATTCTGCCCGCGAACCTGCCCTTGACGGGCAGGTTTACTCCCCGGCTTTCAGCGCACAGCCACATGAAGCGCCCATCTCCATGTAGTACGAAATCTCCCGCACTTCTCCCGCATGATTCCAGTTAATCAGCATCTCGATCGCCGTTTCCGCCAGTTCATGAATATGCTGCCGCACGGTGGTTAATTTCGGCTGCTGAAACGCCGCCAGATCGGTACCGTTAAAGCAGACCAGTGCCAACTGTTCCGGCACGCGAATATTCTGCTCCGCCAGCGCTCGCAGGCAACCGATCGCCTGCGCCTCATTGCTGATAAACAGCGCGCGCGGCACGTTATCCTGCTGCAATATCTGACGCATCACGGCGTAGCCATCGTCGCGATGATAGCGCGCTGGCCAGATCCAACTTTCATTGATGGTTAATCCCTGTGCCTGCATCGCGTCGCGCCAGCCGTTAACGCGATCGCGGGCGTTCACCATCTCTGGCGGTCCGCAGAGAATGCCAATCTCACGATAGCCATGCCCAAGCAGATGTTCGGTTAACCGGCGCGCCGCGCGGCGTTCATCGACGCGCAACACGCTGACGCCAGGCTGCGGATCGGCGCGATCCAGCATGATCAACGGCGTGCCGCTGGCTTTGACCAGATCGATCTGCGGATCGCTGTCGACGCTGGCATAGAACAGCCCGTCCACCTGCCGGTTAAGCAGCGCGTGAATCACCTCAATTTCGCGTTGCCGATCTTCACCGGCGTCACCCAGCAGCATCACGTGCCCGGCTTTCAGCGACTCCTGCAACAGCACATGCGCCATTGAGGCAACAAAGGGATTCGCGATGGTAGGCACTATCAGGCCAAAAGTCTTGGTGCTGCCGAGGGCCAGCGCACGCGCCACGCCGTTGGGGCGATAGCCGATGCGCTGAATGGCATCCAGCACACGTTGGCGCGTTTTTTCCGCCACCGGACGTGGACCATTATTAATGACGTAGCTCACCACGGCGACCGACGTTCCCGCCAGCCTGGCGACGTCGGCACGGGTGACACGTTGAGAAGGTTGCTGTTTTGCCACGAGAAATTTTATCCTTAAAATTGTCGTCCATATCATCAGTCGCACCAGCGTAACGTACCGGCGCGGCGCAGGCTACGCGTTGCGGCAATATAATCGGCGATGCGGGCAGAAATGTAGCGGGTAATGCGGACAGCGGGATAAAAATGCAGGTGCGACTGCCCCTCCCTGGGAAGCATTCCTTCTATATGGAAGCCATCTCATTGCTTGCCTGAGCGCTGCACCGTCGGTAACGGATCCCCTGGTATTGGCTCTGTGTATTGCCTGCTGGCGGAGCCGCAATCGCGATTCGAAAGGCCATGGCAGACAATCACTGACGCATGCAGCGTGGATCGGACACGCGTTGAACGGCTTCACTTGTTCAGTGTATCTACGCGCGTAGATTATTCAAGGGATGAAAAATAAATAATAAGGTTTTCTTTACAGTTAGCCGCAGCCAGAAGAAATAATAAACAGGCTTATCAAGGTGATGCACTACACTGCTTTTATCAGGCAAAGTGTAAGCGAATTTTATCGGCATCCGTACTTAACCTTTGTGTGAAATTTGCGCATATCCGACACAGACTTTTTATCCTGCCAGGTCACAACGACGCATTTGCCCGCTATGCTAGCCGCCCTGCCCGCCTGTTAATGTGAGGACAACTGACATGGCTATTATTCTGATGCGTCACGGCAAGCCGGATCGACAATCTTCATCCCGACTGACGGCGCTGGCCATGGCGGAGTGGTGTGAGCAATACGATTTGTCGCTGGTGTGCGATCTGCCACCGGCGCGCAGTGAGATGATTGCCCGGCAGGCGGATTATGTCATCGTCAGCAGCCTGCCCAGAGCGCAATCGTCGCTGGAAAAGTTACAGATGCAACCGCAGGAAATATCGCCGCTGTTTGCTGAGGTCGATCTGCCGATTATCGCCTTTCCGCGCTGGCGGCTGCCGCCGTTTCTCTGGCTGTCGGTACTGCGGGCGCTGTGGTTTTGCGGCGTCTCTGGCAGCGTGGAATCCTATCGTGACGCCAGCCAGCGCGCGCATCAGGCGGCGGATCGGCTGATTGAACGATCGCACTCTGGCACCGTGCTGCTGGTCGGCCACGGCATCATGAATAAGATGATCGCCCGTGAACTGCGCCGCCGCGGCTGGCAGGCGGAGAAACACGCCAGCAGTCGCCACTGGAGCACCGCCATCTACAATCAGCCTTTTATCTAAACGTCGTGCCGCGCCTCGCTGAACCGGGCGCGCAGCCAGTAGATAAATTCGCTGACCGCCCGCGGCACCTGCGCTGCCCACGGGCGCACGATCCACAGCCGTTCGGCAAACACCTCCACTGGCCGCCATGTCGGCAACAGCTGCGTCAGTTGCTGCTGCTCCAGCGCCGCCTGTGCGCTGAAATCGGGCAGCAGTGCAATGCCCAGCCCCTGCAAAGCCGCATCGCGAATTGACTCACTGTTGTTGGTGGCGAACGGGCCGCTGACGTCAACTGCCAGCTTCTCCGCGGGATTGTCAGCGCTGATAAAGCGCCAGCGAGGCGATTCATGGCCGCGCGGATAACAGAGGCACTGATGCTGCGCCAGCTCGGCTGGCGTTTGTGGCGTACCCTGTCGTTGCAGATAGGCGGGCGCGGCCACCAGCACGGCGCGGGTATCGCACAGTCGCTGGGCGACGTGTGTCTCCGGGATCTGCTCGCTGTGGCGGATCGCCAGATCAAACCCTTCACTGCTCAGTGACACCAGCCGATCGGACACCTCAAGCTGAATACGCACCTGCGGATGCAGCACCAGAAACGCGGTGATGTGGCTCACCAGCTGCTGACGCGCAAACGCCACCGGCGCGGTAATGCGGATCACGCCGCGCAGCGGGCCAGCCTCATCGCGCACGCTGACAAAGCTGCGCGCGATATGGGCAAACGGCTCGCGCAGATCGTCCACCAGCTTTTCACCCGCCGAGGTCAGCCGCACGCTGCGGGTTGTGCGCTGCACCAGCGGTACGCCCGCAGCCGCTTCCAGCTCGCGAATTTTCTGGCTCATCGCCGCTTTGGAAATATCCAGCCGTTCCGCCGCCCGGGTGAAACTGCCCTGCTCCGCCAGCATCACCAGCGCATGCAGATGAAACCACAGCGCATCCGCCTTAAGCTCTTTCATCTTGATTGTTCACTGTGGTGAATAATGATTTCAAGTATAGCGCTTTTTCTCCTCGCCTATCATTGCCAGAATGGTCGCCATCGCCTATCCCATCAGGAGCACACTATGCCGCTATTACAGTTCGATATTATTGAAGGCCGCAGCGAAGCGGAGATTAAAACGTTGCTGGATGCGGCCCACCGCGCGGTGCTGACCGCCTTTAAGGTGCCGCCGCGCGATCGTTATCAGATTGTTCATGAAAACCGCGCCAGCAATATGGTATTTCTGGATACCGGGCTGGGATTTTCCCGCAGCGATCGGCTGGTGATGGTGCGCGTGTTCACCAGCCCGCGCAGCGACGAGCAGAAGCAGCGGTTTATGGCAGAGCTGGCGCGCGAGTTGCAGGAGAACTGTGACATCGCCGGAGAAGATCTGATGATCTCCTTTATCACTAATGAAAAAGGCGACTGGAGCTTTGCCCACGGCGTGGCGCAGTACGTTACCGGCGACCTGTAAGCTCATACTGATAAAGCTAATAATGACAACGTTATTAATATGTTAGCTATTTGACAGCGCCCTGTGCACCGGACACATTATCGCCTCCCCGTCATGATAAGGAGATAATGATGAGATTTACCGGTTATGTTTTTGCGTCGTTGCTGTTGGTATCGCCCTGGACGCTGGCCGATGAACATCCGGCCAGCGTGCGGCTTGAATCGCTGTTAAAAGCGGATAAATCATGGGATGGCACGCGCTATACGCACTATCCCAGCGGCCAGCCCGAACTGTCGGTAGTGAAAATCACCCTGCCGCCGCACGCGTCGTTACCCTGGCATCAGCATGCGGCGCCCAATGCCGCGTACGTGCTCTCCGGTGAATTAACCGTAGAGAAAAAAGCGGATGGTAAAAAACTGACCCTGAGAAAAGGCGAAGTGTTGCCTGAAATGGTCGGTGAGATCCATCGTGGGCACAGCGGTGCCGAGCCGGTTGAACTGATCGTTTTCTATGCCGGTCAGGCTGACGCGCCGTTATCCACCGCCGAATAGCCCATCCTGCGCGGGCGTTGGTCCGCGCATTCTGTTTCCCCGTAGTGCCATTCCCTTCTGCAGCCCGCCTTCATGCTGCGTGACCAACGTTATAATTGCCACAGGGATATGTTGCAGCACCATGACAGCCGCGCTAGATTTAGCCGCTATCCTTTCTGAGGATGAATCAATGCGCGATTACAGCGCGATCTCAACGAGGTATCGACGTTGTCTGAGTTTATTTCTGTCATCCTTTTTATGGCATCGATTGTCATTTACAGCACCAAAGCCGGGCGAAACATTTTTTGGTTCATTCTCATTCTGATCATTCTGGGCCTGTTTGTGGTGCTAAATGCCACCCTGCTCGCCAGCAACTATTTTACCGGTGAAGGCATTACCGACGCGGTCATTTACACGCTGACCAACAGCATGACCGGCGCGGGCATCAGCAAATATGTGCTGCCGGGCATCGGCCTGTTTCTGGTGCTGTTTCTGATCTTCTGCCTGCTGTCGTGGATCCTGCGCCGCAAAAAGCACGCGCCGCATCGCTGGGGTTACAGCGTGCTGGCGGTGCTGCTGGCAGCATGCTCGATCAAAACTACGCCCGCTTTTCAGCAGGTTAGTGCGCTGATCGCCTCGCAGATTCGGCAGGGCAACTCCGACTTCAGCACCTGGTACCAGGTGCCGAAAAAAACCCTCGCCGGGCCGAAGCTCAACGTGGTCTATATCTACGGAGAGAGCCTCGAACGCACCTATTTTAATGCGCAGACCTTTCCTGGCCTGGCGCCGGAACTCAGCCATTTAAAAGATCAGAGCCTCGATTTCAGCGCCACCGAGCAGCTGCCCGGCACCGATTACACCATTGCGGGCATGGTCGCCTCGCAGTGCGGCATTCCGCTGTTTGCGCCTTTTGATGGCAATGCTTCTGCCGCGCTGTCGACCTTCTATCCGCAGAACATCTGCCTCGGCGATATTCTCAAAGCCTCCGGCTATGAAAACGTCTTTATGCAGGGAGCCGACCTGCGTTTCAGCGGCAAAGATGTGTTCCTGAAGTCCCACGGTTTTGACCAGATGTTTGGCGCGCAGGAGCTGAAATCGTTGGTTGCCGATCCGACTTACCGCAACACCTGGGGCTTTTACGACGATACCGTGCTTGATGAGGTGTTTGAAAAATATCAGGCGCTCTCTGCCGCCGGTAAGCCGTTTGCCCTGTTCGCCTTAACGGTGGACACGCATCATCCCGACGGTTTTATCTCCCGCACCTGCCAGCGCAAAAGCTACAGCTACGAAGGCAAACCTAACCAGTCGTTCAGCGCTGTGGCCTGCAGTCAGGAGCACGTGGCGCACCTGATCGAGCGCATCATGGCGTCGCCGGGTTTTAAAAACACGGTGATTGTCGTCACCTCCGATCACCTGGCGATGAACAACACCGCGCATCGCTATCTGATGAAGCAGCCGCGTCACGACCTGTTCTTTGTGATTCGCGGTGATAAGCCGGAGCAGCGCGTTATCGACGTGCCGCGGAGCACGCTCGATAACGGCGCTACCCTGCTCGATATTCTCGGCGGCGATAACTTTATCGGCCTAGGCCGCAGCAGCCTGTCGAGCCAGTCGCTCTCCGCACAGTTCCCGGACCTGAAAACCAAAATCAACGACTGGAAGCACGACATTATTCAGCTGTGGAACTTCCCAAAAAGCATCGATGCTTACCGCATCGATAAAGCGGATAACAGCATCAGCTTTTCCGGCTCGCGCTTTAAGCTGCCGATTCTGCTGAGGGTTTCGCCGAATAAAGTGGAGCCGCTGCCGGAAGGCGAATATGCCGAACCACTGCGTTATCAGCTGGCCAAATTTACGCCTGAGCAGAAGTTTGTCTGGATCGATCGCTGCTACAAAATGGCGCGGATGTGGGATGCGGCGCTGGCGCTGAGTACCGATATCTGCGTGGCTAACGGCCAGATGGGCAGCCAGCCGCAGGTGCTGCGCGTGCCGCAGGATAAATATGACGGCAACATTCGTTTTGGGACTTCGCCGCTTAACGATAAGCAGTATCAGCAGAACGTTGAGCAGCTGCGCATCGCCGATAATGACATTCGCTATCACGCGAACAGCTTCCTGTTTGCGGTGCCCGGCGCGCCCGATATTGTGCGTCGTTATGAGGGCGTATCGCGTCATGAAGAGTGGGGGCGCTGGTCGAACGCCAACCTCGCGCCGCAGGTGAAGATTGAGTATGTCGAGCCGCTGCCGGCGCGCTTTGATTTGACCATTACCGCGCGGGCTTTCGGCCCTAACGCGCACCGGCCGATTCCGGTGAAAGTGGGCGATCAACAGCAGACGTTAATGCTCAGCCATGAGAACAGCACCACTACGCTGCACTTCACCAACCCCACCGGCAGCAACAGCGTGATTCTGGCGCCGCCGGAGCCGGAGCTGTCGAACGTCGGCAACATCGCCGGCTTCGATCCACGCAGGCTCGGCATCGGCATGGTGGAGATCAAAATCACGCCGACGCCGTAAACGTCACCCACAAAAAGGCTGCCGCGCGCAGCCTTTTTTTATTCAGGCGTTGTTCACTTCCTCACGCAAGGTTTCCAGACGCTGGTGCTGCTGACCGTCGGCGCTGAAATTGTCGGCGGCCAGCCAGCGCTGCATCGCAGATTTTACGCGTGGCCATTCGCCATCAATAATGGAAAACCAGGCGGTATCGCGATTGCGACCTTTATAGACCACCACCTGACGGAACACCCCTTCCTGCTGAAAACCGAGGCGCAGCGCGGCCGCTTTGGATGGCGCGTTGCAGTTGTCACATTTCCATTCATACCGACGATAGCCCAGCTGCTCAATGGCGTACTGCATCAGCAGAAAGTGCGCTTCGGTAGCCGCCGTGCTGCGGCGTAACAGCCGGGAAAACGTGACATGGCCGACTTCAACCACACCGTTCTGCGCATCAATACGCATCAGCGCCAGCGTGCCGGTGGGCTGGCCGCTGCTGAGATCGATGACGGTAAAATGCAGCGGATCGCGGCTCGCCTCCATGTTGCGCGCCCAGGCAAGATAATCCTCTTCACTGGCAAAAGGTTCGACCGGCATCCACGTCCAGTCACGACCATCAGGCGCCAGCTGCCACGCCTGATACAGTGCCCGCCCGTGCGCCTCGACGCTGAAAGGCTCCAGCCGACAGGTGCGGCCTGAAAGCGTAACCCGCTGCGGCAGTGCCCGCGGCTGCCATTCCGGCAGTGGAAAACCCACCGGCTGCTGATAGTGATTCAGATGTTGCGTCATGGGGTGTCCTGTTGATCGTTGACGTTATTGCCGTAGTGAGGCTGGCTTACCCTGCCGCGATATTCCATACGGCCCGCCTCTTTTATAAACCGATTCTGCCAGCTATCACAATGCCAGCATGCTACGCCCGCTATTTCTTCGGTTATAAACCGTTAGCGATAACATCATCCGCGATGATTCCCGTAATTGACCTGCGGAATTTTCTGTAGTCCACTGATATCGTAAATCCCCTATTTCGCGCAGTTCATTCAGGGAAGCAAATAACGCTTTCGATCTCTATTTTACCGCCCTTGCATGGATGCGCTCTGCTGAGAAAAGGACAATCATGGCAATCTTAATACCTAAGCTAAATAGTTTCCCTGCGTACGTAACAGCAGGCGAACGACGCGTGGCCAGGCGGCTTGAATCGGATCTGGAAGAACAGTGCTTGTGCTGGTATGACATTGCGGTTGGATCGAAGCGTCGCTATCCCGACTTCATCGTGTTAAATCCTGAACGCGGATTGCTATTTCTTGAGGTCAAAGACTGGAAAATAGACAATATTCACGCATTAACCCATAAAGAAGTCGAATATCGCTGTGAGTCCGGCATAAAGACATTTTGTAATCCCGTTGAGCAGGCACGCCAGGGGGCCTATGCCGCGCTGAAATTACTGGAACAGGATGCGGCGTTACAACAACAGCATGGTGCCCATCAGGGTAAATTGAGTTTCCCCTATGGCTATGGTGTCATTCTCAGTAATATTACCCGCAAGCAACTTGATGCCGTGCTTATTACCGATGAGCAGAAAGCGATTCTGCCGCCCGAATTAGTTATCTGCAAAGATGATATTAAAGAATCCGTGTCAGCGGAAACGCTGCAAAATAAACTGTGGGCCATGCTGCGCTACCGGTTACAAGCGCCTCTGAGCGCTGAAAAAATTGACCGTATACGCTGGCATTTTTATCCTGAAATTCGGATAGACAGCAAGCAGTTGTCGCTTTTCCCAACGGAGAATGACCAGCCCTCGCCATCAGATCTGCCGGTGGCACTGCCTGATATTTTAAAAATCATGGATCCTCAGCAGGAAATTCTGGCAAGGAGTTTAGGTGAAGGACATCGTGTAATTCATGGCGTAGCCGGTTCGGGAAAAACTCTGATTCTGATTTACCGCTGCATTCACCTGGCCGAAGTCCTCACGCAACCTGTGTTGGTTATCTGCTATAACATTTCGCTTGCGGCAATCCTTAAAAGCCGTATTAAGCAGCATGGGCTGGAAGAGAAGGTACAGGTATACAACTTTCATTCATGGTGTTCATACCAGCTCAGAAAACATACTCTTTCAAAACTGAACACATCAGAAAATACGTATGATGACCTCTTTCGCTCTGTAGAACACTATATTAACGAAGAGAAGATTGCCTCTGAGCAATATGGCGCGGTATTGATTGATGAGGGTCACGATTTACGCGCAGAATGGCTGAACGTACTGACTAAAATGACCAATGAACGCAGCGGCTCTTTGCTATTTATGTATGATGATGCCCAATCTATTTATAATAAGAGAGAAAACCTTGGCTTTTCATTAGCCAGCGTCGGTATTCAGGCGCAGGGTCGCACCACTATTCTTAAACTTAATTACCGCAACTCTCAGCAAATATTACATTTCTCGCGAAACTTTTTGCAGAGAGCATTCGATTCAACCAGCCAGCATAAAACTGAAGTTTTGCAACCTGAGTCAGCGGGTACGTATGGTCCTGAACCGGAAATCCAGCGGGTTGATAAACTGGCAGCAGAAGCCAGACAGGTACTGGAGTGGCTTGATCATCAACGTAATCAGGGATTGCGCTGGAAGGATATCGCTATTCTCTGTCCACTGGCTAAAACGGGAAAATACTTTTGCAGCGTATTGAAAAGCCACGATATTCCGCACTACTTTTATGAGAAACCAGAAGATAAGAAATTATATGATCCACAGGATGACCGGTTGCCGCTGTTTATCATCCCGAGCAGCAAAGGGCTGGAGTTTCATTCCGTCGCGGTAGTTAACAGCAGTGAGATGGATTATGTGAAAAGCGATATTAATGAAGCAGCAAAAAAACTTTATGTCGCTTTCACGCGCGCCACTCATCAGCTTCTGGTTACGTTACATCAGGACAATGCGTTAGCCGATCTGATCACGGCAAAATAGCCCTATGATAAATAAGCCGCTGAGCGCGGCTTATTGAGTGTTGGTGAGGGTCGTTAACTGTAAGCCCGACACAGCGTGCCGGTGTTGGTTAACGTCCAGTTTTGGGTGGCAGCAGGAATAAAAGCGGACTGACCGGTTTGTAGCGTCAGCGTGTCACCTGCGGGATGGGTCAGCGTCGCGCTCCCGGTCATCACCAACACGATTTCGGCGCTGCGGGTCTGCATCGGCAGGGCCTCATTGGCGTTTAAAACAGTGAAACGAAAATCGTCTATCGGGATGGGGTAATGCGCCTGCCCTTCCTGCCACTCTGGTTCCATCAGCAGCGACGTGCGGCTGATGGGTGAAAAAGTGGTGCAGGCAATCAGTTCCTCAACATTGATTTTCTTATCGGTGAGCCCGGCGCGCAGTACATTATCAGAGCTGGCCATGATCTCGACGGCGGTACCCTGCACATACGCATGCAGCGTCCCGGGATAAAGAAACATCGCTTCGCCGGGCTGTAACGTTATGCAGTGAAGATAGAGCGGTGCCAGCACCCCTGCATCATGTGGATAATGTTGATAAAGCTGCTGGATCACCGCCATGAGCGCGTCATCAAACGGGGCGCTGACGACCCGCTTAAGCGCCGCAGCTTTAGCGTCCGCGGACAGTTGCATTAGCGTACTAAAAAACACCTTCAGTCCGACAGCATCAGGCTGCTGCGCCAGCGCATCCACAGCAGGGCTCAACGCAGTCACAGCAAGCAGGCGAAAATTCTCCACAATATCTGCGACGTCGCGAAAGCCATTCATGGCGATAAACGGTGTGATGGCGTAGACCAGTTCAGGCTTATGGTTGGCGTCGTTGTAATCCGGTATATCTTCATTAGCCCGCAAGGCACGTGCATAGCCCGCTTCCGCCTGCGCTTTCTGCGGATGCACCTGAATGGACAACGCCCGATCGGCAGCGAGAATTTTCATTAAATAGGGCAGATCGCCAAAGCGAGCGGCAGTCGCAGCACCGAGCATCCCCTTTCTGTCGCGGGCAATCAGTTCAGAAAGCGCCAGCGGCGTGCCTTGATCCATGACCTGCGACATGCCAGCAGGATGTACGCCCATCCACAGTTCCGCCTGCGGTTGTGCATCGGGATTAGGCACATGAAAGCGCTGATGTAACGCACTGCGACTGCCCCAAGGATAAGGCTTCACCACAGTGGATAAAGGATAAAAAAAGTGTTGGCTCACGCGGAACGTTCCTCACAGCTAAACTGATTGCTCTCGGCAAGCGCCTTAAACCACAGGCCGTTGCGTTTGATTTGGCGTTCTCCGGTGGCTAAATCGAGACGGTAAAAGCCGTAGCGGCGCTTGAAGGAGTTGATCCATGACCAGTTATCGATAAACGTCCACTGATGTACGCCAAAACAGTTGGCACCCTCGGCAATCGCCCGATGTAACTGCACCAGATGTTCTTCCATCAAGCCGATGCGAAAGCCATCATCGATGATGCCGTCTGCCTGTACCGGCCCTTCTGATGCCAGATCCATCGCAATGCCAATCTCAGCGAGATACCACTTTATATTGCCGTAATTGTCGCGAATATTAGCCGCAATGTCGTAAATAGCCTGTGGCAGAATTTCGTTGTTATCGCGGTAGGGATTAAACCGTCCGTCAGGATCGATATAGTTTTCGAAATAAACATCCGGTGAGAAGTAATCCAGCGTATAAGGCGTTTCACGCGCTTTGACTCGCCGCGGGACATAATAATTCACGCCGAGGAAATCAATGCGCGAATCGGTTATCCGTTTCACATCGGCCGGGTTGACCTCAGGCAGGCAGTGATGCTCTGCCAGCAGCGAACAAAGCTCGGTGGGAAACTGATGCTTTACCAGCGGATCGAGGAAGCTACGGTTAAAGAATAAGTCGGCATGCCAGGCCGCTTTTTTATCTTCTGCTGACGCGCTACGCGTGTAGGTTGGCGTCAGGTTAAGCACAACACCGATCTCACCGCCACACTGCATTTCACGATAACATTCAATGGCTTTCGCATGCGCCAGCATAATATTGAAGGCGACCTGAGCCGCCAGCTTGCCATCTTTCTTGCAGGGATAATGAAAGTCATAAAGATAGCCGCCTTCAACCGGCACGATCGGTTCATTGAAGGTGGTCCAGTATTTGATTTTGTGGCCGAAGAGGCGAAACGCGGTAGCGGCAAAACGGGCAAAAAGATCGGTAACATGCACTGACTCAAAACCGCCATAACGCTGTTGCAGCTCGTCGGGCATATCAAAGTGATAGAGGTTAATCATCGGCTCAATGCCGTTGGCGATCATCTCATCAAAATAGGCGTGATAGAAACGCACCGCATCCTGATTGGGCGCGCCGGTTTCCAGATCGTCAATCAGTCGTGACCACTGAATTGACGTACGAAACGAGTTCAGGCCGATGTTTTTCATCAGCGCGACATCTTCTTTATATTTGTGCAGCGTTTCGCACACTTTCTCCGGCCCGATCTGCTCAAAAAAGCGATCGGGTTGGCTGGCATACCAGCTATCCCAAATTGACGCGTGCGGTTTGCCATCGGCACCTTCGGTCTGGGGTCCGGAAGCCGCCGCCCCCCAAAAAAAATGTTCCGGGAATGCATATGTGGTCATAGAACCTCCTGAAGCGTGAAAAAAGTGATGCGCACCGCCATCAGGCGGTAACCCGCATCGATTTAATAAAAATGAATCCCCAGTCACCGGCATAGTTGCCAAGGGTGATGCTGTTTTTCCCCTGCCTGAGAGAGACACGCAGCGTCATCTGCTCGTTGCTTCCGGGAAACTCAATCTGCAACGGTTTATCCCCGTTGATCTGCAATGAATTTTTCTTGCTGCCCCACTTACCATTCACGTGCAGATGCAGCAAAAACTCACCTTCCCACGGCGCCTCAATCTGCCAGCTAACCCGATCGCCTGCGTTAGCAAAAGGCCCGAGAAAACCATCCTCTGTTATCGCCAGCGGCGTTTCTGCGCCTGCAGATGGCGTCACCGTTCCCTGCTGCACACCCAGCACGCCGCTGTCGAAATGGCAGAAGTCAGCGGGTGGCGGTGCGTTAGCCGGTGTGACAGTAACAACAATATTTTTACTGCTTTGCAGCAGGCCATCATCGGCGGTGAACGTCAGTTGATAGGAGCCGGGTTGGGTAAACCAAACGCGGGTATCGGCGTTGTTCGCCTGACAAAAATGCACATGATGGTTGCCGCCATTGCTCCAGGTACCTGTCACCTGACGAGTGGGTAAATGGTCATCCTGCCAGCTGGCCGCCAGGCTCAATCCGCGGTTCTGCGCAACGGCGGCGCGATCGGCTAACGTAACCTGCGGTGCCTGATTACGCTGAGTGTGGGTGACGTGAATAACGTTCGAAGGAGGCGAGATACCGGATTCATTTTTTGCCAGCACGCGGTAGTAATAGGTTTGCCCTAACTTCAGTGAGGTGTAATCGTCGCTGAACAGGTTCATCGTAGCGGGATCCCACGCCTGAACGCCGTCTGAAATATCACGCCCCACCGTTTGCCAGGGTCCTTCTGGCGCGGCAGCACGTTCAACGTCGTAGCGCCGGCCCACCGCAGCGCCCATCCAGTTAAGGGCAAAGGGTGATGAGGCTTGTCGCAGTAATGGCGCTTCCGGTACTGGCAGCGCGGGCACCTTATCTTTGCCATCCATTTGGGCCGCGGCGTGGCGGACCAACTCCACCACCGCCATCTCCTGATTAGCGTCGCCCTCTACCGGAAATCCTGGTAAGTGGTAGCTGTAATGGCCGGTATATTCCTTATGCCAGTAAAAACCGCCGTTGTGACGATGACCGCGGAATCCCCAAACCAAACCGCCCGCGGCTTTCGCCCCGTTAACATCGGTATGCACAATGGCCTGCATGATGCTATTTAGCGCGCGGCTATCAAGCAGACCAAACTCGCCCACCAGGTAGACCTTTTTGCCGCCAATCGCCTGCAAATCCTTTTGAACCTGGTCGGGATCATTATTCCCGGCGTTGGTGTAGTAATGGTTGCTGACGATATCAACATTGGGATCCGCCAGTGCAAAAGCGTTAATTTTCTTGTAGGTGCCATCTATCACCAGCTGATGCGGCGCCAGTTGCTTGATTAACGCGGCGGTCTGCTGGAGAAACTCAGCATTGGTCTCCTCCAGTTCATTACCTGTCTCCCAGGCCATAATGGCTTTTTCATCCGCATAACGTCGTCCGGTAAGCGTATTCGTACGGGTAATAATCTGGCGAATCAGCTGCTGATAAGCGCGATACGTTTTGCTCTGTACGCGATAAAAGTCGTCTGGCTGCTCGTGGTAGAACGCCGCCAGTTGTTCGCGACCTCCCCACCATGCCCAGTGATCGATAAAAGGCACAATCAGGCGCAGGCCTTGTTTATCCGCCTCGGCAATCATGTTGTCATAGATTTTCATCGCCTTTTCGTTCAGGCGCGGCATGCCGTCCGGGGTTGCCGGTGCCAGAATATGCGTCTCTCGTCCGCAAGCCGCATCATTCTCCTGCTGCACGGAGAAAACGTAGACGCGTTGCGCTTTGGCGCCGGTTTGTACCAGGGCGCTGATCCAGTTCGCCTGCTCATCTGGGGTTGGCCAGGCAAAATATTGTCCCCAGCCGCGTGGGTCGGCTTTACAGACGCCACGCGCATCATCTTCAATGCGATGTAATTCCGGCGCATGGATCCCGGCAAAGCGGAAAAGCTGTGACCCATCCATGAGTTGTGCCCCCTGGCGCGTAATGAAGTGCGCAAAATGGGAGGGTTCAGCTGCCTGAGCAACGCTGCCGCTTAGCATGTTCATCAGTACCAGAAGCAGCGTGTTTTTCGCGAATATATTCATCATGCCTCTCCTCAGAACCAAACTTCGCCCTGGATGCCAACGTTAAGGGTGTCGCTTTTGCCACTGCGGCTATACCCACCCGAGCCGATAGTATTGGTGCTCCAGTCATAGTTGCCATCGAGCGCATCAGATACGCCTTTATCCCATTTTGCCCAGGTGGCATAGAGACGAAGCTGCGGGCGGCTCCAGTAGCCGGAGTCAAATGTCAGCGTCGGTGCCACGGTAACTTTGGTCAGTCCGCCCTTGCCTTTTCCCTCCACACCTTTGTAGTTTTTGTCATCGAGGTACTCGTAGCCCACCTCATATTGCATGGCGAAGTTTTTGGTAATCTGCTGATACGGGCGTACGCCCGCCACCCAACTGGTGCGGCCCCATCCTTCGCTGTCGCTGCTCCACCAGCGGTAATTTTTATCCTGCTGGTAATAGGCAAAAGTTGAGACTTCCCAGCCGTTATCCAGCGCGGCAAGCCCATCCAGAATGAGTCGCCAGGACTGCGTATCATCCAGATTGGCCCATCCCCAACCGTTCTTACCCAATGAATCGCCCGCAGCCAGGCCTCGCCCATACTGCACAACAAACCGGGAGGAGCCGCCCAATACGCCATAAAAGCCATCGAAGTTATAAACGCCGGTGAGGCCATAGCCTTTCTCGGCGGCGTCGGCGTGGAGTTCGCTGTTATTCATGTGATGACCAATTAGCTGCAGGTCGACGGGTGAACCGGCAATCTTTTTCAGCCAGACATTGAGCGAATAGTCATCCGGATAGCCTTGATCGCCGCGATCTACGGGATAGGCTTTGGTTTCATCGGTTGGGGTGAAAGCGTAAACACCGGCATCAAGCTGTGCGAAGCCAAGATCGAGCTTGTCAAAGCCACCCCCTGTACCGTTGTATTGAATATATTCCCAGTCAAACTGATGGCTTGAGGTGTTTGAACTGCTATAGCGCTTGCCGCCCCAGAAGGTGACATCCGGTGCAAAATCAAGGTTGCTCAGTTCGACATAGCCTTCGCGAAACTGTACTGGCTTGTCATCGTCATCAAGGCAGTTCCAGTCAGAGGTGCATTTGCTTTGGTGAGTGATATTGGCCTGAATTTTTGCCACTACGCCGGAATCAGACGTCAACATCACCTGAGGAATCAGTTCGATCTTGGTGTCATCTTCATTGCCCAGACGGAATTTTCCGTCAGGCATCAACCCCACGGAATTGACGCGATTGCCGTCACTGTTTGCCAGGATGCCGGAACGCATATAGCCGTGCAGGGTGAAATCATATTTTTCGGCATGGGTAACGCCACTGGTGGCAGAGGCGAGCAGTAAAGTCAGAGGTAAAGCTGGATTAACGCGTTTCATGTTTTCCCTTTTTATTGTCATAAGCGAAGAGCGTCTGTAGGGCGCGAGGGAAATTTACGGTTGAAAAATGGAAATGTACATCCATCGATGGAAAGCGCTTTCCATAATTACTGGATTGAATCACAAAATAATAAATTCTGCATGCGTAATCGTGATCGGGATCGCTTTCTGGGAGGGCTAAAGGTCACGCGCCAGCGGAGGAATGACGCTGGCGGTGCAGGAGAGATGAAAAAACGCTAATTTTTTTCCCGCTCGATGAGCTGAAGTTCATAGACCCGAAAGAACGGACGGTAAATCATCCAGGCATTGAAAAAGGCGAACAGACACATAAACATATTCTTCCAGCTGCCGTTAGCTGACCAGGCTGCTCCCAGCGGCGCGGGCATTGACCAGGGCAGCATCGCCACCACGCGATCGAGGATACCGAGGTGTGTCAAATACCAGGCGATGCAAGCATTGATCGCAGGGACAGCAATAAACGGCACCAGGAACAAAGGGTTAAGAATAATCGGGAAGCCAAACAGCAGCGGTTCATTGATGTTAAAGAGTGATGGTACCAGGCCGATTTTACCGACACTTTTTAGCTGACGCGAACGACTGCGTAACGCCATAAAAACCAGCGGTAAGGTCGAGCCAATACCGCCGATAAGCAGATAAAAATCCCAGAATCCCTGTAGATAAATATGCGGCGGCGCACTGTTTTGCGCCAGCGCCTGCTGATTTTCAAACAGGTAAGTCATCCAGAACGGGTTCATGATGCCGGTGATAATCAGCGCGCCATGAATACCGATAAACCAGAGCAGATGGCAAAGCAGCAATGAAATAAGCAGTGCGGTCAGCGTATCTGAAGCAACGATCAATGGCCGTAGCGCTTCGCTGATTAAATCAGGAAGAATCAGCCCGGTGCTGCTTTTCACAGCCGCATTGATCAACGTTATCGACAGCATAATTGCCAGCAGCGGCACCAGCAGCTGAAAGCCGTTGCGGGTCATTACTGGCACCTCATCCGGCAGGCGAATGCACCACCCTCTGTGGTAGAACAACCGGATCACTTCAATCGTAAAAAAGCTGGATATCAGCGCGCTGAAGATACCCATTCCGCCGAGAAAAAGATTAGTTCCGCTGCTCTCCTTAAAGCCGATAAACAGCAGGAATGCCAGGCATCCGGTCAGGCCGGAAAGACGCTCCGGTAGCCGATACTGTTTGGCAAGGCTGGCGCTGGCACCAAAAGCGATAATCAACGCCACTAAACCCACCGTAATGTTAAAGGTTGGCAACAGCATCGGGCGGATTGCCAGATAGAGCGCGCTGTACCAGGCCGTTGGTTCAAGCGAGAACGGCGGGAAAATCAGCGGCACCATCAGGCTGCCAATGATCACAAAAGGCATCGCCAGCCCAAAGCTGTCGCGCATCGCGGTAATGTGCTGATTACGGGTGAGCAGATTTGCCAGAGGCGTTACCCGCTGTTCAATCAGCGTAACGGCAACATTCATAAACTGAATGTTCATGTGAAACCTATAAAGGACAGTGATGTGCAGCGATCATCCCCCACATTCACGCAAAGTAAAAGCCTGCTGCAGGTGATCGCTCTCACAATTAGTATATCCAGTTATGGAAAGCGCTTTCCGTTTTAAATCCATCTGACTATAGTCCGCGGAGTATTCTTTCTCAGACTGGAGTTTCCGATGAAAAAAATCATGTTGTGCTGTTCCGCAGGAATGTCCACCAGCCTGCTGGTGAAAAAAATGCTCGACGAGGCAGCGAAACGCGGTCTTGAGGTTGAAATTAAAGCGTTTGGCGTTGCCGAATTTGAACAGCAGGTGGGTCAGTATCAGGTAGTGCTGCTTGGGCCTCAGGTTAAGTACATGCAGAAGGATTTACAGAGCAAAGCCGACGCTTACGGCATACGGGTTGAGCCGATCAATATGATGGATTACGGCATGCAAAAAGGCGCGGCGGTTTTGGATTTTGCCCTCTCACTCATTGAAAATAATCAATAAGGGATAAACCATGAGCTCTCTGTACCTGAAACTCATGAGCGTGATTGAAAACCACATCACGCCGCTTGCCGGTGCCGTTGGCCAGCAAAAATATGTCACTTCTATTCGTGACGGCTTTATTCTGGCCCTGCCATTTATGATCGTCGGCTCTTTTATGCTGGTGTTTATATTCCCTCCCTTTGCGCCCGATACGCATTGGGGATTTGCGCGCGCGTGGCTGCAGTTTTCGCTCGATCACCGTGAAAGCCTGATGCTGCCCTATAACTTCAGCATGGGCATCATGACCATATTTATTTCTGTCGGCGTAGCGGCCAGCCTGGCGCGGCATCACGCACTCGACCCGCTGACCTCCGGCATGCTGTCGTTGATGGGTTTTCTGCTCATCGCGGCGCCATTGAAAGATGACCACATCTCCGTGGCCTACTTTTCTGGTCAGGGCATCTTTACTGCGCTGCTGGTGGCGATTTATACCACTGAGCTTTATGCCTTTTTCCGCCGCCACAACATCACCATTCGTCTGCCGCCGGAAGTGCCGACTGGCGTGGCACGCTCGTTTGAAATTTTGATCCCGGTGCTGGCGGTGGTCCTGACGTTACATCCGTTGAACCTGTTCATTGAATCGCAGCTTGGCATGATTATTCCAGAGGCGATCATGTCGCTGGTCAAACCGCTGGTCGCCGCCTCCGATACCCTGCCAGCCATTCTGCTGTCTGTATTGGTATGCCAAATTTTATGGTTTGCCGGCATTCACGGTGCACTGATTGTCACCGGCATTATGAATCCTTTCTGGATGGCGAACCTGTCGGTGAATCAGGCGGCCATGGCCGCGGGAAGCGTCATTCCACATATTTATGTGCAGGGTTTCTGGGATCACTATCTGCTGATTGGCGGTGTGGGTTCCACGCTGCCGCTGGCGCTGCTGCTGATGCGAAGCAAAGCGGTTCACCTGCGCACCATTGGTCGAATGGGCGTGGTGCCGGGCTTGTTCAATATCAATGAACCGATTCTGTTTGGCGCCCCGGTGATCATGAACCCGCTGTTTTTTATTCCGTTCGTACTGGTACCTATGATCAATGCAACACTGGCCTGGTTTGCGCTCGATTTAGGCTGGGTTGCGCGCGTGGTATCGCTGACACCCTGGACCACACCCGCACCAATTGGTGCCTCCTGGGCAGCAAACTGGGCATTCAGCCCAGTGATCATGTGCCTGATCTGTATGGGCACCGCCATCATCATGTATTACCCCTTCTTCAAAGCTTTTGAAAAACAGTTGCTGGCTCAGGAGAGCAGCGACGCTTCGGCACCCGCCGTGGTTGGCCAGTCTGAAACCGCATGACAGTCAGAGGAAATTATGGATTTAGAAGAACAAGTGATGGGCATCATTATTAATGCTGGTCAGTCGCGCAGCCTTTGTTATGAAGCGCTGCGCAGCGCTAAAGCAGGTGATTTCAGTGAGGCCGATGCAAAAATGCATGAAGCACAGCATTACGCTCGTGAGGCGCATCTTGTGCAAACTCAGCTGATTGAGGCCGACGAAGGCGAAGGAAAAACGAAGATGACGCTCATTATGGTCCATGCGCAGGATCACCTGATGACGTCGATACTGGCGAAAGAACTGGTGACAGAACTGATCGACCTGTATCGCCGCCATTAACCGTTGTGCCTGTTTTGAGAGGCGATGCCCGCCTCTCCTTTTTATGAGGATAATCATGCTTCACCTTGGCCTTGATATTGGCGGCACAAAAATGGAAGCGGTGCTGCTTGACGATGCGGGTCGCGTACGCCTGCGCGAACGTCGTCCCACCAACAAAGCGAGCTATCAGGAATTTATCGATAACCTGGTGTCGATGATCGATGGCATCCGTCCCTCTGCGCCAGACGGGTTTACGATTGGCATCGGCTTGCCGGGGGCGATCGATCCCCATAGCGGGCTGATCAAAAACTGCAATTGCCTGGTGTTAAACGGCGAAAATCTGCAGGCCACGCTGGCGCAGCGCACAGGTCAGCCACTATTCCTTGCCAATGATGCTGACTGCTTTGCGCTCTCCGAAGCGGTAGACGGTGCAGGTGCTGGCTACCCAACAGTGTTCGGCGTCATTGTGGGCACCGGCTGCGGTGGCGGCGTGGTAGTCAATGGACAACTGCTCAGCGGCCCGAACGCCATCGCAGGTGAATGGGGACATAATCCGTTACCGGTGTGGGATCCTGCTATAGACGGCCCCGCGCAACCTTGTTATTGCGGCCGTGAAAACTGTATTGAGCGTTTTATCTCCGGCACCGGATTCAGTCAGCGTTTCAATCTGACACAGCATGCCGAACTGGATGCCCAGGCGATTCTCGCTGCGGCCGCCGATCATGACGCCGCTGCGCTGGCACACTATCAACATTTTATCGATGCTTTTGCCCGCAGCCTGGCAAGTGTTATTAACATTCTCGATCCGCACGTCATTGTTCTGGGCGGCGGTTTGTCTAACGTCGAGAGTTTGTATAGCGACCTGCCAACAGCCATTGAAAAATATCTTTTTTCAGCGGAATGCCGTACTGCCATCGTCAAAGCAAAATATGGTGATTCCAGTGGCGTACGCGGCGCAGCATGGCTGCCAACGCTTTCCAAAAAGCATTCTGAGGCGCAGTCTGGCTGAGCAATTCCTGTGCGTGTTTATGTTACTATAAGGACAAAATCGCAATTCAGACGACACCATGCCTACCATTGATGATGTTTCAAGATTAGCCAATGTTTCCCGGGCCACCGTTTCGCGTGTGCTGACCGGAACACGCGGCGTACGCGACGAAAGTCGGGAAGCGGTATTACGCGCGGTAGAGGAATTGAACTATCGCCCGAGTTTTGCCGCGCAAAATCTGGCGAGTAATAGCTCAAGCTACGTCGGCATGGTGTTACCTGCTAATGAAACCGCGCTGAGCGCAACCTTGTTGCCCCAGCTTTCGCTGGCTATGAAGTCGCTGAATAAATCGCTGTTGATTCAGTACGTCACTGCGGCGGCAGATTATCAATCGGCGATTGAAGGTCTGCAGCACCAATGCGTTGCGGTAGTCACGCTGGGACAGCACTCCGCCGATATGGCCAGCAACGTTATCGTTTTTGATGAGTTTTCAGCGACTGAACAAGCGGGCGGTTATAACTACGCCTTTGCCACCGAAAGCGCCTGCCGCTATTTGCTGGGCAAAGGGCACCGCAGCATCGCGCTGCTGATTGACGGCGAAGACGATCTGGCCAGCCAGCAGATGGTGGAAGGCTATCGCAGTGTGCTACAAAACTATTCTCTGCCTTTCAACCGGCAGCTTATGGTCAAAGCCAATAACAATATTGAGCAAGCTCTGCTGACGCTTATCAACAGCTTTACGCAATATACGGCGATTATTGCCAGACGCGACTGCCACGCTGCAGAGGCGATGCGCTTATTACGTGAATTTAATATCGCGGTGCCACAGGAAGTGTCACTGGTCAGCCTCGAAGATTCTCCGCTGGCTTCCCTGCTCTATCCGCCACTAACCTGCATCGCCTATCCCACCGAGCAGCTACTTGAACGCTGCGTGCAACGTATCCGCGCGCTGATTGACGGTCGCACGCTATTTGAAACGGAAAGCCGTACTTTTACCGGCCGTCTGGTTGCACGCGCTTCCGTATCTGAAATGAGCTAACGTAACTGCCTTATATTGCAGGCCATGCTGAACATGCATTGGCCTGAACGTGTACGCGTTCACTGAATGACAAGCGTTAGTAGCGATAGATCAGATTAGCGGCGACAGCCCGCTTCAGCCGCATAGCCAATGAAAAAGTAAAACCGGAATGACAGGCACAAAAAAAGCCACCCTTGGGTGACTTATTTGCTTTCCGTGGTGCCGAAGGCCGGACACGCAATTTCACACCTAATAGACTGATATCATTATTTTTTATAAACAGGAATAAATAGTTATACCCGCACTTGTACCCACAAGTTAAAATCCGTACAAAGAATAAACATTGCAAGTGAGTATAAAGCCATACAAGTAGAACACCGATATGGCTATCAAAGCAAGATTCAGGCAGGCAGGAAAGTTTTCTTCAGGGTATCAATTCCCATCTCCTCAGAACAAAGTCAGACATGGATGCGAAATGAACGTTAACCCTACTTTGCTATGCTAGTTCCCATGGCAAATCTCTGCGTCTATTTACTGGTTTCAGAGTCCCCTCGTTTCTCAATTGTTGAGCGGCCCAACGAATGTCATATTGCCACGTATACAACATATCGCCGGAATCCCTAAGCTCAGTCTCGTAGCTGTCCCATACATACTTTGAGACTTCACGTGGCCAAGCACTACCACCCCGTTCCTGAAGACACTCGATGATCCATTTTTTCATACTTTCCCTGGTTACAATCATTTCTCCTAACCTTCACTTGTTGATCGATACATCGCAATACTAGCATTTACAGCTTCTGGTACGAGGTGGGCAGAACCTAAGCGCTTGTTATCTGCTAAGAGCGATTTGCGGACATTAACGTTTAAAGCAGCGATCGGCAAAGCAGTCCAATTGACTTGTTTTGTTATGTGCCGAACTCATTGTGCGCTCTGAGTATCCGGTGTGCCTGTCTAATTGTTCACTAACTATTGTAACCCATTAAGATATTTAGAATTGATAAATAGCCTAGTTTAGGGGCCTTGGCTGAGTGACACTGTAGTCCCGAGGCCATATGCATAGACGTCAAGACTCTCTCCCAGACTAACAAGCAAATGATCGTCGGGAGTTAAATGCCGACCGAGAAACATATTTCTCCAGCACCGCTGACAGTATCGTATAAAGGGGTACTAATGAACCCAGCGAGTCTTGAACGATTACAGAATCATCAATGTATACAGGCTAGCTAACATCATGAAAGCGATAAATCCGCCCATTCTCATTCACCTCTGCTACCTTTCCCAAAGCCTCCGCTGGCGACAAACCGAAATTTCGGGTTAACACAATGAAAAGATGATAGAACTCGGATTTCAAATCTGCGGCAAAGATCCCTGGATCATCAGATCCAAGACAAATAGACATAGGAACATCACCTTCAATCGCCTCACCCGGCAAGCCCATCCAGCGAAAGATATGATGCTCGCTGACATCTCGATACTGACTGATACGGGTATTGCTGGTCGGAGGGCATTCTATCGCAATGTTTCGGTCTGCCATTTTTGCCATTACAGCTTGTTGTAATGCAACAACCGCTTCATCCGGCAAATATTCCAGGGCAACTTCAACATATTCAGCACGCTGCTTTCGCACATTGTCAGATGTAAGCCATTGCTTATACAACTTCAGCGGCCTTTTCATACCCGTCGTTTTAACCAACTCTCTGGCGCGCTCGTACTCTTCCAACCAGAGGGATTTGGGTTTTAATGGCCCATTTAGTTCACCCAGCAGACCTTCAGATTCCGCCAACAGCCCCCGCATTTCAAATACCTGATCAAGGGTGGTAATCGAGACTTCTTCTTCCAGCGAAAACACTTTATGGGCCAAGCGAACTGCTTCAATCGCTGCATCACTGGCGTAACGCAGCAGTTCCGGATGACTTCGAAGTTCCCGCCAGATAAACACCAAATCGAGCAATCTCGTCTCTTTGGTCATGGACAAAGACAATGGCAAAGAGCGTTTCCAGATATTAGGTGTGATGCCAATCGCCGTGCAGTGACCAAGACGGTCGCCATTACGCAATGGCAAAAATCTCAAGGCATCATCAATGGATCGAATACCACTGATCAGATGCGGAAAGTCCTCGCCAACATGATAGGTAAAATGAGCAATACCTGATTTGGCTAGCACCCGGAACAAGGGGCCAAACAACTCCGGTGGCGCGTGCATCTCATTAGCTGCGGCATCCACTCCTCGAATCCAGCCTGTCAGGCGCGGTTCAGACTTCAGCATGTCCATCAGAATAGCTGCCTGATTTTTCAGGTCTTTGAATAGTAATGCGTAAGGATAGACCTCACCATTTTTTGGCTTTCTTTTGATAAAGTGCGGCACTAGCGCCAGTTCTGCACACTTGCCATGAGGTTCAACCAGTTTGAGGTTATCTAGCACTTGCGACATAGTCAGCGGCTTCTCATGCATCCATTCCAGAGACATATGAGCACTCAGATATTCCCAATATCCTCTTAACACACTGAAGAGCAGTTTTTGCATTTTTCTAGGGTCGCTCTTCGGAGCAAAACGTCCTTCCAGATAACGCACCTGAGAATACACACCAGCACCATGGGCATGTTTAAAACGAGACAAATAAGATTTCTCTGTTTCCTCCCTCAACTCCGTCATGGTGTAATTCTGGAACTGATCAAAACCGAAAAAATCGTCTCGCTGAACCAGTAAGGTCAAGTACTGATTTTGAATCAGCAGGTAAATCCAAAGCAGTCGTTCTAAACCTTCGGGCGC
Source organism: Duffyella gerundensis (assembly GCF_001517405.1). Taxonomy (NCBI): domain Bacteria; kingdom Pseudomonadati; phylum Pseudomonadota; class Gammaproteobacteria; order Enterobacterales; family Erwiniaceae; genus Duffyella; species Duffyella gerundensis. The sequence continues at coordinate 670,499 of NZ_LN907827.1, read as the reverse complement.
ATTATACCGCCATTTTTCCAACAACCCGGTTAGCCAGCAAAATTCAGACTCCTGACTGTATTTGTCGTCAGTTTGCCAAACCGTCGCAAACCCATACTCCTGGCCATTATGCAGAATGGTGCTATCCGCCAACTGCTGCGGATACTGCATCGATGCTATCCATTCTGGCAACTCCACGTCCTGAGCAACCCGACAAAGAATTTCGCGAATATTACAGGCGATTTGCAAACGCTCCTTGAAGATTTCAGGCGTCAGAGAGGGGTCAATCTGGGCGCAGAGTTGTTTCATCTCTTGAGATGCCCAGCCCTTCTCGAAATCTCTGACGCTCACTTCAGGGTGCTTGAGTGCATCCAGCCAACACTCTTCTGCACTGGTACTGCCATTCAGGTGTTGGTGAGTTTCGTGTAGGTATTCACGGGTAATGTAGTCTTCAACCGTTGGATGATATGGGTATAAAGGCCAGCGAAAGCTATATTCCTGACTGGCAGTCCCAGGGTTAAATACCTGATGACACGCCATAATTGGTAGGCACGACACTCGGCTCATCAGAGTTTGCCATTCCGAGAACATAGGTAGATCGATTTTGGGGCCGCCTTTCTCGTTTTTAATAAACTTTTCAGCTATCTGGCGTAAGGTTGCTACTGGGCCGAGTTTCATATTACGCTGTTTGATTTGCTGCACTAAAGATGACCAAGCCGATTTAGCTACATGATCAGGCAAACTACGCACCTGTTCGTATTGAGCAAGGAACACAGATGACTCCACCCTCTCATCAAGTGATACCTCATCCAAAGAGACTGTGCTCAGCCTATGCAACAGTACTGTTGAGTTAAGAAGAAACCTTTCCATACCCAATCCTTATACGAAGGCCATTATCATTTTTCTTCGCCGTCACTTAATGAAGACGACTTGGTTTTCCTAGCTGGCGTAGCCTTATCGTATGATGCTCCGACGATTGTGGAGGAATTCAGCGATGTTATAGTGTTTTGAGACATCTGTTGTTTAATGTTTATTTCTCGATTACCATTTTTAGACAAATAGTCCCATTCTTTATCAGAAAGTAATTTGTCGCCAACAATTTCACCAATCAGTTCATTGAAACTTGCTTCCTTGCTCAGTGCTTTGGCTGAACAATTAACCCCTCCAACAGGAAAAATGAACGGATGTAGAATTGGACAGCTAATTAATAAGAAAAACAATGGGTGGGTATCTTTCCATGTTTTCTTATCCGTTTTCAATTCTTCACTAATTACTTTTATCTTTTTCTCAAACTCATCAACCGAAGTAACTGGATTTAGTCTCAACCCCTCACCGATATATTCCCTATCACTAACCGAATGATATAAGCTCTCTTCAACCAATACCGCATGAAGAAAAGCTAAAACATTAAAACGCATAATTTTCGCAGCATTTGATTGACTGGCCATTCGTCCATGCTCTGCATCATTATAGAGTCTGGTTTTATGCTGATCAGCCACATTATTAAGGTTGAAATAGAACCGACTCCATACTTTACCAATCAAAAGTGCTGACGGACGAATTTCAATCTCAATTTTGTTTACTTTTTTAAGCCATTGCTCAACTTTAGTAATGGCATCAGAAAATTCCGTTGCGTCATCCTGCTGACTTTCATCAGTTACGCCATCATCCTTGGGATCAAGGTCAACATCCAAAACAGCAGCATCGTTATCCGCACTTTTACTTGAGCCTTTCATTTCTGCACGAGCAGCAGCCTCGCTCCATGGGGGAACAATACATGTTGTCTGAGCTATAACTTTATTAAAAGCATTAGTAATGGCAGGCCTTTCACGACGGCATGCAGAGATATCTGCTATAGCACCAATCAGATTAAAAACACTACTGAAATCCATAAGGTTATTTGAAGCTACCGTACTTAAGGAAGCCGCCATTGCGGCTTTTGCCAAGCCATTCTCAGTATCAATGTTAAATTTTTTGTAACCCTCAGGCATGTTTTGGCGTGATTTACGATTTAACTGCACCATGCCAAGAAAAACACCAATCTTTTCATCATTAGGGTTGTTTGCTACCACCGCACAACACCGATTAGCCCAATGTGAGGCGCTTTCAATTCTGCCAACAGACATATAAGCTACATATTCACTAACAAGCTGTTCGAATTTTTCTCTATCATTTTCAGCCTGTGCTAACTCGGTTACAAATTGGTTGAATATGCTGACAGAACCACAACCAACCAAAAGCATCTGTAGGAACTTTGAGAGACTGCCCTGACAGTTTTCACTTACCTGAGACGCTAAGTAAATAGAGCAATTTCTTAATGCTTCACTTTCAGACTGAGGCCGCAAATAAAATCCGGTATTAAAATCACGATCCTGCTTTACATAGGTAAAAATGTCCTTACAGAGCGAATCCATACCAAACCGATGCTGTTCATAATTTAATCCTGCACGATAAATGCTGCTTAGCATCGAACCATATAAGGCATTTCTAAGTAAATTCGGAACTGATAACTCATCAGGCCTTTCATTTCTGCTTTGTTTACCATCAAGCTTTACCGATGTAGCATGATATTTTTTGGTATAGAAATCCTGAAGCACCTGCATCAACAACCGTACTGGCTGCTTCAGCAGTTCATTCACATACATGTCAGCATCAGAGCCCTCTCTCAAATTAAGGCCTTCCCTAACAGCATCGCCAATCGCTTGCCGAACATCTATGGCATCAATATCCTGCATGCCAGGCTCGGTTTTAACCTTGATCTTCTCTTTACCGACTTTTCCCTTTTCGCCGACCAGTTGCAACATGGTTTTCAGTTGAATACGCTTTTGTACCGGAAAAAGTTTTAATAAATATTGCTGTTCGAGGTGTTCAACCATATAGCCTCGCTCTGCTAAGCGGGCGCTCTCTTTTTCCTGATCGAGCAAAGTTTTGCTGTAATTTTCGTATTGTTTACCGCGAATCAATTGGGAGTATAGGCGCAAGTCACCCGTCGCCACCACCACCAATTTCCGGCTGTTAAAGAATTTACGAATAGATTCAAGTACATCCCAACCCGCGTCAAACTGAGTATCAATATCATCAAAGGTGATCAAAATGGCCTTGCAGCCGAGAATTTCACACGCACGTTTAACCAGCTCCTCAAAGATTTCTGACAAATCCTGGCCACCAATGGAGTAATCAAGCTGGGCATCCAGCTTCAAAGCATCACTGAAATATTCCGGCTTATATTCCTTGTCTGTGAGCAGATGTAAACCACGCTGGAGCTGCGCAAGGTGATTCTGCCATTGTTCTTTTTGTTTTTTATAGTCATTCGACGCCCAGCATCCTTTTAACTTGTCGGACACCATTTTATTCAGACGGGCAGTCACAGTGACCAAAATTGGTTCATGACGCGGCAACTTGGTAGGGTCGATGGTCGGCAAACACTTGATGCTGACTTTTACATCAACTTGGTCACTGTTTAGAGATTTGACCACACTATTGATAAAAGTGGTTTTACCCGCACCGCGAGTACCATCCACAAAAAATACATTACGACCGGACTCATCAATAAACCGTGTTAGCCCAGCAGACTTATCGGTGTCAGGAAGGGTAACCGAGTTTCGGATACTCTCGACCAACTGATCACGCAGAGATTTTTGAATGAGATCATCTTCTTTGGTACTTCCGGGAAGATTGGGAGCAAACAAGTTGATGATGATTTTTCCCTCAGTTGTTTCAGTCTGTACGCTGTCTGTCATGTCCGTATCAATCCATTTATTTTGATTTTTTGCCAGCCTTAGCATCAGACTGGTGCTTTAAATTTCCACTGAGTTGATTCATGCAATGCTCAGTGCCCTTAGCTTCAATCAGTTCGTTGGGGGCGCTTCGCCACGATTCGTCCTACAAAGCTACCTGGAGCGCTAATAAAACTGACCACCTCATTCACTGCCCTCATCCTCGCGACTGAACGGTTCGTTTTGTCGAGCAGACATTGCTGCGCGGAGTGTGGGACCGAGGATAACGCATAACATGCTGATATTGTGTCATCACACCTTCACTAGTTCTAACAGATGCTATACTATCGTTAAATTATTGATAAATATTAACTACAATTAATTACTACTCCTGTGATCAAAAGCGTGTTGGTATATTATTACTTTTTTCTAGCCATTTATTTTTAGGTGAGTCTATGCTAAATGCCTAAATTAGCGCGCTTTAACTTCCTCAGCAACAAACAAGTGTTGCCTGTTTATTTACTCAAAGCGAGCCTGTTTTGTGGCGAAAATAAACAACTCTTAGTATTTATCCACATAAACAACCAATGTCCGCTCCTGACACGAAGCGGACTCTAAGTCACGGTGTACATTCGTTTTGATGAAGACTATGCCGATGGCCGACAAAATTTAGAAGTGTGAACTAACTGAAAAGCATCAGAGACGAGTACTAGCATCAATATGTTCCTATATAACGGTTCATCACTGAAAGATGTGTCGTTTAGCATCAGACTGTAGTGCTGTTCCAGCAGACGTTTAAGCAGCATTTGCCAGATAGTCACGGGCGACAGATGTAGTGGTCAACAAAAACTGGCCACGGCTTTAGAGTTTTTCCAAAACAATCTTTCTGATTCATTCGGCGTCAAACCACCATTATATTGATGAGGTCTGAGCTGGCTGTAATATCCTGTGATGTAATTCGTTATTGCCGTGCTGGCTTGGCTAAAATTAGCGTAGCCATTATCCGGTACCCACTCTGTTTTCAGACTTCTGAAGAACCGTTCCATTGGGCTGTTATCCCAGCAATTTCCCCGGCGACTCAGACTTTGCTTTATCTGATATCTCCACAGTAACTGCCTGAAATCCCTGCTGGTATAGTGACTGCCTTGATCCGAGTGATACAGTAAATTAGCCGGTTTTCCCCGTGCTTCCCAGGCCATCGACAGGGCTTTACCTGTCAGTGCTGAATCAGGGAAAAATGACATCGCCCAGCCAACCGGTTTACGGGAAAACAAATCGAGTACTACAGCCAGATAAGCCCAGCGTTTTCCCGTCCAGATATAAGTCACATCACCGCACCAGGCCTGATTAGGCCCGGTAACAGCAAACTGGCGATCCAGATAATTAGGGATCTCAATGTGTTCCTTAGACGCCTTCTTATAACGATGGCCAGGTTGCTGACAGCTGATAATATTGAGCGCTTTCATTAGCTTTGTTGCCCGCCAGCGGCTCAGTTTTATACCTTTGGTGGTGACCATCGCGGCAATGCTTCGCGCTCCTACTGAGCCGTTACTTTCGCGATAAACTTCACGCACAAGGCTCAGTAATGCCACTCTCGTGGCGTCAGGCTTCCTGGGCTGCCGCCAGTATTTATAACTGCTGCGATGAACCCCAAACACGTTGCACACAACGGCAACAGGAAACCGCGCCCTGAGTTTCTCAACTAATGAGAATTGTTCAGGGAGTCTGACATCAAGAGCGCGGTAGCCTTTTTTAATATATCCCTTTCCATTTCAACGCGTTGAAGTCTTTTCTTTAGCTCGCGTATTTCAATCTGCTAAGGTGTCATGGGTGAAGCAGTGGGTGATTTTCCCGCTCGCTCTTCTTTCAGTTGTCGAACCCATTTGTCCATTGTGGATTTGCCGACGTTCATTGCCGTAGCAGCGGCGGCAACGGTGTAATGCTGATCGAGTACAAGCTGGGCAGCTTCGAGGCGAAACTCGGGGCTAAAATTGCGTCTGTTACGTCCGGTCATAATGTCACCTGTTTTTACTGTGAGGTGATGATATCACCTCTATTCAGGTGGCCAAATTCAGTGTGCCACTACAGTACTGCCTGAGCGTCCTAATTACTGATCCACTACAACCCGTATTCGCAGGTTGAGTGACCTTTGAGGATGGTTTCACCGAACTAGAGGTTCGTGCCATGCAGAGCTTTAGTCTGCGCCATCTGTGACTTCACCAGTTATCTGAGTGAATTATGCAGAACCAGAACCAGCTACTGTTCTTCTGCCTTAGCGGCGTATTCTGGTCTGAAATGAGCGTTGATTCCCAGCGAACCGCCGATCGACGTTCCAGCGAAAACATGATCGACCAGAGCTGGATACGAAACTTTGCAACCATTCTTGATTTTCACAAAAAATTTCAGAGTCTGTCATGGCGATTATCATTTCGAGTAAAGCGCTAGAAATGTACTCGGGCAGTTAACAGAGAACGTGTAACATAGATATCAATTGAACAGTCATTACTGCCAGCCGTTCTGGGATTATGGGGCGCTGCATGGCCTGAGACGTGATAAATACCAAAAACAGGGAACACGATGAAATTCACCGAAGACACCCGGGTAAAAATCCCCGTCATCCTCCACCTGATACGGCTGGGCTACCGCTACCTGTCTCTGAAAGAACAACACTGGGACAAAGAAACCAACATCTTTCCTGACCTTTTCACCGCTGCAGTTGGCAGAATTAACCCCGGAATTGCGCCCGACGACATCGGGCGCCTGTTAAAAGACCTCACGCTGCTTCTCGACAACGACGACCTGGGCCGCGCCTTCTTCGAAAAACTCAGCGACCGTTCCGGCACCAAACTGATAGACTTCGATAACTTCAACAACAACAGCTTCCATGTCGTCACCGAACTAACCTGCGAAAACGGCGATGAAGAGTTCCGCCCGGACATCACGCTGCTGATCAATGGCATGCCACTGATCTTTATCGAAGTGAAAAAGCCCAACAACCGCGAAGGTATCGTCGCAGAACGCAACCGCATCAACGAACGATTTAAGAACCCCAAATTCAAACGCTTCGCCAATATCACCCAGTTCATGATCTTCTCCAACAACATGGAGTATGACGACAGTGACCCGGAGCCGATTCAGGGGGCATTCTACGCCAGCAGCTCATACAGCAACCCGGTATTCAACTACTTCCGCGAAGAAGAACTCTTCAACCTGACCAACTTACTGAAACCGCTGTCAGAAGAAACCGAAATCGCCGTTCTGAAAGACAACAATTTGGAAGTCATTCGTACCAACCCGGAATTTCAGACCAACAAAGATCACAACCGCCCGACCAACCGCCTTTGCACCGCGCTGTTGAGCCGCGATCGGCTGGCATTTATCCTGCGCTATGCGCTGGTGTACGTCGCCGAACCGGGCGGCATCCAGAAGCACATCATGCGTTACCCGCAGCTCTTCGCCACCAAAGCAATCGAGCGCAAACTGAACGCTGGCGTGAAAAAAGGCATTATCTGGCACACCCAGGGCAGTGGAAAAACCGCACTGGCTTACTACAACGTGCGCTTCCTGACGGATTACTTCCAGAACCAGCAGGTGATCCCGAAATTCTACTTTATTGTCGATCGTCTTGATCTGCTCCAGCAGGCGCAGCGCGAGTTCACCGCCCGTGGCTTAATCGTTCACCTTATCGACTCCCGCGAAGCTTTCACTCGCGATATCAAAGCGACGCAGGCGCTGCACAATCACCACGGCAAAGCGGAAATCACCGTCGTCAACATCCAGAAATTCCGCGATGAACCGGACGTCGTCACCACCAAAGACTACGACATCAGCCTCCAGCGCGTGTACTTCCTCGATGAAGTCCACCGCAGCTATAACCCTAAAGGGAGCTTCCTGGCGAACTTAAGCCAGTCGGATACCAACGCCATCAAAATTGGCCTGACCGGCACTCCGCTGCTGGGAACGGACTACAACTCCCGTGATATCTTCGGCGACTACATCCACAAATACTACTACAACGCCTCCATTGCCGATGGCTACACGCTGCGCCTGATCCGCGAAGAGATCGCCACCAACTACCGGATGATCCTGCAACAGGCGCTAAAAGAGGTGGAAGTCAGAATGGGCGATGTTGATCGCAAATACATTTACGCCCACCCCAGCTTCGTCAAACCGATGCTGAACTACATCGTCACCGACTTTGCCAAAAGCCGGGGCGCGCTGAATGATGACACCATCGGCGGCATGGTGATATGTGACAGTTCTGAACAGGCCAAACAGATGTTTGAATTGTTCAACGCCGACTACGCCGAATCGCCCACCGTCACCGACGAAATGCCTGTATTACAGGCCGCAGAACCCGCTGCCGTTTATCAGATCCACGCCAAAGAAACACGGAAAATCAAACGCGCCGCCCTAATCCTGCACGACATTGGCAGCAAGCAGGAACGTAAAGAGTGGGTGGAGCAATTCAAAGCGGGCGAGATTGACCTGCTATTCGTCTACAACATGCTGCTCACCGGGTTTGATGCCAAACGGCTGAAAAAACTCTACCTCGGGCGGGTGATCAGAAAGCACAACCTGCTCCAAGCGCTGACCCGCGTCAACCGAACCTACAACCACTTCCGCTACGGCTACGTGGTGGACTTCGCCGATATCCGCCAGGAATTTGACGCCACCAACAAAGCCTACTTCGAAGAGCTACAGGCCGAACTGGGCGACGAAATGGAGCACTATTCCCGCCTGTTCAAATCGGCGGAAGAGATCCGCGAAGAAATTGAACACATTAAAGACGTTCTGTTCAGTTTCGATACGGAAAACGCAGAAATTTTCACTGACCAGATAAACCAGATCCAGGACCGGGAAACCGCGCTGGCGCTAAAAAACGCGCTGGCAGATGTCCGCAGCCTGTACAACCTGATCCGCCTCCAGGGCAACACTGAGTTTCTCCAGGCGCTGGACTTCAACAAACTCAACATCCTCTACCGCGAAGCCAGCCACCGCCTCGACTTACTCAACCTGAAGGCGGATCTGGAGCAGGGTGTTGACCTCTCCGGTCTGTTGAACCGTGCGCTGGAAGAGGTGATCTTTGAATTCCACAAAGTGGGCGAAGAAGAACTGGTGCTGGCTGACGAACTGAAAGAGACGCTGCGCCGTACCCGTGAAGCGCTGGCCGCCAACTTCGACCAGCAGGACCCGCAGTTCGTTAGCCTGAAAGACGAACTGGAGCGACTGTTTAAGAAAAAGAAACTCAGCGAAGTCACCCAGGAAGAAATGGTTGCGAATATTGGCACACTCAATAAAATTCATGACCGTATTAAAGAGCTGAACCGTCAGAACAACCTGCTGCGCCAGAAATACCGGGGCGATGTGAAATACGCGCGTACCCACAAACGCCTGCGCGAGCACGGCGGCCTGAGCGAGCCAGAGCGTAAAATCTTCGAAGCACTGCTCGGTGTCAAGCAGGATGCGGATGGAAAAGTGCTGAACAATAGCCAAATACTGAACAATGAAAGCTACTTTGAACGCCAGATCGTGTCATGCGTGCTGGAACACTTTGAAAAACAACAGAAGATCACTCTCAGTGCGAAAGCGGCTGGCGATATCAACCGCCTGATTGTGGCGGAATACCTGAACGAATTTAATACCGGAGCACGTACGTGGTAGAACTGGAATTTAGAGACAAAACCAAAACCCTGATCGATAGCCTGAAAAGCATTTGTGCTAACTACGGTCTGGGCAACGACGGTAACGAATTCAAAATCATCACTCAGGCATTTCTATACAAATTCCTAAACGACAAATTCGCCTTTGAAGCCAAAAAGGTGGATACAAGCATCGCCAGCGCCGAAAAATGGGAAGTTGCGCTCAATCAGATGAGTGAAGAACAGCGGGATAAGCTGCAACTGAAGATGAGCGCCGACACAGCGCGTCTGAAGCCACATCACTTCATTCAGTATTTATACAACCGTCAAAATGAGGCCAATTTCGCCAACACCTTTGACGACACCCTGATGGACATCGCCGCCACCAACAACGATGTCTTCGCGGTCAAAACCGACGGCGGTGCAAAAGTGGTGCTGTTTGAACGCTTGAGCCAGTACATCGCCGACGAATCAAAGCGCGACGACTTCTGCCGCGCCATTATCAACAAACTGGCAGATTTCAGCTTTGAACGCATCTTCACGCAGAAATTCGACTTCTACGCCACCATCTTTGAATACCTGATCAAAGACTACAACAGCAACTCCGGCGGCAAATACGCGGAATACTACACCCCCCACGCCGTGGCGCGCATCATGGCGGAAATTCTGGTACCGAAAGCACAGCAGGGCGTCGTGCGTAACGTAAGCTGTTACGACCCGTCCGCCGGTTCCGGCACGCTGTTGATGAACGTGGCGCACGCCATCGGGGAAGATCGTTGCAGCATCTTCGCGCAGGACATCTCGCAGAAATCCTCCAGCCTGCTGCGCCTGAACCTGATCCTCAACAATCTGGTGCATTCGATCCCCAACGTTATCCAGGGCAACACCATTTTGCACCCGTTCCATAGAGACGGCAGCGCGCTGAAACGCTTTGACTACATCGTATCCAACCCGCCGTTCAAGATGGATTTCAGCGACTTCCGCGACGCGCTGGACAGCAAGGAAAACCAGCAACGCTTCTTTGCCGGGATACCGAAAGTACCCAAAGCCGCCAAAGACAAAATGGCGATTTACCAGTTGTTCCTGCAACACATCATTTTCTCGCTGAAACCGGGTGGCAAGGCGGCGGTCGTGGTCCCAACTGGTTTTATCACCGCGCAGTCGGGTATTGATAAAGGGATTCGCGAACATCTGGTGAAAAACAGGATGCTGGCGGGCGTGGTTTCCATGCCGTCGAATATCTTCGCCACTACCGGAACCAACGTGTCGATCCTGTTTATTGATGCCAGCAACAAAGAGAAAGTGGTGCTGATCGACGCCTCGAATTTAGGTGAAAAAGTCAAAGACGGCAAAAACCAGAAAACGGTACTGACGGAAGAAGAAGAGCAGCGTATCTGTGAAGTGTTTAACAACAAGTGGAGCGAAGAGGATTTCTCGGTGGTGGTCAGCTATGACGATATCACTGCGAAAAATTACTCATTCAGCGCCGGGCAGTATTTTGATATAAAAATTGAATACACCGATATGACACCGGAACAGTTTGCCGCGAAGATGAAAGAGTTTACTGACAATCTGGAGAGTTTGTTTAGCCAGTCTCGCGAGTTGGAAGCGGAGATTAAGAAGCAGATGGCAGGGCTGAAGTATGATTTTTAACTCATCGAAATATAACAGTCATTGGCAGGATAAAAAATTATCAGATTTAGGTTCTTTCCGTCGAGGAAAGTCTCGTCATCGTCCACGTAACGACCCTAAACTTTTTAAAAATGGTGTTTACCCTCTGGTTCAAACAGGAGAGGTTAAGCAGGCAAGCCTGTATCTCGATAGCCATCATTCTTGTTATAACGAGTTTGGGTTGTCCCAGAGTGAAATCTGGCCCAAAAATACTTTATGCATAACAATTGCAGCTAATATTGCTGAAACTGCATTGCTTAGCTATCCCATGTGCTTTCCAGATAGTGTTGTTGGATTCAATGCTTATCAAAAGGAATCATCTGAGATTTTCATGCATTATGTATTTACTTATATTCGAAGGGCCATTCAAAATTCAGCAAGCGGCAGTATTCAGGATAATATCAATATTGATTATCTTACAGGGCTTAAATTTAAAGTTCCGTTAAAAGCATATCAAGATAAAATAGTCTCGGTTCTTTCTGTTTTAGACTATAAGATCGACCTTAACAATCGCATTAACGCTGAACTGGAAGCGATGGCGAAAACGTTGTACGACTACTGGTTTGTACAGTTTGATTTCCCTGACGCCAATGGAAAACCGTATAAAACCTCCGGCGGGAAGATGGCATATAACGCCACGCTGAAACGGGAAGTTCCGGTAGGGTGGGCGGTTAACACGCTGTCTCAAATAGCGAATATCACAATGGGGCAGTCTCCAGCCGGTGAGTCTTATAACGAAGATGGAATCGGAACGCTATTTTTCCAGGGGTCAACGGACTTTGGTTGGCTTTTCCCAACTCCTCGTCAGTACACAACATCACCTGCAAGAATGGCGAAAAAAGGTGATATTTTACTCAGCGTTCGTGCGCCAGTTGGTGATATGAATATTGCCAATGCCGATTGTTGTATTGGGCGAGGGCTTGCGGCATTAAACAGCAAAAGCCACTCAGATGGCTTTTTATTCTACGTGATGAAGTATTTCAAACAGATATTTGATCGTCGAAATGCGGAAGGCACAACATTTGGTTCCATGACAAAAGATGATTTGCATTCACTGCAAGTCGTTTGCCCAGAACCCGGATTATTGAAACGATATGACGATATTGTTTCAGAATACAATAAAATGATTTTTACGCGTAGCCTTGAAAATCAGGATCTAATCAAACTCCGAGACTGGCTCCTCCCCCTGCTTATGAACGGACAGGTCACGGTCAAATAATCCCCAACGTGTTTTGCGAGGCGCAGCCCAGATCCATACTGCGCCTCACTCATCACAACCAAAACCTTACCATCCATTTCTGTTCGGATATCACCCACATTTACCGGTATTAATTATTACAACACCCAACGACCTATAACCACCATCAAAGATCTTACTTTTCACTATGATTAGACAGTCAATCCAGTTCAGTAAATCGCCGGAACATGCATTATTGAGAATATCCCGGCGATTTAGGGTATATTTTTGCTCCTTGCTGGAATTGTCTTATTTAAAATGAATATTAATGAAGTGGTTCGTTCCAACTTATCTCAATGGATTGTTAATTTTGGCATAGTCAAAGGGAGAGATAACTTCTTGCATATTCGCATCCAAATAATCAGCCCACCACTGCAGCATCAGTCTCCTCTCTCCCAGATGTTCCGCCTTATGTATATAAGCCGCACGTACAGAACTACGCTCCTGGTGACTCATCTGCCTTTCTACCGCATCCTTCGACCACAATCCCGATTCGATCAATGAACTACATGCCATAGTCCTAAAACCGTGCCCGCAGACTTCAACTTTCGTATCGTACCCCATAACTCGCAGCGCCTTGTTCACCGTGTTTTCACTCATCGGTTTACGTGGATCGTGATCGCCAACGAAAATCAGCTCTCGGTTTCCGCTCATGCTTTTGATTTTTCCCAGAATGGTCAGAGCCTGACGTGATAAAGGAACAAGATGAGGAGTACGCATCTTTAATCCTCGATGTGAATGCTTCACACCTTCCAGTGGTTCACGTTCCCCCGGAATCGTCCACATAGCATTTTCAAAATCGACTTCTGACCAGCGTGCAAAACGCAGTTCACTAGATCGAATAAAGACCAACAAAGTCAGCTCCACAGCTAAGCGTGTTAGTGGTCTGCCAGTATATGTGTCGATACGATGAAGTAGTTCAGGAATACGATTAAGTTCTAGCGCAGCGCGATGTTGCCGTTTTGCTGTAGCAACCGCTCCAGCGATCTCTTGTGCGGGGTTGTAATCGATTAAACCACTTTGCACGGCAAATCGCATAATTGCTGTAGTTCGTTGCTGTAAACGCGCAGCCACCTCAAGACGTCCAGAGATTTCTACGGCTTTGATGGGAATAAGTAAATCTCTGGTTTTTAGTTCGGCGATATTTCGCTTACCAATCGCATCGAACAAATTATCTTCCAGACTTTTAAGAACACGGCCACTATGCGACTCAGACCACTTTTGATTGCTGGCGTGCCAGTCTCTGGCAACAGATTCAAATGTGATGACCTCTTTAGCCTGTTCTTCTTTTACTGCACGCTTATGCTCACGAGGATCGACACCGGCAGCAACAAGCCTCCTGGCCTCTTCCCTCTTTTGACGAGCATCCGCCAGGGATGTTTCAGGATAAACCCCAAAAGCCATCAGGTGTTGCTTACCACCGAAGCGGAAACGGAAGCGCCAGTATTTGGAGCCGTTAGGGTGTATCAGCAAAAACATGCCATCGCAATCTACAAGCGAGTATTCCTTTGCTTCAGGTTTTGCCGAACGCACCTTGGTATCAGTCAGGGCCATGATGGTATTCCTTCCATATGCTGCCGTGAGTATATAAGCATTATCGAACCAGCATATATACTCGGTTCTATACTCACAAGCATGTTGATGTGGGGTAACTCAGATTGATGTCGGTTGACTGAAAAGCGGGGCAAAGCCTTGCGGGGACTGGATTATAGACATAAAAAAAGACCTCAGTTGAGGTCTATTTACATACTGTTGGTGCCGAAGGCCGGACTCGAACCGGCACATCTTTCGATGGTTGATTTTGAATCAACTGCGTCTACCGATTTCGCCACTTCGGCACGAAGAGTTATGCGGAAAACGTTGGGGATTATACCTTTACCCGCCAACTGCGCAAGTCTAAACCACCAGCCTGTGCGCCAAGTGCTGAAAAAATCACCTTACGCAGTTTTGTTCTGGCGACAGCAAAATCGAGACTGCCCACCCGCACCGGCTCCAACGCGACTAAAACACAGCTCAAACACAGCTCAAACACAGCTCAAACACAGCTCAAACACAGCTCAAACACAGCTCAAACAGAATTTAAACGCCAGACACACGCGCGTCAAACACAACAAAGCCAACCTTGCGGCTGGCCTTGTCGATAGTGCAAATACGCTGAAAAGTATTACGTGTTGTCAGACAGATAATGCACTTTTCACACGGGCTTAATGGCTATGGTCGTGCTGCTTGAGTTTGCCTTCCACCTTGTCTTTCGCTTCGCTTACCTTCTCACTGACTTTTTCAGCCATGCCCGGTTTGCCATTGTTCTGGCCATTACCTGTGGCATGTGCGGAGCCGGTACGCGTGCTGTTGAGTCCGGCGTCATCCGCTTCGATAAAATCGCGTGATGCGCTACCCGTTGTGTTAGCCGTGCTGGCGGTATTCGCGCCGCCGGTCAGATTTGCGGCTTTGGCTGTGGTTGCCGTGGCGTTCGCCGTGCCGGTCCGGTTCGCGGTATTCGCTGTCGCGGTGCCGGTTGGGTCGGTAACGTTAGCGGCGCCTGGCGTGCCGGTTTTATCGATATCGATTTCCTGACGACGCACGGTGTCGTTGATGGTCTCAACGTGGTCACGGGTATCTTTGCGCACCACCACTTCTTCTTTAACGCGGGCGGTTTTGTTGATTACTGGCTGCTCATGGCTTTCCGCAATCTCAACGGTTTTCTCAGACCAGTCGATATCACCGTGGTAAGCCGGTTCGTCGACGCTGCGACGGAAGATGTCGGCGTGCTGCTCGTGCAGCGAAATATCTTCCGAGACCTGATCGGTAACCACATAGCGGCGGACGCGTGTTGAACCTTCGCTGATCAGGCGCTTGCCAACCTCGAGTTTTTCCTGGGCGAGGCGCAGAATCTCCTCTTCGCTCTCGTCGCCGGTCAGCGAGGTACGCGGCTCACGGTCATTGGTTTCACCGGCGAACTCACGGTTCTGGCTGGTGTTATCAGCCACCACATCACGACGTGCACGAGAAGGGACATCCACCGAATCGTGGGAGTAGAGAATGGTCATCGCTTTTGCGACATCCTCTTCTGCTGCACGCAATGAGACAATCACGCCGCCTTTATCCATCGCTTCGCTGTAAACGTCGGCATATTCGCGGTCGACGGTTTCGCCGAACAGGCGCTGCCAGATGCTGGGGTGACGAATTGCTTTGCCTTCAGACTGCAGGCGCTCACCGCTGATTAAACTGATATCCCGATCGGGGAAACCTGCTTTGATGAGATTTTTTTTCGCGGCTTCTGCCTGAGTAGCTGTATCAAACAGGGTGACGATTTTTTCGTGTGCCATGATAAATTCCTCTCTGTTGGGCTGTTATTACCGATCGTTCTCTTTCGCTTTGGTTTTCTCTACCTGAACCTGCTGTTTACGTAGTGTTACCACCTCTTCAAAGGGCACGGTTTCCTGCACTTTGTGAATGTGTAACTCCTCTTTCAACACCAACTTTCTGATGATGTGAATCTCTTCTTCCACTACCGGCACGATCATTACGCCCTCTTCTTCCCTGATTGCTGGCATCTCATCGACGTACTGCATTTTCGGTACATGCTTAACCTCAACGCGATCCTTGTTCAGTAACGTACTGACCACTTCCTGCTGCTCGATAGTCGAACGGGTAACTGAAACATGACTATCCACTACTCGCTGTTTAGTGAGCTCAACCTGTTCTTCAACGCGATTCAGCACAACGTCATCGGCGTCGTGAATATCAGGCTGCCGCTGTGTTTCTTCAGGCTGCCCGGCCATATATTCTCCCGTTAGTTACCGCTGATTTAAATAACGTTTTACACCGACACGATACATATTATCTCGCTGCAACACGTCGCTGCGTTGTTATTAATGCTAGACAAAGATTGCGACTTGCCAAGTAAAAAAACGCAAAAACATCTTGCTAACAGTGGAAATACTTAGTCATAAAATCACTAAGCGAAGCGGCAGATAAATAACACAAGACTTTGTTTTTTAATCATTAAAATCAAAATCCACTGCCAGTCACATTCAAGGCGACGGTAATATTAACTGGCCGTGGCGTGCTTTTTTATCGTTAATACCAGGAGCATTCCGACTAATATTCACCTTCTTTGAAACGCTTAACGCTAAATATCAACTACAACACAAGAGGGCTAATTAACCTTGTCGGAGAAACGGCTGATTAAATAGTAAATAAGCGCATCGGCAACACATTCCAGGACGCGTCTTAAAACCGCCGCCGCAGGCATTTTTGAATGAACTTCTCACGTATGATGTCGTCTCAGCATTTCTGAGCGCGCCGTTCCTGCGCTGATACGTCCATTGAGGTTGATATGAAATACGCACAACGCACATTAACAAGTCTGGCAGCGGCCGCGCTATTGGTTGCAGGCAGCGCTTCAGCAGCAAGCTGGCAGGATCAGCTCAGCAGCGCCGCTACGCAGCTCAGCCAGCAGAACAACACCAGCAACACCGGCAGCACCACGGCGGCTCAGAATGGTGGCCTGTCGCTGTCGTCACTGAGCAGCTTGCTTAACGGCGGCGATAAAACCGTGGCTTCCAACAGCATGACCAACGCCGCAGGCATCATGCAGTACTGCGTTGAGCACAACGTCGTGAAGAACAACGTGCAGTCGGTGAAAGATCAGGTGCTGAGCAAGCTCGGCCTGAGCGCACCTGCCGCGCAGGAACAGAAAACCGATTATCAACAGGGCATCGCCGGCCTGCTGAATACCGGCAACGGTCAGCAGCTCAACCTGCAAAGCCTCGGCAATACGCAGCTCGGTGAGAAGTTAAAAACCAAAGCCTGCAACGTGGTATTGAAGCAGGGCAAGAACTTCATCTCCTGATCGCTTTACCCGATCATCGTGAATAAAAAAGGGACGCCTCGGCGTCCCTTTTGTTTATTGCATGCTCGATTACTCGTGATGCAACGATTTGCGCACTTCGGCTACCTGTTCTTTGGTCACTGCCGGTGCTTTGTTGCTCCAGCCCTGACGCACAAAGGTCGCCAGCTTCGCCACTTCATCATCGTTCAGACGATTGCCAAAGCCCGGCATCGCCAGCGTGGATGGCGCCTTCTCGGTAGAAGGCTGCTGCGCACCGACCAGGATAGTGTGAATCAAACCGGTAGGATCGCCTGCGTTAACCAGCGTTGCCTGATCCAGCTCCGGGAAGATGCCCGGTGCGCCTTTGCCGGTAACAAAATGGCAGGCGCCACAGTTATCCAGATAGAGACGCTCGCCTTCGCTGAGGTTTTTCGCCGCGGTGAGTTTCGCTTCGGTGGCCTGCGCCGCGTTAGCATCGCCAGCCTGCAGCGGTGGGTTACCGCCAAGGAACTTGAGGTAAGCGGCAATCGCCTGCAGATCGGCGTCGGTCATGTGTGAGCTGCTGTGCTCAACCACTGACGTCATCTCACCGCCCACCGCCGCTTTATCGTTGCGGCCAGTTTGCAGGTAATCGACGATCTCTTTCTCGTTCCAGCGTGGTAAACCGCGCAGCGATGGCACTTCCCAACCGTTGAGGTTGCCACCGGCAAGGAAATCACCGTCGCCGCTGTCCAGCGCCTTCTCATTCATACCGAGGCCGCGTGGCGTGTGGCAGCTACCGCAGTGGCCCAGGCTTTCAACGATGTAGGCACCGCGGTTGATCTCAGCCGAAGCGCCGCCAATAGGTTTGAACGCCTTGTCGCTGGTAAATGCCCAGTTCCAGAAGCGCATGCCCCAGCGCTGGCTGAACGGAAAACTCAGGCTGGTTTCCGGCGGCTGTTCGGCGCTGGGCTGCACGCCTTTCATAAAGTAGGTGTAGAGCGCGTGCATGTCCGCGTCGCTGATTTTGGCGTAATCAGGGTACGGCATTGCCGGATAGAGGCCGGTGCCGTCCGGCAGCACGCCTTTACGCACCGCATCATTGAACTGTTGTTCGCTGTAGTTACCGATGCCGTGTTCTTTATCTGGCGTGATGTTGGTGGAGTAAATCCGTCCCAGATTGGAATCGATCGCCAGACCGCCGGAATAGGCTGGCTTGCCCGCGACCGAGTGGCAGGCCATGCAGTCGCCGAGCCGGGAAAGGTATTCGCCCTGCTTGATCAGCTGCGCCTCATCTTCCGCCTGTGCCTGCACGGAAACCGCGCCCAGCAGCATGGCGTTGGCGAGAAAAAAGGTTTTAAGGTTCAACAATTTCATTCGCTTATGCCTGTACCAGTGGGCCGGGGTTTTTCAGATACTGATCTTTGATCGCCTGCGCCGCCATCAGGGTAATCGCGCCGATGGTGTCGGTCGGGTTCGCCTGGAAGTTCTGCGGGAAGGCGTTGCCGCCCGGCACAAAGACGTTATGCACATCCCAGCTTTGCAGATACTTGTTCAGCGCCGAGGTACGCGGGTTGTCGCCCATCACCGCGCCGCCGACGTTGTGCGTCGAGACATATTTGGTCAGGTCAAAGTTCGCTTCCATCGGCAGGAAGCTCATGCTCATGCTGTCCGGGTTAAGCTCTTTGGCGATGTTGCCAACCACACCTTTCAGATACTGCTGCAGTTTCAGCTCGTTCTGTTTCCAGTTAAAGGTCATACGCAGCAGCGGATTGCCATGCTCATCGTTGTAGTTCGGATCGAGATCCAGATAGATATCGCGATAAGACTGGCAGGTGGTGGTGATGCTGATCTTCATCGAATGGCCGTACCACTCTTCCATGCCCTCTTTCCAGCCGGTACCCCAGCTTGGTGTGCCTTTTGGCAGTGAGGTGGAAATTGGCGTGCCGGTGGCCTGCGAGCTGTGAATTTTCGCGCCGCCGAGGAAGCCGAGGCCTGGGCCATCAAAGTTGCCTGGCGAAACGTCGTTAAACATCTGGCCGGTGGCGCCTGCGGTGGCAAACGGATTGAAGTTTTTATCTTTGAAGAACAGCGTCGCACCGCCGTTGCTCAGGAACGCATAGTTGCGCCCTACCACGCCCTCTTCACTGACCGGATCGTAAGGCTTGCCGATGCCGGAGAGCAGCATCAGGCGCACGTTGTAGAGCTGGAAGCTGCTGAGCACAACAATCTTCGCTGGCTGGAAGCACTCGTCGCCGTTTTCGTCGATGTAGATCACGCCCTTGGCGGTTTTCTTATCGTCGTGCAGCACCACTTTGATCACTTCCGCGTGCACTTCGTAAGAGAAGTTAGACATGCGCTTCAGAGAATCCATGACCGCGGTTTGCGGCGAGGCTTTCGAGTAGTTCAGGCACGGATATTTACTGCAGTAGCCGCAGTAGTTACAGGGTGCAATCTGGTTGCCGTAAGGGTTGGTCCAGGCGCGCGATACGCAGGCTGACGGGTTCGGGAACGGATGATAGCCCAGTTTGGTGGCCGCTTCGGCGAACATGGTGTTGTTCAGCGTGTCGTCCAGCGCAGGCAGCGGATACGGGTTAGAGCGCGGGCCTTCAAAGGGATCTCCGCCCGGCAGGATTTTGCCGCGCAGATTGCCGGTTTTGCCCGACTGACCGCAGATGTTTTCAAATTTGTCGTAGTACGGCTCGATCTCGTCCCAGCTGAACGGGAAATCCATCACCCGCATATCTTCCTGCAGAATACCCGGCTTGTACGCCTGATCGGCGTAGGTTTTCAGCTTGATGTCGGTTGGCGTTGGACGGATCAGTACCGCCGTCCAGTGCAGACCTGCGCCACCCACGCCGGTGCCTGGTGCAAAGGCGCCCCACTTGCGGGTCGGCAGTGCGGTTTCGCCGACGTTGTAGCGCACGGTGACCGCGGCTTCAGCGGGCGTGGCGAACACTTTATTACGGACGTTATAGGCGTATTCGTCAGCCGGTTTTGGATAGGCGAAATCGTCGTAACCCCGATCGGGGCCGCGCTCCAGTGCGCGAACGGTGAGTCCTGCCATTGCCAGCTCGATGCTCATCAGCGAGCCCGCCCAGCCGAGGCCGCAGACTACGACGTCGACTTCTGGTTTAGTTACCTGTGCCATTGTAAACCCTGTAAAAATGCAAAAACGGAGAGAGACGGCACGCCGATCAGGCGCGCTCACCCTTGACGCTGATCGGACCGAGTGGATACGGCACGTTGTGCTGTTTCACCCATTCGATGTAGCTGGCGCGCGCGCCAGGGAAGCCGATGGCAATCCAGGCTTTCATGCCTTTGTTGCCGCCGTACATCGGATCGGAGAGATAGCCGTGTTTGGTATCAGAAAGCAGCTGGCTGAAGAGGTGCGACGACTTCATGTTGCTTTCCCCGAGCGCGGCGAAATCGATGCCGTTTTTCTGCATTTGGGTCAGGGCGTCATCTTTTTGTTGCTGCGTCAGCGCATGGAACGGCTGCTGATGGGTATTCTGGCTCCACTGATCTACCAGCTTGATGCCGGCTTTGTAGATCTGCTGTGGGTAGTAAGGGATCTGATAACCCATGGTGGCAGGCGCATTCAGGTCAAACGGCCCGGCCATGTAGATCTCTTTACCAAAGTCGTCGGTATGCAACTGCTGATCGATAAAGATCGGCACGTTGGTTTCCAGTGCGCCAGGCGCTTTGCCTTTACCACCGGCGGGAATCAGACGATCGCAGGCGGCGAGGATAAATTGCCACTCCTCAGCGCTGAAAAAGATGGGTTTATAGTCGGTTAATTCGGGTGCAGCCATTTCGGCTGCCTGGGCGGCGGTCAGGCCTTTATAAATCAGGCCGCTTAATGGCAATGCCATTAACGACCCCATCAGAAATTTACGTCTGGAGGTTTCTTTTTGTAGAAGCATCAGTACACGGCTCTCACATGCCAGGAAAGTAATTCAATTGTTAATTGGGGTTATAATCGGTAAACATCCCGGCAATCTTAGGGATACAGACATTTCAAATTGTAATAATAAAATTCAAAGTGTTTTTCATAAAGAAAGCATGCAGATCGCCTTTTAGCGCATTGAACGATTCGGCGGTAAAGGCAGAATAAAATGTGGGAAAATTAAGTGAGGAAGGTTTTATCCGTCAGCGCAGCGGTAAATCGCGCTTAAATGATTCCTGAAAGAAATAATACCCACATTAAACCTATGAAAATAAATCACATTGCCTTAAACAGCTGAAACGCCGAAAAGCAACACTAAATTAACAAAATAAACGCAAATATATAAATTTAGCGCAATGCAATTAACACTATAAAAAGCGTGCAAGACGTAATTGTTTAAACCGGTTACAGCGGCTTTACCCATTTTTGCTGGCTGATATTCACGCAGATTTCATCACTTATATTCGATTATGCTCAAATAATGATATTCCGTTGCCCAGCGGTTATTATTCAGGCCAGGTAATAAATAATGGCTACCGACGACGGGGTGATAAAACAGTAATCACCTTTTCACGACGAGCCGGACACCTCTACCGCTCACAGGACGCGCTAAACTCTCTCTATGGATAAAGAAACTGAACTGAAACGCGTTAAGCGCATTGCCCTGCTGCTGCTCTGTCTGGCGGCGGCAACGTTTGTGGTAACCCTGTTTTTACCCCCGGGTATCTGGGTTAGCGGCATCAAAGCGGTGGCCGAAGCGGCGATGGTCGGCGCACTGGCGGACTGGTTTGCGGTGGTGGCGCTGTTTCGTCGCGTGCCGGTGCCGTTTATCTCGCGTCATACGGCGATTATTCCGCGTAATAAAGATCGCATTGGTGAGAACCTCGGACGCTTTGTGCAGGAGAAATTCCTCGATACACCGTCGCTGCTACAGCTGATTCGGCGGCACGATCCGGCGCAAATTGTGGCGAACTGGCTGAGCGTGCCGGCTAATGCCGAACGGGTCGGTTATCACCTGTTGCAGCTGATGCGCGGCTTCCTCGATCTCACTGACGATGCGCGCATTCAGCGCTTTATGCGCAAGGCGGTGCATGCCGCTATCGATAAGGTCGATTTAACCCAGTCGGGCGCGATGATTCTGGAAAGTCTGACCAAAAACAATCGCCATCAGGCGCTGCTGGATGCCGCGGTGGAACAGCTGCTGGCGCTGCTTAACCGGCCCGGTACGCGTGAACAGATTGCCCGGCAAATTGTCCGCTGGTTGAAGCGTGAACATCCGATGAAGGCGAAGATGCTGCCCACTGAATGGCTGGGCGAGCACAGCGCCGATCTGGTTGCCAATGCGGTTAACTCGATCCTTGATGATGTCAGCCAGAACAGCGGTCACGAAGTGCGGCTGGGCTTCAACCGCGCGGTAGAACGGCTGATTGAGAAGCTGAAGCACGATCCGGAAATGGTTGAACGGGCAGAGACGCTGAAGAGCTGGATTAAAGAGGATGAGGCGCTAAATCGCTATATCGGCGAGCTATGGCAGGATGTGCGCGGCTGGTTGAAGGCCGATCTGGATAAAGAGGATTCGCGGCTGCGCCAGCAGGTTGCCGCCGGTGCCCGCTGGTTCGGTGAAACGCTGGTTAATGACAGCGCCCTGCGCGCCTCGCTGAATCAGCATATGGAACAGGCCGCCAGCAGCGTGGCGCCGGAGTTTGCCAACTTCCTGACGCGCCATATCAGCGACACGGTGAAAGGCTGGGATGCGCGCGATATGTCACGCCAGATTGAGCTGAATATCGGTAAGGATCTGCAGTTTATTCGCATTAACGGCACGCTGGTCGGTGGCACGATCGGACTGATTTTGTATTTGCTTTCGCAGTTGCCGCAGTGGATTGGGGGATAGAGTTTGGGGCCATTTCGTTTTGCCTTGCAGGCGGGCTTTTAAGGTCAAGGTCTTTAGGTCAAGGTCTTTAGGTCAACGGCTGTTTCGTTCTGCCCTGCGGGCCGACCGAGCAGGGGCGGCATGCGCCCCGCCCCTGCACCCCGGCTATCCGGCAAGCACAACCGCCCGCTAAAGCGGGTTCCCTCAGCAAAAGCGTTTTCCTGACGGACCGGACGCGATTCGCTCCCAGCTCAGCGCGCCCTCTCGCCGCATCCCTGCGGCTCGCCCTGGAAAATGCTTTTGCCTCGGCGTTTGTGATGCCTCCCCAAGGTCAAAAACCAGGTCAAAACCAAAAACACCAAAAACACTGAAAAAACTCAAGACACTCAAGACACTCAAGACACTCAAGACACTCAAGACACTTAAGTCACTAAAAAGACTGAAAAGACTGAAAAGACTGAAAAGACTGAAAAGACTGAAAAGACTGAAAAGACTGAAAAGACTGAAAAGACTGAAAAGACTGAAAACATTAAAAGCTTAACGCCTGACAAGTTAGTTCAGGGCTAATTCAGGAGCAGTGTGAAATTGGTGGGAGTATGCGAATTGTGAGCCTGGTACGTGCGGGTGGCGTTTGAGGGCTGGGTTGTGAGGATGACGTTCGATGTGGGTTGAGATTGAGTTTGGGGAAGGGAGTGAGTACGGGCGCCGGAGGGCGCCCGTTGTGATTTAACGGCGTTTGAGGAGCATGAAAACGCTGATGGCGAAGAACGCGGCGCTGGGCAGGATGGCACCGAGAATCGGTGGCAGGCCGTAGACCAGGCTGAGTGGGCCAAATATCTGATCGAGCACGTAGAAGACAAAACCGAAGCTGATGCCGGTGACGACACGGGTTCCCATCGATACGCTGCGCAGCGGACCGAAGATGAAAGAGAGCGCCATCAGCATCATCACCGCCACAGAGAGCGGCTGGAAGATCTTGCCCCACATGTTCAGCTGATAACGTCCCGCTTCCTGGCCGCTCTGCTTGAGGTATTTACTGTAGTTGTAAAGACCACGAATCGAGAGCGCGTCAGGGTCCAGCGCCACTACGCCGAGCTTGTCAGGGGTCAGGCTGGTTTTCCATTCACCGCTCAGGGTTTGCTTGCCGCTAATCTGTTTAGGATCGTTGAGGTCCGATTCATCGACCTGCGCCAGTACCCACACTTTGCGTTCCGCGTTCCATGTTGCGGTGGCGGCGTAACGCACGCTTTTCAGGCGACGATCGTCAGTGAAGTTGTAGATGCTGATGCCATCCAGTTCGCTGTCGCCTTTCAGCTGCTCAATGTAGATAAAGCTGTTGCCGTCTTTGGCCCACAGGCCATTTTGCGTCGACATCAGCGAGCCGCCCAGCAACTGCTGCGCACGGTAACTGCGCGCCATCTGCTCGCCCTGCGGCGCAACGTATTCACCGATGGCCATGGTCAGGATCACCAGCGGAATCGCGGTTTTCATCACCGACAGCGCAATCTGCAGGCGGGTAAACCCTGATGCCTGCATCACCACCAGTTCGCTACGCTGTGCCAGCGTACCGAGGCCTAACAGCGCGCCTAACAGCGCCGCCATCGGGAAGAAAATCTCAATATCTTTTGGAACGCTTAACAACGTGTAGTAACCGGCATCCAGCGCGGTGTAAGCGCCCTGCCCGGTTTTACGCAGCTGATCGACGAATTTGATAATGCCCGACAGCGACACCAGCATGAACAGCGTCATCATGATGGTGTTGAAAATCGTTTTACCGATATAGCGGTCAAGAACGCCAAACATCAGACGGCACCTCCGTGCTTAAAGCGGCTACGAATACGCCGCATCGGTACCGTGTCCCACAGGTTAAGCAGAATCGCCAGCAGCAGATAGGCGATGTTTACCGCCCACATGCCCAGCGCCGGATCGATACGACCTTTCGCGCCACTCGACTTCAGCGAACTCTGCAGCAGGAAGAAAATCAGGTACAGAAACATGGCCGGCAACATCGACAGCACGCGTCCCTGACGCGGGTTCACCACGCTGAGTGGCACCACCATCAGCGCCATCACCAGCACCGAGAAGACCAGCGTTAAGCGCCAGTGCAGCTCGCTGCGGAACGGCAGCGTGTCGCTGGCCATCAGGGCGCTGAAGCTCGCCTGCTCGGCATCTTCCGGATCCAGCGTCGCCTGCTGATAGCCCACAATGGCCTGATAGTTTTGGAAATCGGTAATACGGAAATCGCGCAGCAGTGCGGTACCCTCAAAGCGGGTGCCTTTATCCAGCGTCACCACCTGCGAGCCGTCACGGCGCTGCTCCATATGGCCGCTGTCCGCCACCACCACCGAAGGACGGGCGTTGCCTTTCGGCCGTAGCTGCGCCAGGAAGACGTTGCCAAACTGGTTGCCTTTAACGTCTTCGATAAACAGCACTGAATTGCCGTCGCTGGACTGCTGGAACTGCCCTGCCGCCAGCGCCGCAGCGCCGGGGTTCGCCTTGGCGTTTTGCGTCACCTGACTTTGATAGCGCGATGACCAGGGTCCAAGCCAGACAACGTTGATCGCCGCCACCACCGAGGTGAACAGCATCAGCACCATCGCCGCTTTGACCAGAACGCCTTTACCCAGGCCGCAGGCGTGCATCACCGTAATTTCACTTTCGGTGTACAAACGGCCCAGCGTCATCAAAATCCCTAAGAAAAGGCTGAGTGGCAGGATAAGTTGTGCCATTTCCGGCACGCCAAGACCGAGTAAGGTCAGAACTAAATTTGTTGGAATGTCGCCATCCACCGCTGCCCCTAAGATCCTGACGAGCTTCTGACAAAAGAAGATCAATAACAGGATGAAGAGTATTGCCAGCTGGCTTTTGAGCGTTTCCCGAACCAGATATCTAATGATAATCACGCTTAGTACGCCTGTGAAAACTTGTCTTTTTGCAGGAAAATCGATAGTTTCAACGCTTATGCGCCATTTTGCTTTATCAATGGCCAACATCATAGCTAACATTGTATGACACAAGCGTGTTGGGTGACCAAAAAACAAGAAATTGTCACCGAAACTCAATCTGACGTCCGTTTACTAAACGTCGTTACGCAACGATTAAAACGCGTTACGAAAGCGCTACATTCTAGCGAGAGCAAACGCCGTTGTCTTTAAGATTCAGGAGAGTGCATGGAGTTCAGTGTAAAAAGCGGTAGCCCGGAAAAACAGCGGAGCGCTTGCATCGTTGTCGGAGTCTTCGAACCGCGCCGTCTGTCACCTATCGCCGAGCAGCTGGATAAAATCAGCGACGGTTATATCAGCGCCCTGCTGCGCCGCGGCGAACTTGAGGGGAAAGTCGGTCAGACGCTGCTGCTGCATCATGTGCCCAATATACTCTCTGAGCGCATTTTGCTGATTGGCTGTGGCAAAGAGCGCGAGCTGGATGAACGTCAGTATAAGCAGGTTATCCAGAAAACCATCAATACGCTGAACGACACCGGTTCGATGGAAGCGGTCTGCTTCCTCACCGAACTGCACGTCAAAGGACGCAACACCTACTGGAAAGTGCGTCAGGCGGTTGAGACCTCAAAAGAGGCGCTTTACAACTTTGACCAGCTCAAGAGCAATAAAGTCGAGCCTCGCCGTCCGCTGCGCAAGCTGGTGTTCAACGTGCCAACGCGCCGTGAACTGACCAGCGGCGAACGCGCTATCCAGCACGGCTTAGCGGTTGCCGCGGGCGTGAAGGCGGCGAAAGACCTTGGTAATATGCCGCCAAATATCTGTAATCCCGCTTATCTTGCTTCGCAGGCGCGCCAGCTGGCCGATGCCTACAGCAAAAACATCACCACGCGCGTGATTGGCGAGCAGCAGATGAAAGAGCTGGGGATGCACGCTTACCTGGCGGTGGGCGCAGGCTCACAGAATGAATCGCTGATGTCGGTGATGGAATACAAAGGCAGCCCGGATGCTGACGCCAGACCGATCGTGCTGGTCGGTAAAGGCCTGACCTTTGACTCTGGTGGCATCTCGATCAAGCCCGCCGACAGCATGGATGAGATGAAGTACGACATGTGCGGCGCGGCATCGGTTTATGGCGTGATGCGCATGGTGGCCGAACTGGCACTGCCGCTGAACGTAGTTGGCGTGCTGGTCGGCTGTGAAAACATGCCGGATGGCCGTTCAATGCGCCCGGGCGACGTGCTGACCACCATGTCCGGTCAAACGGTTGAGGTGTTAAACACCGACGCCGAAGGCCGCCTGGTGTTGTGCGATGCGCTGACCTACGTTGAGCGCTTCGATCCTGAAGTGGTGATTGATATCGCCACGCTGACCGGCGCCTGCGTGATTGCGCTGGGTCATCACGTCAGCGGGCTGCTCTCCAACCACAATCCGCTGGCGCACGAGCTGATCAGCGCCTCCGAGCAGGCGGGCGATCGCGCCTGGCGTTTGCCGATGGCAGATGAGTATCAGGAGCAGCTGGAATCAAACTTTGCCGACATGGCCAATATTGGCGGCCGTCCCGGCGGCGCGATCACCGCTGCCTGCTTCCTTGCGCGCTTTGCCCGCAAATATAACTGGGCGCACCTGGATATCGCTGGCACCGCCTGGCGTTCCGGCAAAGCGAAAGGCGCCACTGGCCGTCCGGTCGCCTTGCTGTCACAATTCCTGTTAAACCGCGCCGGATTAAACGGCGACGATTAATGACCCTCAGGGCCAACCTCGTGTGGCCCTGACTTTTTTCTCCTGCCGACAGAGGGCACTGCCGTTCTGTCAAACATGAGCCAGCCGGGTAGTTAATGAAAAACGCGACCTTCTACATTCTGGACACAGAAACGGGAATCGATGGCCTGAACGCCGTCGAAACGCTGGTGTGCGATCTGGCAGAAGCGCGATGGCGCGCGGGCAAACGTGTGCTGATCGCCTGTGCAGATGAAGCGCAGGCGATTCGTCTGGATGAAGCGCTCTGGCAGCGCCCTTCCACCGCCTTTGTGCCGCATAACCTGGCAGGCGAAGGGCCAAAATATGGCGCACCGGTTGAGCTGGCCTGGCCGCAGCGCCGCGGCAACGCGCCGCGCGACCTGCTGATCAGCCTGCTGCCGACCTTCGCAGATTTTGCTACAGCTTTCTATGAAGTGATAGACTTCGTTCCTCACGAAGAATCGCAAAAACAGCTGGCGCGCGATCGCTACAAAGCGTATCGCAGCGTGGGCTTCCACTTGAATACGGCGACGCCACCCCCGCCGCAAACGACATAGCAGACATGGAAAAGACATATAACCCGCAAGAGATCGAACAGCCGCTTTACGAGCACTGGGAAAAGCAGGGCTACTTTAAACCCAATGGTGATACCAGCCAGGAAAGCTTCTGCATCATGATCCCGCCGCCGAATGTGACCGGCAGCTTGCACATGGGTCACGCCTTCCAGCAAACCATCATGGACACGATGATCCGCTATCAGCGCATGCAGGGGAAAAATACCCTGTGGCAGGCGGGCACCGACCATGCGGGCATCGCCACGCAAATGGTGGTGGAGCGTAAAATCGCCGCCGAAGAGGGCAAAACCCGCCAGGATTACGGCCGTGATGCCTTTATCGAAAAAATCTGGCAGTGGAAGGCGGAATCGGGCGGCACCATTACCCGTCAGATGCGCCGTCTGGGTAACTCGGTCGACTGGGAGCGCGAGCGCTTCACCATGGACGACGGGCTGTCCCACGCGGTAAACGAAGTGTTTGTTCGTTTGCATAAAGAGAACCTGATTTACCGTGGCAAGCGCCTTGTGAACTGGGATCCCAAGCTGCGCACGGCGATTTCTGACCTCGAAGTGGAAAACCGCGAGTCAAAAGGCTCAATGTGGCATATCCGCTATCCGCTGGCTGACGGTGCGAAAACCGCCGACGGCAAAGATTATCTGGTGGTCGCGACTACTCGTCCGGAAACGCTGCTGGGCGATACCGGCGTGGCGGTCAATCCGGAAGATCCGCGTTATAAAGATCTGATCGGTAAGTCGGTGATGCTGCCGCTGGTCAACCGCCGCATCCCGATCGTGGGCGATGAGCATGCGGACATGGAAAAAGGCACCGGCTGCGTGAAGATCACCCCGGCGCACGATTTCAACGACTACGAAGTAGGCCGTCGCCATCAGCTGCCGATGATCAACATTCTGACGCTGGACGGTGATATCCGCGAAAGCGCGCAGGTGTGCGATACCAATGGCGAAGAGAGCACGGTTTACGCCGACGCGCTGCCCGCGGAATTCCAGAAGATGGAGCGTTTCGCCGCGCGTAAAGCGATTGTCGCGGCGGTGGATGCGCTGGGCCTGCTGCAGGAAGTCAAACCACACGATTTAACCGTGCCTTATGGCGATCGCGGCGGCGTAGTGATTGAACCGATGCTGACCGATCAGTGGTATGTGCGCACTGCGCCGCTGGCGAAAGTCGCGGTGGAAGCGGTGGAAAACGGCGACATCCAGTTCGTGCCGAAGCAGTACGAAAACATGTATTTCTCCTGGATGCGCGATATTCAGGACTGGTGTATTTCCCGCCAGCTGTGGTGGGGCCACCGCATTCCGGCCTGGTATGACGATCAGGGCAACGTGTTTGTGGGTCGTAACGAAGCGGAAGTGCGCGCGGAAAACAACCTCGGCGCCGACATCGCGCTGCGTCAGGATGATGACGTGCTGGATACCTGGTTCTCCTCCGGGCTGTGGACTTTCTCCACGCTGGGCTGGCCAGAAAACACCGAGGCGCTGCGCACCTTCCATCCGACCAGCGTGCTGGTCAGCGGCTTCGACATCATCTTCTTCTGGATTGCACGCATGATCATGCTGACCATGCATTTCATCAAAGATGAAGACGGCAAACCGCAGGTGCCGTTCAAAACCGTCTACATGACCGGTTTGATTCGCGATGAAGAAGGCCAGAAGATGTCCAAATCCAAGGGCAACGTGATTGACCCGCTGGATATGGTGGATGGCATTTCGCTGGAGGCGCTGCTGGAAAAACGCACCGGCAACATGATGCAGCCGCAGCTGGCAGATAAAATTCGCAAGCGCACCGAAAAACAGTTCCCGAACGGCATTGAGCCAACCGGCACCGACGCTCTGCGCTTCACGCTGGCGGCGCTGGCTTCTACCGGCCGCGATATCAACTGGGATATGAAGCGTCTTGAAGGCTACCGCAACTTCTGTAACAAGCTGTGGAACGCCAGCCGTTTTGTGCTGATGAACACGGAAGATCAGGATTGCGGCATGAACGGCGGCGAAAAAGTGCTGTCGCTGGCCGATCGCTGGATTCTGGCTGAGTTCAACAATACGGTGAAAGCGTATCGCGAATCACTGGATAACTACCGTTTCGACCTCGCGGCGAACATCCTTTATGAGTTCACCTGGAACCAGTTCTGCGACTGGTATCTGGAGCTGACCAAACCGGTCATGACCAGCGGCAGCGACGCTGAACTGCGCGGCACGCGTCATACGCTGGTAACGGTACTGGAAGCCTTGCTGCGCCTCGCGCATCCCATCATTCCATTTATCACCGAGACCATCTGGCAGCGCGTGAAGGTGCTCAAAGGCATTACCGCCGATACCATCATGCTGCAGCCGATGCCGGAATATCACGCCGATCAGGTTGATAACGCCGCGCTGGCCGATACCGAATGGCTGAAGCAGGCGATCGTTGCCGTACGTAATATCCGTGCAGAAATGAACATTTCACCGGGTAAACCGCTGGATGTGCTGCTGCGCGGTGCCAGTGCTGACGCGCAACGTCGCGTGGAAGAGAACCGCAGTTTCCTGCAGAAGCTGGCGCGACTCGACAGCCTGACGCTGCTGCCAGCGGATGACAAAGGCCCGGTGTCGGTGACCAAAATCATCGACGGCGCTGAGCTGCTGATTCCGATGGCCGGCCTGGTGGATAAAGCCGCCGAGCTGGATCGCCTGGCGAAAGAGGTCAGCAAGCTTGAGGTAGAGATTGGTAAAATCGAAGCCAAGCTGGCGAACGAAGGATTTGTGTCACGCGCCCCGGAAGCGGTGGTTGCTAAAGAGCGTGAGCGCATGGCTGAGTTCGAACAGGCTAAAGCGAAAATGATCGAGCAGCAGGCGGTGATTGCCGCATTGTAATTTGCGGCATGACGCGTTAATTTTTACTGGCCGGGCAATGTGACCCGGCCTTTTTTATTTCTGCCAGTGAGCCTGCACGATGACAGCTGAACCCCTTCTCAATCTGCATTTGCGCCCGATGGTCGCCAGCGACAATCCTTCTGTTGCCCGGGTGATTCGCACCGTTTCCGCTGAATTTGGCCTGACCGCCGATAAAGGCTACACCGTCGCCGATCCCAATCTTGACCGGCTGTTTGAGCTTTACAGCGAAGCCCACAGCGCCTATTGGGTGGTGGAGATGGATGGCGAGGTTGTCGGCGGCGGCGGCATAGCGCCCCTGCTGTGCAGCGCACCCGATATTTGCGAGCTGCAAAAGATGTATTTCCTGCCGCAGCTGCGCGGTCTTGGGCTCGCACGCCGTCTGGCCCTTCAGGCGCTGGATTTCGCCCGGGACCGCGGTTTCCGCCGCTGTTACCTCGAAACCACCGCCAGCCTGACGCGCGCGATTGCCCTGTACGAGCAGCTGGGCTTTGAGCATATTACGGAGCCGCTGGGCTGCACCGGGCATGTTGATTGTGAAGTGAGGATGCTGAAGGCATTGTGAGGGGTGGCTTGCCCTGGCTTGCCCTGGCGCAGGCGGGCTTCTTAAAGGCCAGGTCAACGTCCAGGTCAACGGCCGTTTCGTTCTGCCTGAAGGCAGTCCGCTTAAAGGGCCAGGTCAACGGCCATTTCGTTCTGCCCTTCGGGCCGCCCGAGCAGGGGCGGCATGCGCCCCGCCCCTGCACCCCGGCTATCCGGCAAACACAACCGCCCGCCGCAGGCGGGTACCTTCGTCGATTCACATTTCTTCACGGACCGTTCGCGATTCGCTCCTGCTCAGCGCTCCCTTGTCCCGCCATCCATGGCGGGCCATCCTAAAATGTTCATCTCCTCAGCGGTGGTGATGCCTCCTCAAGGTCAAAACCCAAGTCAAAACCCAAGTCAAAACCCACGTCAAAACCCACGTCAAAACCCACGTCAAAACCCACGTCAAAACCCACGTCAAAACCCACGTCAAAACCCACGTCAAAACCCACGTCAAAACCCACGTCAAAACCCACGTCAAAACCCACGTCAAAACCCACGTCAAAACCCAAAAATCTAAGGCAAAGGCAAAGGCAAAGGCAAAGGCAAAGGCACTTCGATTTTCACTTTGTTGGAATTCAGGCTTTGGGTTTTGGGTTTTGGGTTTTGGGTTTTGGGTTTTGGGTTTTGGGTTTTATTTAGAATTTGAAGTTTTATTTAGGATTTCATCTTTTATCTTTTCGGTTTTGACTTGGGTTTTGACCTTGAGGAGGCATCACAAACGCCGAGGCGAAAGCGTTTTCCAGAATGAGCCGCAGGGATGCGGTGAGAAGGCGCGTTGAGCAGGAGCGAATCGCGCCGGGTCCGTCAGGAAAAGGCTTTTGCTGAGGGCACCCGCGCAGCGGGCGGTTGTGTTTGCCGGATAGCGCGGGAGCAGGGCCGGGGCGACTGCCGGCCCTGCTCGGGCTGCCTTCAGGCAGAACGAAATCGCCTTTGACCTTGACCTGGGTTTCGACCTTTAGAGGCATCACCGCCGCCGAGGGAAAAGCGTTTTCCAGGACGAGCCGCAGGGATGCGGCGAGAGGGCGCGCTGAGCAGGAGCGAATCGCGCCGGGTCCGTCAGGAAAAGGCTTTTGCTGAGGGCACCCGCGCAGCGGGCGGTTGTGTTTGCCGGATAGCGCGGGTGCAGGGCCGGGGCTAAAGCCGGCCCTGCTCGGGCAGGCTTTAGCCTGTACGAAACGGCTTTTGACGTTGACGTTGACCTAAAAGATTTTGACCTTAACAGCCGCCTGCCAAGGCTACTCTCGC
Organism: Duffyella gerundensis; assembly: GCF_001517405.1. NCBI lineage: Bacteria > Pseudomonadati > Pseudomonadota > Gammaproteobacteria > Enterobacterales > Erwiniaceae > Duffyella > Duffyella gerundensis. The sequence continues at coordinate 637,671 of NZ_LN907827.1, read as the reverse complement.
CCCGCCGGCATCCCACTATGAAACCGTAATTCGCTGTCGGGCTCGGCGATCAGCCGCCCTTCTGCCTCGCCGATGGCTTTTACTCGCGGCGCGATGTCCACCGGTGAAATCTGCGCGGCCAGCGCAAGATAATCCTGATAGTGACGCGCCTCGGAGCGCAGCAGCGACAGGTAAAACTTCTGCAGCTCCTCATCCAGAAACGGCGCCAGGCTGGCAAAACGTTCGCAGGAGCGCGCTTCAATGTAGGCGCCGCAGATCAGCTTATCCACCAGCGTATCCGGTTCGTGAGTGGTGACTTCGCGCAGCAGCCCTTTGGCATAGCGGCTGGCGGTGATTTTTTTATAGACGATGCCGCGCGCCTGCATGATCTCCCACACCTGATAAAAATGGTGCAGCTCCTCTTTGATCAGCAGCACCATCTTTTCAACCAGATCGTCAGCCCACGGCAGTTCGTTACGCACGATAATGCTGCGCGTCAGGCCGCGATGGGCGTTGAGAAAGTCGGTGTCGTGATGTTCGCGAAAAATGAAGTTTTCATACGGCTTGAGCCACGCGAGGATCAGATCGCCGCTGGGCTGGTCGGCAACGTATTTACGAATCAGCCAGGCCGCGGTTTGCGCCGCCTTGAGTTCGCATACCATATGATCGGTGAGCAGCAGCGTCAGATTTTCCGGCTTGCGGGCCTCATCAATCCACGCCTGAGAGGTGCGGCAGGTCAAAAAATGGTGGACGGGTTCGAGCAGTGCAGCGTAGTTCATGTTTTTCTGGCGTTATCAGCGAAAGGAAACCCGGCCAGCAAGCCGGGTTAATACAGAAGAATCAGTGACGAATACCGGTATCGTCATCGTCGATCATGTCGCCTTCTTCGTCTTCATCTTCGGCGTCAGGATCTTCAAAATAGGTGCCCCAGCCGTCGTAATCGACATTGTACTTGCCTGCCAGATTCACCAGCTGCTCAACCTGCACGTCGATCAGATCCGCATTCAGCGCACCTTCACTCAGAATATCCACGCACATCACCTTGCTGCCATCTTCCAGCTCCAGCTCTTCCGGCTCGCTGACTTCATAGCCCAGCTTGAACGCGTCTACCGCCACTTTTTCCAGCGAGTCGAAGTTGTTGCAGGAGAGATGATGCTCAATGGTGTAGAGCGCTTCCGGATCGCTTCCATCGTCCAGCAGCTCTTCAATGATCAGCCGCGTCTCTTCGCGCTGTTCTTCCAGTAATTCTTCATATGCCATGATTTATTCCCCATTAATTGGCAGAGTCTTGATTATTTTCCCACACACGCCGACGCGCCACTACACAAAAGCGAAAGTTTCTTTACCTCAGGGTTGAAAATGCATATTCAGACGGTTAAATTGAATTTTAATTCATTTTGCATCGCCTTATGGAGCACCACATGACCTCGCTTTATCACCGTTCTTTCCTGCGTTTACTGGATTTCACCCCGGCGGAAATAGACAGCATGCTGACGCTGGCGGCTGAATTAAAAAGCGCGAAAAAAAAGGGCAATGAAACACCGCGGCTGACCGGAAAAAACATTGCGCTCATCTTCGAAAAAGACTCGACCCGCACCCGGTGCTCTTTCGAAGTTGCCGCTTACGATCAGGGCGCCAATGTCACTTATTTGGGTCCGAGCGGCAGCCAGATAGGCCATAAAGAGTCGATCAAAGATACCGCACGCGTGTTAGGCCGTATCTATGACGGCATTCAGTATCGCGGCCATGGCCAGCAGATTGTCGAGACGCTGGCACAGCATGCCGGTGTGCCGGTGTGGAATGGGCTGACCAATGAGTTTCATCCTACGCAATTGCTGGCCGATCTGCTGACCATGCAGGAGCATCTGCCGACGAAAAAGCTGAATGAGATGACTTTTGTCTACGTTGGCGATGCGCGCAATAACATGGGCAACAGCATGCTCGAAGCCGCGGCGCTGGTTGGCCTCGATCTGCGGCTGGTGGCACCAAAAGCGTGCTGGCCCGATGAGGCACTGGTGGAAAGCTGCCGCGAAGCGGCTCAGCAGACCGGCGGTAAAATCACCCTGACCGAAGCGATCGCTGAAGGCGTACAGGGCGCGGATTTTATCTATACCGACGTCTGGGTTTCCATGGGCGAACCCAAGGCGGTGTGGGCCGAGCGCATCGCGCTACTGCGTGATTATCAGGTCAACCGCGCCATGCTGGAACTGACCGGCAATCCCGAGGTAAAGTTTCTGCACTGCCTGCCCGCTTTTCATGATGACCAAACCACGCTCGGCCAGCAGATGGCAGAAGAGTATGGGCTGCACGGCGGCATGGAAGTGACCAACGAGGTGTTTGAATCGCCGCACAGCATCGTTTTTGATCAGGCTGAGAACCGTCTGCATACCATTAAGGCGGTCATGGTAGCGACCCTGAGCAAAGCGCCCTGAACAAGGCGGGCAAACGATTACGCGCTGCCGTTTTTCACTTGCTGCCCGGCACAGTTTCCGTATAATGCCCGACACTTTGCCGGGAGGATGTATGACTCAGCGTCACGCTTTTATCATCGCTCAATCACGCCTGATTGCAGGCGCGCCTTCCATTCTATTTTCGATCTTAAGAAAGCCCCTCATTGCAGGGGCTTTTTTTTGTCCATTATCCGGCACGCGCAGAGGAGAATGACAGATGGCCAATCCGCTATATCGCAAGCACATCATTTCCATTAACGATTTGAACCGACAGGAACTTGAGCTGGTGCTGCATACCGCCGCCATGCTGAAAGCCCATCCACAGCCTGAACTGCTGAAGCATCAGGTGATCGCCAGCTGCTTCTTTGAGGCGTCGACGCGTACGCGCCTGTCGTTTGAAACGGCGATGCATCGCCTTGGCGCGTCGGTCGTGGGCTTTGCCGACGGCAGCAATACGTCGCTGGGCAAGAAAGGGGAAACCCTTGCCGATACCATTTCGGTGATCAGCACTTATGTGGATGCCATCGTGATGCGTCATCCGCAGGAAGGCGCCGCCCGTCTGGCCACTGAGTTCTCCGGCGGCATTCCGATCCTCAATGCCGGTGACGGGGCTAATCAGCATCCGACGCAAACGCTGCTCGACCTGTTCACCATTCAGGAGACGCAGAGCCGCCTCAGCAACCTCAGCGTGGCGATGGTAGGCGATCTGAAATATGGCCGCACCGTGCATTCACTGACGCAGGCCCTGGCCAAATTCGACGGCAATCGCTTCTACTTTATCGCGCCGGATGCGCTGGCGATGCCGGGTTACATCACCGATATGCTGGATGAACAAGGCATTGTCTGGAGCCGCCACGACAGCATTGAAGAGGTGATCCCGCAGCTCGACATTCTCTATATGACCCGCGTGCAAAAAGAGCGTCTTGACCCTTCGGAATACGCCAACGTTAAAGCGCAGTTCATCCTGCGCGCTGCCGACCTGGCCGGCGCCGGTGACAATATGAAGGTGCTGCATCCGCTGCCGCGCATTGATGAGATCACCACCGATGTGGATAAGACGCCTTACGCCTGGTATTTCCAGCAGGCGGGCAACGGTATCTACGCACGCCAGGCATTGCTGGCGCTGGTGATGAACAGCGAACTGGATCTGTAAGGAGAAAACCCGATGACACAGGATAATAAACTACAGGTTGAAGCGATTAAACGCGGCACGGTGATTGACCACATTCCCGCACAGATTGGCTTTAAGCTGCTGAGCCTGTTTCGCCTGACCGAAACGGACCAACGCATCACCATCGGCTTGAATCTGCCTTCCGGCGAGATGGGCCGCAAAGATCTGATCAAAATTGAAAACACCTTTCTCACCGACGATCAGATCAACCAGCTGGCCGTCTACGCGCCGCACGCCACCGTCAACCGCATCGACGAATATGAAGTGGTCGGCAAAATCTCGCCCACGCTGCCGGATCGCATTGAGCGGGTGCTGACCTGCCCTAACAGCAACTGCATCAGCCGCAACGAGCCAGTCTGCTCGAGCTTTGCGGTGCGTAAACGCCAGGATGCGGTGCAGCTGAAGTGCAAATACTGCGAGAAAGAGTTTGCCCATCATGTGGTGCTGGCAAACTGGTAAACCCTGAGGCGGCACTTATAATGGTGCCGCTATGTCAGCGCGTAACGGATGCCGTTGCGTCAACGTCTTCAAGGAGAAAATATGTCTCGTGAAATCAGTACCGACAACGCACCAGCCGCCATCGGGCCTTATGTACAGGGCGTGGATTTAGGCAGCATGATCATCACCTCCGGCCAGATTCCGGTCGACCCAAAAACCGGCAACGTGGCCAGTGATATCGCTGCGCAAACGCGTCAGTCGCTGGAGAACGTGCAGGCGATTGTGGAAGCAGCCGGACTGAAGGTGGGTGACATCGTGAAAACCACCGTATTCGTTAAGGATCTCAACGATTTTGCTACGGTGAACGCTACCTATGAAGCGTTTTTCAGCGAGCATCAGGCGAGTTTTCCGGCCCGTTCCTGTGTGGAAGTGGCGCGGCTGCCAAAAGATGTGAAAATTGAAATTGAAGCGATTGCGTTACGTCGTTAAATAAACGCCCGCCCGCTCGCCGCCTTGCGCAGCTGAGCGGGACGGGCATCGGTTATTTTTTCGCGACGCTTTCCATGCCCATCAGACCAATCTTGAGATAGCCCGCCTGACGTAAGGCGTCCATCACGCCCATCAGCGTTTCATAATCAACGCTCTTATCCGCCTGGAAGAAAATGGTGGTCTCTTTGTTGCCCTGCGTCTGAGCGCTGAGCACGTTGACCAGATTGGCTTCGGTCACCGCTTCATTGCCGATATAGAGCTGCTTATCCGCTTTGATCGAGAGATAAACCGGTTTTTCCGGGCGCGGCTGCGGTGAACTGGTGGAGGCTGGCAGATTAACGCGTACGTCAACCGTGGCCAGCGGTGCTGCCACCATGAAGATAATCAGCAGCACCAGCATCACGTCGATAAACGGCGTGACGTTGATCTCATGCATTTCACCGTCTGTTTCGACACCGTCGTTTAATCGCATGCCCATGATAATTATCCTAAGCGTAATTTCTGCGTGGTCGTCGGACGGCCAACGCCGCTGTTAGCCAGATCGAGATCGCGGCTCTGCAACAGCAGCACCTGCGCGGCAACATCGCCCAGCGACGCTTTGTAATTGGCAATCATGCGCGCAAATACGTTGTAGATCACCACCGCAGGGATCGCCGCAACCAGGCCGACGGCGGTAGCCAGCAGCGCTTCGGCGATACCCGGCGCCACAACGGCCAGGTTAGTGGTTTGCGTTTTGGCGATGCCGATGAAGCTGTTCATGATGCCCCATACGGTACCGAACAGGCCGATAAATGGCGCCACGGAACCGACGGTGGCGAGGAAACCGTTGCCACGACCAGCATGACGGCTGAAGGCGGCAACGCGGCGCTCAAGGCGAAAGCCGGTACGATCTTTAATGCCGTCATTGTCTTCGCTGCCCGCAGAGAGCTCCAGCTCGTTCTGCGCGTCTTTGATCAGCTGCAGGCTGGCGCTTTGCGCTTTGAATGCACCGGCAATCTGCGCGGCTTCATTCAGCGATCGCACTTCGGTCAGCGCCTGATGTTCACGCTTCAGGCGGCGACGGGCGCCGCTCAGCTCGGCATATTTACTGAAGAAGATCGCCCATGTGGCAACCGAGGCCAACAGCAGCCCAATCATCACCGCTTTTACCACGATGTCTGCATGTTCATACATGCCCCAAACGGAGAGATCCGTTTGCATCAAATCACTGGTTACCACGCTGTATCTCCAACATCATTTATGGCTGTTTTACGTCAGGGGCGGATCATACCAAAAAAGCGGCGAATTGATAGTAGTTCTCATTACTATTTACATTTTTCGCTGATTTTTCGCGCGCCTTTCTGCCTGACGAAACCGGCTGGTTCCATAAATGTGATGGCCTGTTGAATTTTATTAAAACGTTGTTTTAATTTTGTGATGTATTTCATTCAATCTAACAGCCGCCCATTTGCAGCAGCAGACTTTTCTCTATAGTGATTCAGCCGCTGTCCCTGCTTGCGCCTCACTTCCTTCCCTAAAGCGGCATACCTCTTCGCTGGAGATAAAAAATAATGCTGAAAAAGTTACTGCTTGCCGTGTCGCTGACCGCTGCCTTTAGCGGTATGGCCTCAGCCAAAGTATTAAAAATCGCGGAAGTTCAACCTGCCGGTTATCCGACGGTGGTCGCGCTGCAAAATATGGGCGAAAAATTGAAAAAGGCCACCGATGGCCGCCTGGAGATGAAGGTTTACGCGGGAGGCGTGCTGGGTGATGAAGATCAGGCGCTGCAACAGGTGCAGCTGGGGGCGATCGATATGATTCGCGTGTCGCTGGCGCCAGTTACCACCATTGCTCCGGAAACCAGCGTCTTAACCCTGCCCTATATCTTTCGCGATGAAGACCATATGCATAAGGTGTTGGATGGTGACGTTGGCAAGACCATCACCGATAAATTCGACAAGGACCCTGCGGCACGCATGATATTTCTCGGCTGGACCGATGCCGGCGTACGCAACATGATCACCAAAAAGCCGATCGCCAAACCTGAAGACCTCAAGGGCATGAAAATTCGCGTGCAGAACAGCGCCGTTTCCCTTGCCACGCTGAAAGCGATGGGCGCTAATCCGGTAGCGATGGGCGTCAGCGAAGTGTTCAGCGCCATGCAAACCGGCGTGGTCGACGGCACCGAGAACAACCCGCCAACCTTTGTGGCGCATAACTATATGCCGGTTACCAAGTATTACACCCTGACCGGCCACTTTATGCAGCCGGAAATGATCCTGTTCTCAAAAACCGCATGGAACAAGCTCTCGGCGGACGATCAGGCGCTGCTGAAAAAGCTCGGCAAAGAGGCGCAGGAAGATGAGCGCGTGCTGTGGGCGAAATACACCGAAGAATCGCTGGCCAAAATGAAACAGGGCGGCGTGACCTTTCAGCAGACCGATCGCGATTACTTCATCAAGGCAACACAGCCGGTGCGCGACAAATTTGGTGCTAACTATCAGGATCTGATGAAGCAGATCGCTGAAGTTAAATAATTTTCCCCGTGCCGCGCTCGCGGCACTTTTCGCAGGAACCCAGTTATGACCTCTTATTGTCGTCTGATGGACGGGCTTTATCTGCTGTGCATGGTGGTGGCCGGTATTGCCTTACTGATTATGGTGTCGGTGATACCGGTGGGAATTTTTGCCCGTTACGTGTTGGATGGTGCCCTCTCCTGGCCCGAACCGGTGGCCATTGTCTGTATGATCATTTTTACCTTTCTTGGCGCCCCGGTTGGCCTGCGCGCCGGTACGCATATCTGTGTGTCAATGCTCACCGATCGCCTGCCTGCCCCGCTGCAACGCGCGGCGCGCATCCTCTGCGATCTGCTGATGCTGGCGTTCTGCGTGATGCTGTTTCAGTCGAGCTTTAGCCTGTGTGAAGCGATGTGGTCACAGGCGCAGGCATCGCTGCCTGCGGTGACCTACGGGCAAATGTATCTGCCGATTCCGCTGGGCACGCTGATCACGCTGCTGTTTGTGATTGAGCGTTTATTCGCGGGCGAGCAGACCGCTCGTCCTGTTGTCATGCTTGGCGGCACTCACTAAGGCGGAGCAGGAAAATGGACGCACTTATTCTGATTGGTAGTTTAGCGTTGCTGCTGCTGCTGGGGTTTCCGGTGGCTTTTTCTGTGGGCCTCAGCGCCTTTATCGGCGCCTGGTGGATTGACCTGCCGTGGGAAGCGGTGGTGATCCAGATCACCAACGGCGTAAACAAATTCTCCCTGCTGACCATTCCCTTCTTTATTCTCGCCGGTGCCATCATGGCCGAGGGCGGCATTGCCCGACGGCTGGTAAATTTCGCCTATATCTTTGTCGGCTTTATTCGCGGCGGTTTGTCGCTGGTGAATATCGTTGCCTCGACCTTCTTTGGTGCCATCTCAGGATCGTCGGTTGCCGACACCGCCTCGATCGGATCGGTGATGATCCCGGAGATGGAAGCCAAAGGCTATCCGCGCGATTTTGCCGCCGCGGTGACCGCCAGCGGATCGGTGCAGGCGGTGCTGACACCACCCAGCCATAACTCGGTGATCTACTCGCTGGCGACCGGCGGCGTGGTCAGTATCTCGTCGCTGTTTGTGGCGGGCATTTTTCCCGGCCTGCTGCTCGGCCTCTGCCTGATGATCATGTGTATCGGCTTTGCCAGAAAACGCGGTTACCCAAAAGGTGAGCGCATCCCGTTTAAACAGGCGCTGAAAATCTTTCTCGATGCGTTCTGGGGTCTGTTTACCATTGTGATCATTCTTGGCGGTATTCTCACCGGGATCTTTACCGCCACGGAATCTGCCGCAATTGCCTGCTTATGGGCGTTTCTGGTCACCATGTTTATCTATCGTGATTTTAAATGGAATCAGCTCCATATCCTGCTGTTTCGCACCATCAAGACCGTGACCATCGTGATGGTGCTGATCGCCTTTGCCGCCAGCTTTGGTGCGGTAATGACCTTTATGCAGC